>NZ_JARDAN010000013.1:0-180230 GCF_040560085.1 Paenarthrobacter sp. CC6 | reverse complement strand
GGCAAAATTCAACCAATCAATAAAACAATCGGTATCAACAAACTTGGCACACTATTGAGTTCTCAAACAACAGACACTACCGGCACCACCCACACCCCACAGGGTCCAGGCTCGCTCCGGAGCAACTTTCCAAACTTACCCGAACCGGCTGCACAAAGCAAACCAAACCCCGGGCCTCCCCCACCCACCAGAAGCACACAAAAGCACAACCGGAACCGGTGATTTGAAAGGGAGTCGGTCGCTATCTTTCCGCATCAGCGGCGGCGACTCGAATAACTTTACACGCGCCCCACCCCCACACCAAATCCACCCCAACACCACCCAAAAACCCCGCAAACACAACCCAAACAACCCCACCAACCCAACAAACCACCCCCAAACCCACCAAAACAACCACCGTGAACCCCATCACAACCCCCGGACACCCTCGCACCCAACCCAACAACCGCCGTCGAACCCCCAAAGACGACATCCGACACCAAAACAACAACGCTCCCCCACCAAAGTGAGAGAGCGTCGAAGAAAATGAGCAAGCGTCCGATTCAAACCCGCGGGATATGAGCAAGCGTCCGGTCCAAACCCGCGGGATGTGAGCGAGGGTCAGTGGCCGCCGTGGCCTCCCGCGCCTTCGGTCTTCCGCATCATGGCACTGAGCACCACGGCGGCGAGGGCAATGACGGTCGCGGCCAGGAAGGCCGCCTGCATGCCGGCCACCAGACCAGACGAAGCAGAAACCACAGCGTAAATGGACACGAGCAGCGCGGTACCGGCTGCACCTGAAACCTGCTGGGCCGTGCTGATGATCGCCGAACCGTGCGAGTAGAGGTGCGGCGGCAGCGGGTTCAGGCCCGTGGTGAATGCCGGAGTAAACAGCAGCGCAAGGCCGAAGCTCAGGGCCACGTGAAGGGCAATCACCCAACCAAGCGAACTGGCCTCATCCAGCCGCGAGAACTGCCACAAGGTCAGCACCATCAGGACCGAACCGGACAGGGTCAGGGGCAGAGGGCCCACCTTGTCGAAGATCCTGCCGATGACGGGACCCAGCAGGCCCATGGCCAAACCGCCGGGCAGCAAGGCCAGCCCGGTCTCCAGGGGCTGCAAGTGCAAGGTGTTCTGCAGGTACAGCGGAAGCAGGATGACGCCGCCAAACAGCGCCATCATTGCCACCACCATCAACAGCGTGGACACCGTGAACATGCGGAACTTGAAGGCGCGCAGGTCCAGCAGCGGAGCATCGGACTTCTGCAGCTTGAGCTGCCGGACGACAAACAGCGCCAGGCATAGAAGGCCGACCACCAGGGCGATCACCGGAACAACCCCCGCGTTGGAACCACCGATCTGGCTAAGGCCATAGACCAGTCCACCGAAGGCCGGAACCGTCAGGATCACGGACGTGACGTCGAGGGTCGTCTTCTCGCGCTCCCCCACATTGGTGAGGTACTTGGCACCAATCGCGAAAGCAGCCAAGGCGACCGGCAGCACGAATACGAACATGAAACGCCACGAGAAATGGTCAAGGATGATGCCGGAAACGGTGGGCCCCATCGCGGGCGCCACGGAAATGGCAATGCTCACGTTGCCCATGACGGCGCCGCGCTTGGACATGGGCACCAGCGTGAGGATGGTGGTCATCAGCAGCGGCAGCATGATGGCCGTTCCGCCGGCCTGGACGATGCGGGCCAGCAGCAGCACCAGGAATCCGGGTGCCAACGCCGCCAGCAAAGTGCCGCCGCTGAAGAGTCCCATGGCAAGCATGAACGCGCCCCGGGTACTCATGCGTTGCAGGATGAAGCCCGTGGTGGGGATGACCACTGCCATGGTGAGCATGAACCCGGTGGCAAGCCACTGAACCGTGGAAGCACTCACCTGAAGATCCGTCATGAGGCGCTGCAAGGCAACGTTCATGATGGTCTCGTTGAGGATCACCACGAAGGTCGCCACCAGCAGCGTGACGATGACCGTCACGGACTCACGCGACATCTTTCCGGAGGCCGAAGCCTGCGTGGACGTTGTCCCTGCCGAGGCGGCGGCTCCGGAAGTGCCGGATTCGGGTTTGCCGTTAGCGTCGGACGTGACGTCGGTAGACATGAGGATTCCCCAAGGTTTGGATTTGGTGTCCGGCGAGCGGTGCCGGTGAAGACTTGAACAGTCTAAACGCCCAGCGAATTCCCGTCACGGGGGAAAAACCAAACCTTAGGAAAACAATGGGGCGTTGTCGATGAGCCGGACCGGACCGACTTTGGCCGCGATGATCGCCAGCCCTTCGCCGCGGAACGGCGTTTCCTTGCAGTTTTCGGCGAGGGGTTCCAAGGTGGCGGGGTCGACGACGTCGAAGTAGTCCAGTTCCACCAACGGCTGGGATTCAACAAGCGCGACGGCGGAATCCAGGTCAAGCGGTTCGTGCGCGTTTGCGCGCGACTCAATAAGGCGCAAAGCCCGCGACAACACCAGGGCGGCCTCGTGCTCTTCGTCCGAGAGGAACCGGTTGCGGCTGGACAGCGCCAATCCGTCGTCGCTCCGGACAATCGGCACGGGAACAATCTCCACGGGGAAGTTCAAGTCCGAGACCATCCGCTTCACCAAGGCCAGCTGCTGCGCGTCCTTCTGCCCAAAGTAGGCACGGTAGGCCGCCGTCGTGCCGTCCGCTGCCGCTCCGCCGGGGAGTCCATAGTGCAGCAGCTTGGCAACCACGGTCAGGGCGCCGTCGAAATGCCCCGGACGCGAGGCGCCTTCCCACTTTTCGCCCAGCGGGCCGGCGGTCACCCGCACCAACGGTTGCCCGCCCGGGTAGACCTCCTCCACGGACGGCGCGAAAACAAGGTCCACGCCTTCGGCATCGAGGAGGTCCATGTCGGCCTCAAGCGTGCGGGGATAACGGTCCAGATCCACGGCATCACCGAACTGCAGCGGGTTGACGAAAATCGTGGCCACCACAACATCGTTATCAGCCACCGCAGTGCGGGCCAACGCTGCGTGGCCCTGGTGCAGTGCGCCCATGGTGGGGACCAGGCCCTGAGAACTCCCGCGTTTTTCAGCGAGAAGCCGGGCACTTTCCGCACGCAATTCCGATGCTGTGGTGACGAGTTTGATGGCCATTGTTGTTCAGTTTCCTTCCGGCGCCTTGGGATCTGCGTCCAAAGCCTCGTCGATACCAGTCAATTGTTCCGGGCGCAGCAGTCCCCTGTTGCCTGCCCTGCGTGCGGTGGCCCGGGCCATGGCCTGGTAGGCGGCGAGGACATCGCCGCCCGCGCCGGCGTCGTACTCCTTCAACGCCTGGGCGTGCGCCGTTACCGTACCCACATCTCCGCGGGCCACCGGGCCGGTCAGTGCGGATTCGCCCGACGCGAGGGCATTTTCCAGCGTGGCGCGCAGCAGCGGACCGAGCATGGATTCCGGTGTCTCAACGCCGATTTCCCGCAGCATCTGCGAGGCCTGGGCCACCAAGGTGACCATGTGGTTCGAGCTGTGTGCAAGGGCTGCGTGATAGAGGGTGCGGTCGGCTTCGGCGATCGCCACGGGCTCGGCTCCCATCTCCACTACGAGCGCCTGGGCAATCGGCAGCATGGCAGCGTCCGCGGTGACGCCGAAAGTGCAGTCCATGAGGCGGGTCAGGTCCAGGCTCATGCCCGTGAAGGTCATGGCCGGGTGAAGGGCCAGTGGAATCGCGCCGGCGGACCGCACAGGGTTGAGGATTCCGACCCCGAACCGGCCCGAGGTGTGGGCCACCAACTGGCCGGGCTGCCAGGCTCCCAGCTTTGCCAGGCCCGCCACCAATTCGCCCAGCGAATCATCCGGCACGGCCAACAGCACCAGCTCGGAACGCTCGACGATGTCCTGGATTTCAAGGATCGGAACGCCCGGCAGCAGATTTTCGGCCCGCTCGCGGCTCGCCTCGGACACAGCGGAAACCCCGACGACGGCGTGCTCGGCCGCGCGCAAAGCCGCGCCCAGGACGGCGCCCACTTTGCCTGCACCTACGATCCCGACTCCGAGTCGTCCTGGCTTAGCCATCGTGGCGGTCCTCCTGGTTAGGTGTTTGGGGTTCTTCTGGCTGTGCTGCCGCTGCGGCAACTTCCGGGGCTTGCGGCGCCACCTGCGCCAGCCATTGTTCGCTGGTCTGCCGCTTCCGTGCCTCCCGGGCACGGGCGGCCTGCTGGTCGAAAAGCTCAACTGCCTGGGACACCCCGGCCTGGAACACGCGGGGAAGCACCGGGCCCGCTGTGGTGTGGAGGACAAGATCAGCCACACCAAAGCGCCGTGCCAGCGGCCCTTGGTGCAACGCCATGGACTGTGTGCGTTGATGCGGCACCATTACCAGGGTGCGCCACCATCGGCCGGACCGGATCAGCAGGGCGGTCCCGGTGGCCAAAAAGCCGTTCCGACGCCAGCCCAACGGAGCCAGCAACCGTGCACGGCGGGGTGTCGTAACGAATCCATCAGTGCCGGCCGGGACGCGGCCCGACGGCGCCAGTCCCTCCAAACCGGCATCAAAGACGGCCGCGGGTTCGTCCACCCCGGGATCCGGCAACACCAAGGACATCATCCGCAGGACGTCCGGCTTCAACCCCACGGGGAGCAGCATGGTGCGGGCAGCGCCGTCGGAATTCCCCGCGGCGCCGTAGCCGGCCACATTGACGTGCATCCGGTACCAACCGAAGAGCCTCCAGATGGGGGGCTGCCTGACCATCACGGCCTGGATACGGCCCGGGGGGAGCGTCTGGGCCTGCGTATCCAGGAGTCCGTAGCGGAGCCGGATGCCGTCCGGCGATATGGCCGCGGTGAAGTTGTAGCCCTTGTTGAATGAACTCCAATACGAAGCGCCGATACCAAGGATGGCGGGGATGAGGGCCAGGAAGATTGCTGTGTTGTCCAGAAGGACCGAGGTTGAGACCACCGCGGCGGCCCCGAGGAGGATGCCCACGGTCTGTTCACTCAGCAGCAGGGAACCGAGGAGGCGCGCCGGAGGCACCGACAGGACAACATGCTCCGGGGCTTCCGGGATCTCCTGCTCAGCCCCGGCCTCGCTGACCACACCCGCCGCCCGCGCAAGGATCGTGGCGCGCAGCTGCTTGGCCTGGTCGATGGGAAGGTACGCCAGCCGCACGGCCGACTCGCCGGCGTCGGCCACCTCAAACTTGAGTTCTGCGAGACCGAAAATCCGCGCCAGAAGCGGCTGCACAATGTCGATGGCCTGAACGCGGTCCAGGCGCGCCTGCCGCTGCTGCTTGAACAGGAAACCCGTGTTCACCCGGACAAAGCCTTCGGCCACCTGGTAGCGGGTGAAGTACCAGCTGAGAATGAAACCGCCGACTGTCAGGAGCAGCACCACAGCGCCACCGGCCAGGAGCCATGGCACCCGGCCGCTCAGGTGCGGATCCACAAAATCCCGGCCCTGCAGCATCCGCTCGAAAGCGTCCCTGCTGAAGAAGAACCCGACGGCGGCCAACGCCACCCAGCCGCGGACGAAAGGCGAGGCAGGATGGACCCGCTTCCAGTCGCCGTCGACGGCTTTGTCCGGTAACACCACCGCAGAGTCTCCCGGGCTCACAGCCCGGCCAGCCTGGCTTCTCCGCGGGCCGAAAGCTGTTCGCGCAAGCGGGCGCCTTCCTGGGCAGGAAGGCCGGGGAGCTGGGCATTCGTACCGGTGGAAGCGGTGTGGAGTTTCAGCGTGCACAGCCCCAGGCTGCGCTCAACCGGCCCGACGGCGACATCAACGTACTGCATGCGGCCGTACGGAACCACCATGGTGCGCTGGAAGAAGATGCCCCGGCGAATGAGCAGGTCATCGTCGCGTTCGGCGTATCCAATGGCACGCACCTGGCGCGGAATGAGGGCCAGACGCCAGAGTGCAAGCACCAGCATCACGGCAGGAACAGCAATGGCCAGCCACAACGGGGGCCACCGCCACCATCCCAGAAGCACGAAGACAAGCGGCAGGCTGAGGACGGCAACCATCAGCACATTTCCGATGGCCCACTCCACCAAGCGGACAGTGACGTACTTGGGGGAAACCCGGAGCCACTGGACGCCGGGAGGGTCAATCGCCTCGGTAGGCATATTCGCCTTCGCCTTTGGTTTCGCCCCGGCGGGTTTCAGGACCGGCGGAGCCGCCTTCGATGTCCTCCGGCGGTATCCGGCAAAAACGCTCCACTACCAGGCCGACGACCACCATCACCACACCACCGCCACCCATCAGCAGTGCATTCCACAGGATGCCTTCACCGCTGCGCAGCGTGCCGATCCGCAGAAGGTCCACGCCGATACCCGCATGCCAGCCAAGGAGGAGCGTTCCAGCGTAAGCGCAGGCCTGGGCAAGGATCAGGGTCCTGGCGGCAAGAATCGGATTCAGCATGTTCTTCTTCTTGCCGTTTCGCCACCGCAGGACCCGCACGCCCATGACGAGCGTGAGTCCGGCGATGACACCCATGGTGATCAACGCGGACGTTGGCAGGACAGGGGTGGGCATGCTGAAACGGTTGGTAGAGACAGTGGCCAGCCAGCCTACGACGGCAGCGATGACGGCGATGAGCACCAAAACAACCGGGCGCATGGCTTTCACTGCGGCTCCACCGCCCCTGTGGCCGGTACGCCGGCGACGTCGCCAAAGCCGTCGAACCTGCGGATGTCCGGCATGTCGGCTGCGACGGCGGCCAGTTCAGCCACGCTGTGGCCATTCAGCCGGGCGTGTGGCTCAAGCAGCGACCAGGGGTAGAGCACGAAAGCCCGCTCGGCTGCCCTGGGATGCGGGATGGTGAGGACGGGGTCGTCGCTTGCAAGGTCCCCGAAAACGATGATGTCCACATCAAGAGTCCTGGGACCCCAACGCACTTCACGGGTTCGGTGATGCTTCTGTTCGATCTCGTGGCAATGCTTGAGCAGCTCCAAGGGAGTGAGCGTGGTCTCCACCGCCATGACCATATTCAGGAAATCAGGCTGTCCTTCCGGCCCGCCGACCGCTTTG
The DNA here is from genome assembly GCF_040560085.1 of Paenarthrobacter sp. CC6. Lineage (NCBI taxonomy): Bacteria > Bacillati > Actinomycetota > Actinomycetes > Micrococcales > Micrococcaceae > Paenarthrobacter > Paenarthrobacter sp. CC6. The sequence goes on along the minus strand of NZ_JARDAN010000013.1, from coordinate 173,269 downwards.
GTCTGCACCACCGGAGAAACCCCCAGGAGGCGGACCTCCGGCGGATCAACGAGGTCGGCAACGGCCGTGGAAAGAGTGTCGTTGCGCTCCCCCAGGTTGCTGCCCAAAGCCAGAATGACCTTGGTATAGCCAGGGCTCATGATCGCTCCCGGTGGACGCTGACGGTCACATCGCCGAACGGAACCTCAATGGGCGCCTTGGGTTTGTGGACGGTAACGTCGACGGCGGTCACGCTGTAGTTCGCGAGGATGGCCTCGGCGATCCTGACCGCGAGACCCTCGATCAGGTTCAAGGGCTCGCCCTCGATGTGCTTCGTGATCAACTCGGCGACTTCGCCGTAGTGCGCTGTGTACTGCAGGTCGTCGGTCTCGGCAGCCTTGGTGAAATCCGTGTGCAGCACGGCATCCACGACGAAGGGCTGGCCGTCACGGCGCTCGAAATCGAACACCCCGTGATAACCGACGGCGGTGACGCCGGTCAGCGTAATCCTGTCCACAGCGTTATCCAATCAGCGGGCGATACGGGCGGCAACCTTGACGGCGTCAAGGCTGGGGCCGACGTCGTGGACGCGGACAGCCCAAGCGCCTTGGGCAGCACTCAGAGCGGTGATGGCGGCGGTGGCGGAGTCGCGCTCCAACGGCGCTGCCGACTTGCCGGCCACTGTGAGGAGCGAGCCAAGGAAGCGCTTGCGTGAAGCGGCCACCATCACCTTGTGTCCCAGGACGAACAACTGGTCCAGGTTCTTCAGGAGTTCCCAGTTCTGGTTCTCGTTCTTGGAGAACCCGATACCGGGATCGACGATGATCTGTTCCGGGGCAACGCCGGCGGCATACAGCTTGTCGCGGACGCCGCTGAGCTCGGCCACCACGTCCTCGGTGACGTTGTTGTAGTCCGTCAGGCTGTCCATGGTCAGGGCGTCGCCCCGGCGGTGCGTCAGGATGTACGGGACCTTGGTGCGGGCCACGAGCTCGGGCATATCGGGCTCGATGGTCAGGCCGGAGACGTCGTTGATGATGGCAGCTCCGGCCTCAACAGCGGCGGCCGCCGTGGAGGTGTGCATGGTGTCGATGCTGACCAGCGCACCGGCCTTCACCAGGGCCTGGATTACCGGCAGCACGCGGCGCTGTTCTTCCTCGGGGGAAACAGGTTCCGCGCCCGAACGGGTGGACTCGCCGCCGACATCGATGATGTCAGCGCCGGCGTAGAACATACGCAGGCCCAGCGCAATGGCTGTGTCCGGTGTGCGGTGCGTGCCGCCGTCGCTGAAGGAATCCGGGGTGACGTTGAGGATTCCCATGACGAGCGTGCGGTCCGTGGGCAGGTCCTCGAACCTGGCCGCGGGCCGCGGCTTACGGAGAACCGGCAGCGGGCTTGTGGCCGGGCCGGTTCCGGGTGCTGCAGCGAGGGAGTCCATAAATGCTTACCTTCCGATGATGAGGCTCATGGCCTCGGCGCGGGTGGCCGGGTCATGGAGTTGACCGCGCACCGCGCTGGTGACGGTCTTCGCGCCGGGCTTGCGGATGCCGCGCATGGACATACACATGTGTTCACATTCGACGACGACAATCGCCCCGCGCGGGTTGAGGTGCTTCACCAGGGCCTCCACGATCTGCGTGGTGAGGCGCTCCTGCACCTGCGGCCGGCGGGCGTAGATATCCACCAGCCGTGCCAGCTTGCTGAGGCCGGTCACCTTGCCGTCATGTGACGGAATGTAACCGACATGCGCTACTCCGTGGAACGGCACCAGGTGGTGTTCGCACGTGGAGTAGAAGGGAATGTCCTTCACCAGGACAAGCTCTTCGTGGTCGAGGTCGAAGGTGGTGGACAGGACGTCCGCGGGGTGCTGGTGCAGGCCCGCGAACACCTCGGCATAGGCTTTGGCCACGCGCTTTGGCGTGTCCTGCAGCCCGCCACGGTCAGGGTCTTCACCAATTGCCAGCAGGATCTCGCGGACCGCCGCTTCAATGCGCGGACGGTCCACCTTGGAGTGGGCCTTGGAGCCCGTGGCGGAACCGTGGGCGGCGGCGAGGTCGTCGTCGTCGAAATGAGTCACAGCAGAAAGCTTAGCCGTGATGCGGGTGGTCGTTGCCGCCGTCGGGCTGCGGCGCCTGGAAGGAGTCCTGGCTGCTGACGCCCTGTGCGTGCGGAGCTACGGTGTCCAACGGTTCGTCCAGGCGAGCCTTCTTGGCCTCCTCCTGGGCTTCCCGCTCGGCCTTTTCTGCACGGCTTTCCACCGGCGGAATGGACTGGACCGGACGGGATTCCTTGGACAACCAGATCTCGCGGAAATCGCGCTTCCGGATGTCGTGGAAGATCTCGGCGATCTCAGCCTGGTTCAGGGTTTCCCGTTCCAGGAGTTCCAGTGCCAGGCGGTCCAGGACGTCCCGGTTTTCGGTAAGGATGGCGTAGGCCTCGTCGTGTGCCTGGTCGATCAGGCGACGAACTTCCTCGTCCACGACGTACGCGATCTGGTCCGAGAAGTTGCGCTCCTGTGCGGCATCGCGGCCGAGGAACGGCTCGCCGCCACCCTGGCCCAGCTTCACGGCACCGACGCGTTCGCTCATGCCGTACTGCGTCACCATCTTGCGGGCAGTGGAGGTGGCCTTCTCGATGTCGTTGGAGGCACCGGTGGAGGGGTCGTGGAACACGATCTCCTCTGCGACGCGGCCGCCCATGGCGTAGGCCATCTGATCGAGCAGCTCGTTGCGGGTGACCGAGTACTTGTCATCCTCGGGGATCACCATGGTGTAGCCGAGTGCACGGCCGCGGGGAAGGATGGTGATCTTGGTGACCGGGGCGGAATTCCGCAGTGCTGCCGCCACCAAGGCGTGACCGCCTTCGTGGTAGGCGGTGATCTTGCGCTCGAGTTCCTTCATGACGCGGCTGCGCTTTTGCGGGCCGGCCATGACGCGGTCGATTGCCTCGTCCAACGCACGGTCATCAATGAGGTTCGCATTTGAACGGGCGGTCAGCAGCGCGGCCTCGTTCAAGACGTTGGCCAGGTCGGCACCTGTGTAGCCGGGGGTCTTCTTGGCAACAGCCCTGAGGTCGATGCCGGGAGCCATGGGCTTGCCCTTGGCGTGGACATTGAGGATCTGTTCGCGACCGATCATGTCCGGAGCTTCCACGGTGATCTGGCGGTCAAAACGGCCCGGGCGCAACAGTGCGGGGTCCAGGACGTCGGGACGGTTCGTCGCCGCGATGAGAATGACGTTGGTTTTGACGTCGAAGCCATCCATCTCCACAAGGAGCTGGTTCAGGGTCTGCTCACGCTCGTCGTTTCCGCCGCCGATGCCGGCACCGCGGTGACGGCCGACGGCGTCGATCTCGTCCACGAAGATGATTGCCGGGGAACTGGCCTTGGCCTGCTCGAAGAGGTCGCGGACGCGGGAGGCACCCACACCGACGAACATCTCCACGAAGTCCGAGCCGGAGATGGAGAAGAACGGAACACCGGCTTCGCCTGCGACAGCACGGGCGAGCAGGGTCTTACCGGTACCCGGAGGGCCGTAGAGCAGCACACCCTTGGGGATCTTGGCGCCGACCGCCTGGAACTTCGCCGGTTCCTGGAGGAATTCCTTGATTTCCTGGAGCTCTTCCACGGCCTCGTCAGCACCGGCAACGTCGGAGAACGTCACCTGGGGCATGTCCTTGTTGACCAGCTTGGCCTTGGACTTGCCGAACTGCATGACCTTGGAGCCGCCGCCCTGCATGCGGGACAGCAGGAACCAGAACAGGACACCGAGCAACAGCACCGGGATAAGGAGCGAGAACAGGCCGGAGAACCAGTTGTTCTCGACGGGCTGGTCAGTAAAGCCCTTGTCCGGGTTGGCGTTGGTAACAGCCTTCACGACATCCGGACCACGATCCGTGACGTAGAAGAACTGGACATTCTTGCCCTTGTCCTGTCCATCCAGGTTCAGGTTGTCCTTCAGCACCAAGTCGACGCGGTTCTCGGCGTCGAAGATCTTGGCCTGCTCGACCTTGCCGCTTTGCGACAGGAGATCCAGGCCTTCCTTGGTGTCAATGCGTGTGGAACCGCCCGGAGCCAGTGTTGCGAATGCCACCAGGAGCAAGCCAACGACGACAACAATCCAGATGCCCGGGCCCTTGAAGAAACTCTTAGCTTTCATCTGATCGGGGTTTTGCCCCGTCCCTCCTGGTAGTGCTGCAAGGCGCAACTTCTGCGCGCGAGTGGTGCTGCTTCGGTTTCAAGCTATACACCGTTCCCAGTAATTCACGCACTGGAAAGTCCAAAAGTTCCCTCTGGGCGTACACAGGATACTCGCGGTGGGCTCGAGTGGACAGGGTTTGTTGCTGGTTCGTTCAGGCCGCAGCGACGGGGAGGACCAGCAAGTAGCCGGTCGGGAGTCCGCTGCTCCAGCGTCGGGGCTCCCGGACCACGAACTGCGTGGCCAGCTGCTCCGGACTGAGCAGGCTGTTGGGCTCGGGCGATGGCCCCCACTGCCCGCTGCCATATGGGTACAGCGGATCCATGACGTGAATCCCCGTTACCTTGAAGTCCGGGAACTGGGCGGGATCGCCCATCGATTCGAATCCGCTCATGACCCACGCGTGGCGGCCGCTCCACATGACCAGGCCAACCGGTCGCCCGGTACCCGCCATGGCGCGCGCAGCCGTTTGCAGGGCGCCGCCATAATCCGCGACGCTCACCACCGTGTACGGCCCCATGCCGGATTCGGTCAGCACCTGCGCCCAACCGAACGGGTTGGCACCGTTGAACGAATCGGATGATCTGGCCCTTGCCATCTCCCACAATTGACCCTGCTGCGCAGAGTCGGTCCAGGAAGCCCCGCCGGTGTCGTCAATGAGGTTGTGGGCCATCTGGACGCTCGCCGCAACGCACCAATCGAAGGTGTACTGCGGTACGAAGTCACCCGCCTGGTACAGGTTGAACGCGAACGGCTGGGGAATCGCCGGAGGCGCCGCCGGGACGGCAGGCGCAGTTGGGATTGGAGCCACAGCCGGAGCGGGAGGTTGGGTGTTCGTAGACGGGACCGCGGCGGTTTCGCTCGCAGTCGGCATGGCGGAAGAGGTCGCGACCGGCTGGCCGGCATCGGTCCCGGGGAGGTCGACGGCGGGGGTGCAGGCCGTGAGGAGCGTCGCCATGACGGCAAGCCAGGTCAGAAGACGGGCAGAAGCACCGGTCATGGTTCAGTTTAGCCCCGGCAAGCGGAGAGGCGGCAGGCCCGGCCAAGCCAAAGATCAACCACCCAGGCCATTCGCACCCTTTAAGCAGCACCGCCGCGCCCCTTCCGCCAAAAGCACCAGGTTGCAGGTGCGGTCGGCGGAAAGTGGCGCGGCGAAGCGGGAACCGGGTGGTTACTCGTAAACGTGCGGGGCCAGGGTGCCCACGAAGTCGAGGTTGCGGTACTTCTCGGCGTAGTCCAGGCCGTAGCCGACAACGAACTCGTTGGGAATGTCGTAGCCGACGTACTTGACGTCGATTTCCACCTTGGCGGCGGTCGGCTTCCGGAAAGCGGTGCAGATCTCGACGCTGGCGGTACCGCGGGATTCGAGGTTCGACTTCAGCCAGGAAAGAGTGAGGCCGGAATCGATGATGTCCTCAACAATGAGCACGTCTTTGCCCATGAGGTCGGTGTCGAGGTCCTTGAGGATCCGGACGACGCCGGAGGACTGGGTGCCGGAGCCATAGGACGAGACAGCCATCCAGTCCATGCTGACGTGGCTGTGCAGTGCGCGGGCAAGGTCAGCCATGACCATGACCGCACCCTTGAGGACCCCGACAATGAGGATGTCGCGGCCTTCGTAGTCCTTGTCGATCTGCGCTGCGAGTTCCGCGATACGCGTTTGGATCTGCTCTTTGGTGTAAAGAACGTGCTTGAGATCTGCCTGGACGTCGTTTGAATCCACCAATGGCTCCTGTTTTGATGCTCGGGTGCGGCTACTGCTGGGACGGTTTCTGATGCCGGAATACTAGCTTCCCACAGCGCGCGGCTTCGCGGGGACCGGCGTTGGCCGAATCACCGGTCGCATCCGCCGGCGGAGCGCCCGCGGAAACGGTCCTTTCCTGCGCCAGATCGCTGAGGGACAGACGTGAAACGCTGACGTGGCCGGGAAGCTGCACGGGCCCGGCCGACCCCTGCCTGCGCAGCAGGGCTTCCGCGGCTTGAAGCCGACCGTACCCGGGTTGTTGACCCCCGACGTCGGCTGCAGCCTTGGCGATGACCCGGAACCTTAGCGCCGGCGGAAGTCCGCGGACGGTATCCTCCGGCAGCCAGACGCCCCCATCCTCACGATGGACGAGTGAGAGATAGGTCTCGTTGGCCAAATCCTCGAGGAAATCCGCATCCTGCTGAAGGATCGCCGCAGTCCGGGCCAGGGATTCAGCCACCCCGGGCCCAAGCTTTTCTTCGAGGACCGGCATGACTTCCACGCGTGTCCTGGAGCGGGCGAAGGCGGGATCGGCGTTGCTCGGATCGTGCCAGGGGTCCAGTTCCTCGACGTCGCAGATCTCCACTGTTTCCTGGCGGCGGAGACCGAGGAATGGGCGGAGAAGCCGGCCGCGGGCAGGGCGCATGCCCGCCAAGGAGCGTGTCCCGGAACCCCGGGCCAGGCCCAGGAGCACCTGTTCAGCCTGGTCATCCAAGGTATGGCCGAGCAGGATCGCATCACACCCCAGGTCATCGGCGGCGGATTCAAGGGCCGCATGCCGGGCGTCCCGCGCTGCGGCCTCGGGGCCATACCCGGTTGCTGCGACGTCCACTGTCCGCACTTCCACGGGAGAAAGCCCCAGCTCGCGCAAAACAGATGCGGTCCTGGCAGCTACTTCCGCCGATCCGTCCTGCAGTTGATGGTCAACCACGACGGCGGCAACGGACACCGGATGCCCCTCTACGTGGCCGCGCCTGCCGAAATAGGCTGCAATGGCTGCGAGCGCCAGGGAATCCGGACCTCCGCTGCAGGCCACGAGCACCCGCGCGGGGTACCCGGCAGCGGCGAGGGCGTTCTGCAACTGTTTCCGTGCTTTGCCGACGACTGGCGCCAGTCGTCCGGGCCGGCGTCGTCCTTTGCCTGCTGAACCCACACCGGAACCTGAACCAGCACCGGAACCGGCCGGAAGGCTCAAAGGCCCATCCGCTCTAGCCACAGCCGGGAGTTGTGGATTTCTTCTTCGGTGGGCAGGTACTCGGCGGATTCCCAGACCTTGTTGAAGCCTTCCATCCCGGCCACGGCAACAACTTCGCGGACGAATTTGGCGCCGTCGGTGTACTGGCGCATCTTGGCATCCAGGCCGAGGAGGTTGCGGATGAACTTCTCCACAACGCCCCGGTCTTTGCCGCGGTCGTTGAAGCGCTGGCGAATGGTCTTCACGGAGGGGACGATGCTGGAATCGACGGCATCCATCACGACGTTGGCGTGGCCCTCGAGGAGGCTCATGACAGCGGTGATGTGGGAGAGGGACGCTTTTTCTTCGGGATTCTGCAGGAGGTCCAGAATGGCGCCACGGCCCGGTGTCTTCTCTGTGGGGTTGCGGTCCCGGAGGGACTTGGCCACTGCGCCGGCCCGTTCAACGAGGGAGTCCATGTTGCCCAGGAGGTTACCGCTGAGTTTCTCGATTTCGTCGAGCATGTGGTGCCTGAGCCAGGGTGCGGCCGCGAACTGGACGCGGTGCGTTTGCTCGTGGAGGCACACCCAGAGGCGGAAGTCGTCCGGGTGGACGTTGAGTTCGCGTTCCACGGAGATGATGTTCGGCGCCACAAGCAGGAGGCGGCCGCCCGGGGGCACAGTGGAATCGGGTGCCAGGGCAGCGAAGGGGTCATACTGGCCGAGCACTTTGCTGGAGAGGAAGGCCAGTACGGCGCCGAGCTGGGTTCCGGTGATGGCCCCGCTGGTTGCAGCTGCCGCCGGTGTCATGGCAACCCCGCTGCGGCTTTCCAGCATCTTCTTCAGCGCAGGCTGGAGCATCACCGAGAAACTCTGGGTATTGGCCTTGGACCACGAGGCCCGGTCCACCACCAGGACATGGGAATCGCGCAGGTCCCGCGCGGCGTCCAGCCCTGTGATGTCGTGCACGTGGGGCACGGAGATATCCGCGTTGAAGCGCAGGTTCTCTACCGCCTTGCCGATTTCCCCGGCGCTGAGCTCAGGGCCGGAGGGGGCAAGCCGGGCAGCCGTAGCGGCGGCCAGATCCCAATTGATCAGGGACTGGGCCCCTGCTGACGATTCGCGGGCAGATGACACCATACGGTCCATCACACCACACGTGGCTGACAGTGAACCCTTAAGTTCGCTGGACGCGGAGCTTTCAGCCCCGGCAGCCGCAGGAGGCCAGTACGGACGCGGATCGGTCCATGGCCACTTTGTTGCCGGCCGCACCGGGGTCCAGTCCGTTGCCTATGAAGGAGAACACCAGGAGCCGTCCGTCCGCATCCACCACATAACCGCTCAGGGCGATGACGGTGTTGAGGGTTCCGGTCTTGGCGCGGACCAGTCCCGCTCCCCCGGCGGTGCTGGCGTCGCCGTACCTGTCGTTGAGGGTGCCGGTGAGTCCCGCAACGGGAAAACCGTCCAGGGCTGAACGAAGCGCAGGATCCGGACCACTCGTGATGGCCCGGACGACCTCGGCGAACTGCCGGGCACTGACCTGGTTCTCCAACGCCAGTCCCGAAACGTCGGCCAGCTGCATTGAGTCCGTGGCGATACCCAACTCCCCCAGCCTTTGCCGCACGGCTGCAGTGGCGGCGTCGTACGTGGTTTCCTTGCCGCTGGCGGCAGCGGTCATCCGCCCCAGGGCCTCGGCCAGGAAGTTGTCGGAGGTCTCCAGCATCAGGTCCACTTGCTCGCTGACCGTGGCGGATTCAGCGGTGGCCAGGACTTTGGTGGGGAGGCCTTTGGCGCGTTCGACGCCGGGACTCACCATGACGCCGGCCGCCGCCAACTGCTCCGCGAAAGCCTGGGCGGTGGTCATGGCAGAGTCCTGGGGCCTGGGACCTGTTTGAACGCCGGGTGAATAGCGTCCGGAGTTCAGCGCGAGGGAATACAAGGGAGCGGTTTCGCCGGCCGCCACGTCGTCGAGGCTCCAGGCCGGGTTCAGGGCCGGTCCGGTGAAGAGGGAGTCGTCCACCTTCACCGTGATGGGGCCCTGCACGCCCGCTGCGGCCAGGGCTGCCGCAGTGTCCGCGGCCAGGGAAGCCAGGCCGGCACGTCCAAGAATGGCGGAAGGGTCCGAAGCGGACGCACCCAGCAGCACGTCCCCGCCGCCGGTCAGGACCACTGTGGAGGGATTGTCGGATCCGAGAACCCTGGTGGTGAACCGCGCGTCAGGCCCGAGTGCCTTCAGGGCGGCCACGGCGGTCAACAATTTCATGTTGGACGCCGGGATCCTGTTGGCGTTGGCGTCGCGGTCGAACAGGACCTTCCCCGTGATGGCGTCGATGACCATGCCGCTGATGTTGCCCGCGCCATCTGGTTTCAGGGTCCCGTCCAGGAGCCGGGACACTTCGGACGGCAGGGGGACGGGCGCTTTGTCATCCAGGGGCAGCAGCGCGCTGGAGCCGGACAGTTGCGTGGGTTGCTGCTGCCACGCGGGGATCGACGGCGAAGGCCGGGGAGCACTGAACAACCCGGGCGCCATTCCGGACACCACGACGGCGCCGACACAGAGCAGGACAACTGCCAACAGCACCGGCCACATCAAGCGCCCCCACACCGTGGGCACCCTCTTCCGGGAACCCCCGTTTTTAACGCCCATCATGGAAGTTGCTTGGTCCTGTCAGTCCTGAAATGTCCCCGCCGGTTCAAGAAACCCGGGCCTCTCGCTATATCCTCAATAGTAGTCGGCGGCACCGGCTGTACTTTTGCCTGCCGCCAGCCCCGGGCTAAGCAGCCTGCCTGAGGCACCGTCACCCGTGGCGGCCGCTTCGGCGGAGCAACGCCCCACCCTCACCCGTCAAGGAGCATTCCATGAAGCACGACGTGACCATCGAGATCCCCAAGGGATCGCGCGTCAAGTACGAAGTTGACCACGAAACCGGCCGTGTCCGCCTGGACCGCGTCCTGTTCACCTCCATGCAGTACCCCACGCACTACGGTTTCTTCGAGAACACCCTGGGCGAGGACGGCGACCCGCTGGACGCACTGGTGCTCCTGCAGGACTTCGACCTCCACCCGGGCGTCATCGTTGAATCCCGCCCCATCGGCGTCTTCAACATGACCGACGACGGCGGCGGAGATGCCAAGGTCCTTTGCGTTCCCGTTGACGCCCGCTTCGACCACATCCAGGAAGTCAGCGACGTCAGCGAATTCCTGATCAAGGAAATCGAGCACTTCTTCACCCGCTACAAGGACCTGGAGCCCGGCAAGTGGGTCAAGGCCGAGGGTTGGGGCGACCGCGCCGCCGCCGAAGCCGAGCTGGAAGCCTCCATCAAGCGCTACGTTCCGGCCGCAGGCCACTAACGCAGACCACGACGGCGGTTGGCGGAGTTCCTCTGGAACCCCACCAACCGCCGTCGTGCTTTTAAAGCAACGCGGGGTCACTTATGGCCCATTCGGGAGTCGAACATGGGCCATAAGTGACCCCGCGTTGCTTTGATGGGCATGACTACCCATCGCGGGAGCTTGGCCGGCCCCCTAGGCTGGGACGAGACTTTTCGATGCTTGCACACAGGGGGTTCCATATGGCTGGGTTTTACGGCGCGGATATCGCGCAACTTCGCAGTCTGGCGGGTGTGATGGGCAAAGCCGCCGACGCCATCAGCCTGCAAAGCACGCAGCTGTCCAACGCGATCAATTCCACGACAGCCTGGCAGGGCCGCGACGCCACTGTCTTCAAGGGTGACTGGAACAGCCAGCACCGGCAGAGCCTGGTCAAGGCCGCCAACATGCTCCGGGAAAACGCGAGCCAGCTGAAGAAGCACGCCAACCAGCAGGAATTCGCCAGCCACAATGACGGCTCGGGCACGTCGGTGGGCGTCCTCAAGGATGTCTACGACACCGCCATGGGCGCCAAAGGTGTAGCTGCTCCGCTGTGGACGGCCTTCAAGTACCTCCTTCCGGTCAAGCCGGACGCCGCCGGAAACGTCATCCCCCGGCACCTGCGGTACGGGCAGACCAAAGAGATCCTGACCAACTGGCGCGCCGGTGGCAGCGTGCTGCGGGACGGCATCACCGCGCTGCGCAACGGCGAAAAGGTCACGGACGTCATCACCGACCTCAAAGCCAACATCCCGTACAGCACGGCATTCCAGGAGGCGAGCAAGTTCTCCAAGGGGCTCCGGATCGCCGGGGCTGTCGCTGCACCACTGAACATCGTGGGCGGCATCAGCGACATGATCAGCCCCCAGCACGACGGTTGGCGCGGAACCGGCGACAGGGTTGCCGGCGGGCTGTCCGTGGTGGGCGGCGTGGGCAGCATCATGCTCATGACGGCCGGCGGCGCGGCCCTTCTGGGTCCCATCGGTGCGCCGATCGTCATTGGTGCCGGGCTGGTTGCCGGAGCGTGGGCGCTGGGCAACCTGGTGGCTGACAATTGGGATTCCATCTCCAACTTTGCCCGCAACCCCGGCAGTTACATTGCCGACGGCGCCAAGGAAGTGGGCAATTTCGCCAAGGATGTAGGCAGTAAGGTGGCAGACGGAGTCAGTAATGCCGCCAAGTCGGTCGGAAACTTTGTCGGAGGGATATTCGGATGACAACGAGCACCATGAATTGGACCGAACGGGATGTCCAGGCCGCAGCCAAGGTCCTGGCATCAGCCAGCGCCATCGGAGCGCCCCTGCCCACGCTGACCGATGAGGAAGTCGTGGCACTGGACGGCGTCCAGCACGAGCAACTGGTGGCATTGCCGTGGCTTTCAGCCCAGGACGCCAACAAGGACATCATGTGCGCCGTGGCCTTGCGCGGGCTGCTCGCCAAGGAACTCGTATACCCGGTGATCTTTGAAGGCGAAACGGAACCCTCCCGTTTGCACGCCACGGAGGAAATCACCGGCGCCCTGACCCTTCGCCGCAGCGGCAGCAACGTTGTTTCCGTTGAACGGACCGTCTCCACCGGCAAGCGCTGGCTGTACGGCTACGTCCACGACGAGGGCGTCCTGCTGGAGGAAGTGGACGAAGGCGGCCTTCACGGCTTCACCGTTGTCACCCGGGATCAACTGGTACAGCGCCTCGCCGAATTCGTGGATCCCGAGCACGCGGCCGCCCGCGACTCGGACCCTGCGGTGTACACGGAAGCCCAGTTCGAAGCCCATGCCGCCACGGCCCTGGCCGATACGCAGGCCGCAAGCAACGTTGTTGCGTTCAACTCCGACACCAATGAATTTCCTACCGTCACCGTTTACACCGGCCCGTCCGGCGTCCACGTCCTGACGCCTCGCGTGGAGGGCTCGCAGGAGCCCGGCCTTCCGGAGCAGGGCGAGGGCGTTTCCTTCGAACTGAAGGAAACATCGGCCCCGTCCCTGGCCCGCGTCCTGGGCGGACTTGCCGGGCTGGCCTGATCTCCCGCAACCAAGCCGCAACCCGCCGTCGAACCGAAAGCCCCTCATGAGCGCTACGAAGCCCACAACCGCAACCGGCATGGTGGACCCCCTCACCGGACGTGCCGTAAGCCGCCACCCCGACACGGGCGCGTACTTCGTCAAGGCATCCGGAGCAGCCCACTTTTGGGGCCGCGTGCTGGATGCGGTCGTGTTCCTGGTGGGCTACGTCATCCTGGCAGCCATCGCCGCAGTGGTCCGTGAGTCCATGATGAACAACGGCTCGACGCTCGGGTTCAATGACGGCTTCTGGCTGACCCTGTACGTCGTCCTGTGGTTCGTGGGTCTGTTCATCTACGGCATGATCTGGGGAACTGTGGGCAGCGTCGGTGACGCCGCTGCAGGCATGCGCTCGGTGCGGATCAAGAACGGCACGACGGCGGGTGCCTGGTTGGGGGGATGGCGCGCCATCTGCTGGTCGTTCTTCCCGTTCTTCGTGGTGATGGTTATCGCTGCTGCACTGAGCGGCGGCGGAGATGACACCTGGGATCCCAAGTTTGCTGCCATGGACCGGCGCTCCGGCATCGCCAAAGGCCAGCAGCCGGTCCCGGATCCCAAAGCCGTTGCCGCGGAGCAAGCGGCCTCGGCACAACAGCAAAACCTGCCCAACCTCTATGGCCAGCGCCCGGATGCGCGGCCGTAACTGGCTGGTACGACGTGTTGAGCGCCGGCTTGGACCCGGGCTGGGGCGACTCCGGTATGTCGCTTCTTCGCGGCGCATCTACTGGAAGGCGCTGATTCCCTGCCTGCTGGTTGGCTTCCTCTTTGGAACCATCGCCGAGTTCGTCAGCCCGCTCCGCTCCACCCGGGAGGCCGGACATTTCGGTGATCCCCTGCTCTTTATTGCCGCCAGCGCCCTCACCGGTTTGGTGCTGTGGTCCATGACCCTGCTGGGCAGTTTCCGGAAACTCCTGGTCTTTGACGGGGGAATCGTGGCCAAGTACTCGCAAAAGAGCACCCTGCTGGTGTTTCCTTGGAACGCGATCGCGCCCGGGACGCTCAAGGCCGTGACTACCGCCGACAACACTGATCCGGACAGGCGCCTGGTGGCAAGGAACAAGGTCTCGCTGGGTGCGGGCGGCAGGAACGCAGTAGTGTTCCAGGCCCGCGATACGTTCTGGGTCTTCGCCGCGAACGAGGATCCGGCCCCGCTGGTGAAGGCCATCCAAGGAGCCATGCGCGATTCCGACACACCCGGCGCCGGCCGTCCAGCGGCAGGTGCGCTGGCCGCCGTCGTACTGACTGGACCCACCGCCCTGGACTGAGCTGCCGGACGTTCGCGGAGCCCGTCACGAAGCAAGTAACAGGGGAATTGTGCCCTTGCAGAGCTGCTACCAGCCGGTAGCATGTGATCCACTATGTTCACTCTCACCATCAACCAGCGCGACAGCCGCCGCGACGGCGATCTTGTGCCGCAGTTGCTCAAGGACCTGCGGCACATTCCTGCCCGCCTGGATTTCGACCGCTCGGTTGAGGATGAGGTACAGGGCATCGTGGAGTCCAGCCACCAGGCCGTGGAGACCGCCTTGATCGCGCTCCGGACCGGCCAGTGGTATGTGGGAATTGGTGTTGGCCCCATCAATGAGCCGCTGCCCAACCTGGTGAAAGACGCCTCAGGCCACGGGCTGGTATATGCCAGACGGGCCGTGGACAGGCTGCGGTCCAGCAAGGAGCGGATACCCGTCGCGGTGGACGGCCCTCTGGCCGCCCTGGCTTCCGAAGCAGAAGCCGTACTGCGGCTTCTTGGCCATATTGTTCAACACCGCAGCGCTGCGGAGTGGCGGGTGCTGGACCTGCTGACGCCCGGAGTCCGGGGCCAGCAAAAAGCCGTTGCCCAGGAACTGGGTATCACTACGCAGGCTGTGAGCAAGGCACTGGCCCGCGCGCAATGGGCCGAAGAGCACGCAGCACGCCCGGCTGCTGCGCGGCTGCTGCAAATGATCCTCGAAGTGCGCTGACACCCGGAAAGGGGACAACTTACGTCGCAATGAGGATGCACTGCGACGTTTGCTGTCCCCTTCCCGGGTTGCAGGCCTGCTTACTGGTTGCTGACGTTGTCCTTGGCTGTCTCTGCCCGGTCCTGGACGTCGGCGGCCGCGGCCTGGCCTTCATCCTTGACGTTGGCAGCAGCTTCCGTGGCGCTGTCCTTGACGTTCTGCATGGCGTCCTGGGCGGGCTCGCGAAGGTGCTCCGCGACTTCCTGTGCCGCGTGGCTCAGCTCATCGGTCAGCGGCTGGGCTGCTTCCTTGACTGCCTGCGCTGCTTCGCGCTCCTTTTCAGACGCGGGGAACAGCGAGGAGACCAGAAGCCCGGCGCCGAAAGCAATCAGCCCTGCGGCGACAGGGCTGCCCTGGGCCTTGCGGGTGATGGCCTGCGGGGCATCGCCGATATCCGAAACCACTCCGGACACAGTGTCCTGTGCTTGGTGGGCGGCGGTGCTTGTCCGGTCCTGGACGTCGTCGCGGGCGCCGAAAACAGCTGTCTTGATCTTGTCCACCCGGCGGTTGACGATGTGTGAAGGCGTGACTTTGTCAGCCACGGCATCAACGTTGGTGCTGAGCCGGCGGCGCGTTTCTTCAATGTCCGCGCGCAGGGCGTCGGGGTTCTGCGTCATCGTGTCTCCTCAGTATTGGGTTTCAAAGCGGGTGGTATTTCCTTGACCGTCTCAGCGGTCCGGGGCATGCCTTTGATGGTGTTCAGTTCCTTGCGGCCCTTGACCGCCAGGACAGCAGCGACGATTCCCCCGATGACCGCGACGATGACCGCGGACCACCCGAGTCCAACGAGCTGGCCCAAGGCCCACCAGAGGGCTATGGACAGGAACAGCACCGTGATGTGGCCGGCGTAGGCAGCTCCGCCCAGCAGTCCGGCGCCCTTCCCTGCCTTGGTGGCGGACTCCTTGAGTTCCACCTTGGCCAGCTCCACTTCCTGGCGCATCAACGTCGAAACGTCACGCGTCAGGTCGCCCAGCAGCTCGCCGAGTGGCAGGTTTTCCGCCTTCTCGTGGGCCGCGGTGGGGGGCAAATCGGTGGGACTGCTCATCGGTTACCTCCGTACTGGGGGTTGTCCGGATCAAGCGGGCCCGCGAGCGGATCGCCCTGGGCCTTGATCCCACCGGCTTCGGTCTCCGGGTACGGGAGCGTGGAGCCTTCGAAGCCTCCGGTGGTTCCGGCGTCGTACCCAGGCGTTCCGGGAGTTCCCACGGTGGTTGCCGAGCCGTATCCTGCAGTGGTTGCCTGCGGTCCGGGCAGATCCACGGCCGGAGGCGTTACCGCTCCGCCGGAAGAGGGGTAGTACTCCGCGCGGGGGGTGGTTGCCGGCGTCGTGCTTTGCGCCGAGGCGGCGTCGGAGGCGTTACCGGCCATGCCACGGCCCAGTCGACCTGCAAGGACACCGGCTCCGGCGGCCAACAGGAGGAACGTCCCTGGCTTGCGGCGGGCGAAGCCCTTGACCTCGTCGAGCAGCGAACCGGGATCGCGGCCTTCCAGCCACTGCGCAACGGATGAAGACCGCTGGGCAGCCTGTTGGACGAGATCCGTGGCAACGCCGCCGTCCTGGGTGGAATTTGCCATGGTCGACAGTTCGTCAGAGATGGAGCGCAGCCCTTCGGCAACGCGCTGCTGCTGGACCTGGGCCTGATCGGCAAGCTCACCCTTGGTCTGGGTGAGCAGCTGGCGGGCGTTCACCTTGACCTCACGGGCTACGTGGCCGGCCTCGGTTTTGGCGGTGTCCACCACTCCGCTGGCCGCGTCACCGACGGCTCCGGCCACACCCGCGGCCTCTTGCTTGGCAGTTTCAACGGTGCCGGAATCCGCAGATCCGGTACCGGAACCTGCGGAACCAGTTGTTAACGTGGCATCGGTTTCAACGTCCGGCGAGTCCAGGTAGCTTCCGGAAAAAGGCTCGGTCCCTGCGTGGGCTCCGCCTCTCGGCGCCGCGAAGCTTCCGTCCTGCGGCGATTGGCGCTCAGTCATTGTTGCTCTCTTTCCACAGTTGGCAGGCTGCGGACAGCAGCCGGAATAGTAAGCATCGTTACTATCAATGGGTGTGTACCCGGATGCCGTGGTTCTAATCACATGAATCCAGTAATCATGGTTCCGCTCACGTTCAGCGCTCTCCGCTCGACACCAGGGCACATACCTGCGACCGTTGGATTGATGAGCCCCATGCCCTCCAGGCGACGGCTGATTCCCGCGCTGCGTAAAACCGTCACACGCCATCGACTCCTGTTCGCCGCCAAAACAGCCATCGCTGCTGGATTGGCCTGGTACATCGCCCCCTTCATGCCCGGCCCCGCCGCTGAATACCCGTACTACGCGCCCCTGGGTGCCTTGGTCAGCATGCACCCCACCGTGGCGGACTCCGCCAAGCACGGACTCCAGAGCCTGGCCGGCCTGGTGCTGGGTATCGGCATGGCCTTCGCCATCACCACGGTCACCGCACCAACAGCCTTTGCCGTCGCCCTGGTCGTGGGACTTGGCGTGCTGATCGGCGGTCTGCCCCGGCTGGGAAGTGCCTCTGAATGGATTCCCATGGCTGCGTTGTTCGTCCTGGTGTTGGGCGACTCGAACACGGAGGGGTTCTCCTTCGCGTACGTCCTGCAGATGGCATTGGGCGTCGCCGTGGGGTTCGCCGTCAACTGGCTGGTGGTTCCGCCCCTGCACCTGGACGACATCGACCCCGCGATCGCCGGCCACCAGGAAGCACTTTCACGGCAGCTCAAAGACATGGCGAAGGCCATGGAGGAGTCTTGGCCGCCCAACCACGAAGCATGGGCGAGCCGCAGCGACGAACTGTCCCTCACTGCGGCCGCGGTGCGGACAGCGGTGCACCAAGCGGAACTGAGCGCCAAGGCGAATCCCAGGTCCCGGCGTCGTGCGACCCGCCTGCCGGCCGATCTCTCAGGTTTGCGGACCCTCGAACGGCTCACTTTCCACGTCCAGGACATCACCGACGTCCTGGCAAGTGCCATCTGGGAAGAAGGCGCCGGAACAGTCATCCCGGATGCTGTGGTGGGCTACCTTTCGGAGTCTTTGGAAGCCGTGGCCTCCGTTGTGGACCATTGGCGGGACGGGGAATCCGGCGAGCTGACCAGACGCATGGCTGATGCGAAGGACAGCATCACCGCCCTGAGCAACGCCGTGGCCGAGGCTGCGGCGGGCCAGGCACCCGTGAACGCACCGGCTTCCGTGGCCATGAGCCTGCGCCGGATCCTGACCGTGGTGCTGTCGTCGGAATAGGGCTGGATCTACCTCAGCGCGACCTCAGCGGGGGCGACCCCGTCCGGCCCTTGCCCGCTCCGATTCCCTCCAGCATCTCTGCCAGGGACTCCAGCGAAGAATGCTTCGGCGACCAGCCCAGCAGGCTGTGCGCACGGGAACAATCCATGATGGGCGCGTTGGCCGCCATGTCCACCCAGCCGCCGTCGGTCACCTGCAGGCGCAAACGCCACGTGGCCTCGACGACGGCGCGAAGCACCGCGAGCGGGAACGGCAGCAAACGCCTGGCCTTGAAGATCCATGCGAGCGCGTTGGGGTCTATCACCGGTTCGGCGGCAATGTTGTAGGCGCCCTCGGCCTTGTGCTCCAACACCCGCCAGTACGCATCCGCGGCGTCCGCCGTGTGTACGGCCTGGAACACCAACTCTTTGGGTAGGGCCAGCACCGGGAGCCATGGCTTACGCGGAACCAACAGGGGCAGGAGCCGGCCGAGGAAGTAGCGGCCCACTTCGCTTCCGCCTCCGGAGCTGAACATCAAAGCCGGGCGGAGGCGGGCCACCACAATGTCCGGGTTCTCTTTGGCGAACTCGTCCAGGAGGCGTTCCTGCTCCGCTTTGTCCGCGCTGTAGTGCGAGCTGCGGATACCGCCAGTGGGCCAGCCTTCCTTGGTGCGTTGGTCCTTCGGCGCCGGCGAGTAGGCTCCCACGGAGGAAGCGCAGACAAAGTGCCCCACCCCGGCTTTGCGCGCGGCGGCCAGGACGTTGGCCGTGCCCTCCACGTTGGTGCGTCGCAGCAGTTCCCTGTCGTGGTTGGGCTGGATGAGCCAGGCCAGATGAACCACGGCGTCGGCCCCGGCGAGGGCAGTTTCGAGTGCCGGTTGGTCCGTGGGCGAGCCGATGTCCAGGGTGTGCCACTCCACCCCGTGGTAGGGGGCGGCATCCGGATCCGGTTCCCGGCGTGCCACGCCCACAAGTTCCAGGTCCGCGCCCTCTTCGGAACGCGCCTTCTGCAGCCGTTTGAGCAGTTCCGTTCCGCCGTGTCCGGTGGCTCCGATGATCGCAATGCGCATGCGTGGTTCCTCAGCCTTCATGGTTCTCGCCGCTTGAGCGGATGCGTTCGAGCACCGCTGTGGTGGAATGCTCGGGCACGTAGTCCAGGATGGTCACCGTGCCGCCGTAGCTTTCCACGGCTTCCGTCTCCTGGAGCATTTCCGGGGTGTAGTCCCCGCCTTTCGCGTAGACATCAGGCTGCAGGAGTTCGATGAGCGGGATCGGCGTGGGGGTATCGAAAATGGTCACATGGTCGACGCAGCTCAGGGCGGCGATGACGGCGGCCCGGTCGGCTTCGTGGTTGACCGGGCGGTCGGGACCTTTGAGTTGCCGTACTGAGGAGTCGCTGTTCAGTGCCACCACCAGCACGTCGCCCAGCTGCTTGGCCTGGTTCAGGTAGCGGGTATGGCCGCGGTGGAGGACATCGAAGCAGCCGTTGGTGAGCACTATCCTGCGTCCCTCCCTGCGGTGCTCCTGGATGTGCGCAGCCAGCTCTGTGTCCGTCAACGCCGTGTCCGCGAAGCCGCTGAGGTGTTTGGTGAGTTCGCTGGTGGTGCAGACAGAGGTTCCCGGCCTGTGGACCACGACGTCGGCGGCCGCTTGTGCCAGATCCACACTGGTGGTCAGGGGCAAGCCTGCCGCCCGTGCCAGGGTCAGGGCGGCGACGAACGTGTCGCCGGCTCCGGAGGCCTGCTTCTCCGCCTGCGGCCGGGCCCAGGTGCGGTGCGTCGCCGGTTCCGTTGGCGTGCTGTCAGGACGGATGGTCAGCGTCCCCTCCCGGTCCAGGGTCACGACGACGGCGGCCGCACCTGAGGCGCGAAGGAGCTGGTCCGTGTGCGCCTCCACGAAGGGGCACCGGGCGGCACCGCCCGGGAATTCCGCACCGATCAGCCTTGCCGCTTCCTGGGCGTTGGGGGTAGCCAGGTCCGGTCTGAGTCCGGCCCAGTCCGCTGGGTTGTGGGCATCCACCACAACAAGCGTGTCCTGCCGGGGCTCCGGTACACCGCCGTCAACGCCGGGGGCCAAGTGATCCAGGATCGCACTGCGCACCGGGCCTTCCAGTGCCCCTGCGCCGTAGTCGCACAGCACCACGGCAGCGGAGCCACGAAGGGCCTCCGGCACTGCGGCGGCCATTTCCCCACGGCCCGCGTCGGGAATTTCCGTGGCGGCATCGTCCAGCCGCAACATCACTTGCCCGGCGCTGCTCACCCGGAACTTGGTAGTGGTGGTCATGGCAGGGTGCCGGACCATGTGGGAAACGTCGACTCCTGCTGCTTCGAGGGCGGCGGCCAGTGTTGCCCCGGCAGCGTCCTCGCCGATCAACGACACGAAGCGCACCTCGGCGCCCAAGGCTGCGAGGTTCATCGCGGTGTTGGCAGCACCGCCGGGAGCGAAGTCGCGGCGCTGGACCTGGACTACGGGAGCGGGGGCTTCGCGGCAGAACCTTTCGATGGTTCCCTCCCACCAACCGTCAAGGATGGAGTCGCCGATGACCGTCACGACAGGGCGTTCCTCGGCCAAACGGCCCGGCAACCAGTCAGCCAGGCCTTCTTGATTGGATAGGCGTGCCATGGGGTACCTTCCGGTAGAACGGCATGTTCCTGTTCCCGACAGGTACCCCGCGGCACGCGCTTCACACGCCGGACCCGGGAGTTTTCGCTACCTTGAAGAAAGAAACCGCTCATGGATGTTCGTTTGTGTCCCGGAATGGGGCCCGTGCTGGAAAAGTTCCGTGGAGTCCAGCGGATCGCGGTGCTCAGGGGCGGCGGACTGGGCGATTTGATCTACACCTACCCCGCCCTGAATGCACTGAAAAGCGCCTATCCGCAGGCCACTGTCACGCTGCTGGGCACGCCCGTGCACGCAGCCCTGGCCGCCGCTACGGACGGTCCGGTAGACGACGTCGAATTGCTTCCGGTGGCGCGCGGCGTCCACGACGGTCCCCGCAACGGCGAGCACTTCGAGGACGATGCTGAGGACACGGCCGCCCAGGAAGCCTTCTTTGAGGCGATGCGGGCCTGGGAGTTCGACCTTGCGCTCCAGATGCACGGTGGTGGCCGGTTTTCCAACCCCTTCCTGCTCCGGCTGGGGGCGCGGCACACGGCCGGAACGCGCACCAAGGACGCCGAACATCTGGAGCGGAACCTGGACTACGTCTACTACCAGAACGAACCGGAGCGCTGGCTGGAAGTAGCCGGCCTGGCCGGGGCACCCGGCGGTGTCCCCGCTGTCCTGCTCCCCAAGCACGGGCACCGGCAGAACATTGCCGGGTTAAGGGACCCTCTGCGGTCATCGCTGGTGGTGGTCCACCCGGGTGCCACCGATCCGCGAAGGCGGTGGCCGGCGT
Source organism: Paenarthrobacter sp. CC6 (assembly GCF_040560085.1). Taxonomy (NCBI): domain Bacteria; kingdom Bacillati; phylum Actinomycetota; class Actinomycetes; order Micrococcales; family Micrococcaceae; genus Paenarthrobacter; species Paenarthrobacter sp. CC6. The sequence continues at coordinate 152,137 of NZ_JARDAN010000013.1, read as the reverse complement.
CGAACTTTGCCGAAGCTGCGGCGGGCATCGCGGCGGAAGGGGCGCAGGTGCTGGTCGTCGGCGACAGCTCGGAAAAGGCGTTGGCCCAGGAAGTTGCCGGGCTGGCCCGGCGGCAGCTCACGGAGTCCCATCGGCAGGCCGTGACGTCCGTGGCCGGCGAGCTCGACGTCGGAGATCTGGCGGCCCTGCTGGCAGAGGCGTCGGTAATGCTGGCCAGCGACAGCGGCCCACGGCACCTGGCACAAGCACTTGGCACTCCCACTGTGGGGGTCTTCTGGCTGGGCAACGCCATCAATGCCGGCCCGCGCGGGCGGGCCATGCACCGCGTCCACATGTCCTGGGTGACTCGCTGCCCTCGTTGCGGGGCGGACATCACCCAGGTCGGCTGGACGGCTCCGCACTGCGGCCACGACGACACCCTCATCAGGGGCATCGCCGTGGCCGACGTTGTTCAGGACGTGCTGGACCTTACGGCCACGAGCCTTCTTCTGCGGGGCAAATAAGGAGTTCGCGGACCTCGCTGCCGAACGGCTGCGAGAGGGCGAACACCACGGCCTGCGCCACATTGGCGGGATCGTTGAGCTTGGAGTCGTCCTGCGGCTTGTACTGTTCGTCGCGGTCATCGAAGAAGTGGGTCTTCATGCCACCCGGGATGATGGTGGTGACCCCGATGACTCCCCCGGTTTCGGCCGCGAGTGCGCGGCTGAAACCGATCACGCCGAACTTTGACGCGCAGTACGCGGTGGCGTCCGGCAGTGCCCGAAGGCCAAGGGTGGAGGCGATGGTGATGACCCGGCCGCGGGATCCCTTGAGGTACGGCAGGGCTGCCCGGACCACGGAGACCGTTCCCAGGAGGTTGACTCCGATGACCTTTTCCCATTCCTCGGCCGGAACGTCGCCCAGCTTTCCGCAGCGGTCGATCCCTGCGGCAGTGACCACTCCGTCCAGGCCACCCAGGCTTTCGGCGACTTCCTTGACGGCCGATTCCACGGCCTGCCGGTCGGAGACGTCCACTTCCAGGGCTTTGGCCCCCGAGACGTTGCTGACATCCCGGTCAAAGACGAACGGCGTGCCGCCGGCGTCGCGGATGGCCTCAACGATCGCAGCGCCAAGGCCGGAGCCGCCTCCGGTGACGATGACGCGTCCAGGTGTTTGCGTGTTCATGCGGTTCCTTTCGTTGATCCTGCTGATGGTCAGCTGACCTTGGCAAGGGCTGCAGCCAGGCCGCTGGTGGAGCGTGCCGGATGGAAGGGCACTGTGACACAGCGCCCTCCCCACGCCTCAAGGACGCGGGCTTCCGGCAATTCTTCGGGGGTGTAGTCGCCACCTTTGACCCAGATATCGGGCCGGATTCCGCGGAGGCAGGCTTCGGGGGTGTCTTCGTCAAAGACCACCACCGCGTCAACGCATTCGAGCGCCAGCAGCAACTCGGCACGGTCTTCCACACTGACAATGGGCCGATGCGCGCCTTTGAGCCGCCGGACGGATTCGTCCGAGTTCAGGCACACGATCAGGCAGTCGCCCATGCTTCGCGCCGCTGCCAGCGTCCGGGCGTGGCCCGCGTGGAGGAGGTCGAAGCATCCACCCGTGGCCACTACGGTGCCTCCGGCTTCGCGGGTGGATCGGGCCAGGCGGACTCCGTCCTGGCGGAGGTCGGCGCTATCCACCAGTTCCAGACCCTTGGGTTCGACGACGGGTCCCGCCACGGGCGCCACCTGGACCGCTGTTTCGTCCACCACCATTGCGAGCGCGGCCGCACCGCCGGCGGCCAGGAATGCTGAAGCGTCCCCCACGGCCCGCGCGGCAGCTTCCGCCGGGCCCAGTCCTTTGCCCAGGTAAACAGCGAGGCTCCCGGCAAGACGGTCGCCGGCACCACAGGGATCGCTGACGTGGGTCTTCGGGGCCGAAATGCCCTGCGGCTGAGCGCCCGCCGCGAGCAGGACGGCGCCGTCCTCGCCCTTCGTCACCAGCACGGACGCGCTTCCCCACGCGTCCAGCAGGAACCGCCCGGCAACTTCGGCCCCAAGGTGGTTCCCCTCCAGGCCTGCGGCCTTGGCAAAGGCGAGTGCTTCGGCAAAGTTGGGTGTCACCACGGACACTCCCGCCACGGGGACCGAACCGGCGGGGTGCGGATCCCACACCACCGGAACATGCCGGGCAGCTTCCGCGAGCGACGCCCGGATAGCCGGGTTCGCGGTGATTCCCCGCCCGTAATCTGCCACCACCACGGCGTCCGCCGACACGATGGCTCCGAGCATCTCCCCGGTACTGGACGGGACGGGGGCCGGTGAACATCCTTGATCGAACCGGACCATCGGATGCGTTCCGATCCGCACCCGGGTCTTGGTGGGCGTGGGAGCCATCGGGGCTCCGGCGAGCACGGAAACACCAGCCAGTGCGCGCCTGAGGTGGCTTGCGCCGTCGTCGTCCGCCAGCGCGGTAACCAGCGTAACGTCATGGCCGTCGCGCGCCAGCACGGAGGCGACCAGCCCGGCGCCACCCGCCCGACGCCGGACGTCCGCGACGTCGACCACCGGCACCGGCGCGTCGGGGCTCAGCCGGGTGGCGGCACCGTTGATGTCGACATCCAGGAGCAGATCGCCAACAACCGTGATCTTCATGGTCGGCCACCCACCTGAGTGCCGGCACGCCGTGCGATCTCCGCGTCAAAGGCCCGGCACACGGCGTGGACCGCGATGAGGTGGCCTTCCTGCGCGTTGGCTGCGATGGCGTCCACTGTGACGGCTTGGTCGCAGGCGTCGGCGAGCGGGTTGGGGCCAGGGCCGGTGAGGGCCCAGGTAACGATGCCGCGGTCACGCGCCGCACGGACAGCTTTGAGCAGGTTGGGACTGCGTCCGCTGGTGGACAGAAGCATCAGTACGTCACCTGCCCGGCCGTGGGCCCTGACTTGGCGCGCGAACACTTCCTCATAGCCGTAGTCGTTGGACAGTGCGGTGACCGCGGATGACTCGGCGTGGAGGGAGATCGCGGAGAAGGGCGCCCGTTCGTCGTCGAACCTGCCCACCAATTCGGCCGTGAAGTGCTGGGCTTCCGCCGCTGATCCGCCGTTGCCCGCCGCCAGAAGGCGCTGCCCGGACAGCAGCCTGGCTGCCAGCTCCGTTCCCCACCCGGACAGCCGGTGCGATTGCGAGCGCAAGGACTCCAACGCGGGGAGGACGTTGTCCAAGTGCCGGGTGACTTCGGTGTTGTGGGTGGGATCGCCGGGATCGATGACCCAAGGCCCCGGCAGGGCGTCGGGTACGCGGCCCGGGAGCACGGACTCGGTAGTCACACGGCTTTCAAAGGTCACAGCGCCGTTCCTTCCAGTGGTTCCAGGACGTCATCGGCTTGCCGCGACAACCCGGCAGCCAGAACAGATCTGTACGCTTTCTCGGTGTCCGCGGCGATGCGTTCCCAGGAGTACCGGGAACGTGCCCGGCGGGCACCGGCGCGGCCCATGTCAGCACGAAGTTCCGGGTTTCCCAGCAACCTGGCCAGTGCTTCGGCAAGGGCTTCGGGATCCTTGGGCGGGACATGCAGTCCTGTCTTCTGGTCCACGACCGTTTCCCGGAGTCCGCCCACCGCTGCAGCCACCACGGGCACGCCGCAAGCCATTGCCTCGAGGGGAACGATGCCGAACGGCTCGTACCAAGGCGCGCAGACCACGGCATCCGCGCTGCGGAAAATCGCGGGCATGGAACCACGGGGCACTTGGCCGCGCATGGTCATCTTGTCCTCAACGCCGAGCTCTTTGGCCAAGGACCTGAGCCGTTGGGCTTCGGGATCCTCTTCGAGATTGAGGGCGTCCCCGGAACCACCAACAATCAGCAGCTCCACGTCGTTGAAGCCGGCCTCGGCCAGCAGGGGCAGGGCCTGGATGATCAGGTCCACTCCCTTGCGTTGCACCAGGCGACCCACGCTCAGGATGCGGTGCGTGCGGGACTTGGGCTCGGCGTCGGACGTTCCTGTGAAGAGGTTGAGGTCCACGCCGCAGGGCGCGATGGAGATTTTTGACCGGCTGATGCCCAGGGCTTTGAGTTCGAAGACCTCGTCAGGGCACGTGGCGATCACCCAGTCAGCGGTGCGGCCCACCCAGGGTTCCAGCCACTGCCGGGCGGGCGGGCTGGTGTCTGCGGCCCCCTGGTGCCTTCGTTTGACCGAGCCCAGCGCGTGGAAGGTCTGGACCACGGGCACGGGATCGGCAGCTCCCGCCCGACGCGATGCTTGGATTGCCGCGAGGCCGGACATCCAGAAGTGGGCATGGACCACGTCCGGCAGTTGGCCCGCCCAATCGGCGCAGATTCCGTCCGCCAACTCGCCCATGAAAGGCAGCAGTTCGTCCTTGGGAACCCTTTTGGCCGGACCCGCGTCAACGTTGACCACGGTGAGTCCCGGACCAACCTGCACCTTTGCGGGCAGTCCGGGATCGTCGCGCCTGGTGTACACCGTGACCTGATGGCCACGGTCGGCCAAGGCCGAGGAGAGTGCCGCAACGTGGACGTTCTGTCCTCCGGCATCAACGCCTCCCAGGGCAGCCAGCGGACTGGCGTGTTCGGAAACCATGGAGATTTTCATGGGTGCGTCCTCTCTGTGTCATGGCTGGCGCTGGTGTCATGGCTCGCGCTGGTGTCATGGCTGGCGCTGGTGTCATGGCTGGCGGCTGTGTGGCGGCCGACGGGCAGCCCGGCCAGGAGTTCGTCCCAGGCCCGGTGGAATTTGCCCAGACCGTACCGTTCCAAGGCAGCCTCCCTCGCGACGATCCCCATCGCGTACGCGTCCTCGGGGTCATCCAGCAACCGCTTTGCGAACCTTTGGAGTTCGCCGACGTCGTTGGAGACCAAGCCTGCTCCGCGCGGTATCGCCCGGGCCGCTTCGGTGGTGGCCAGGGCCAGTACGGGCATGCCCAGGTGCATGGCTTCCAGCAACGCCAGGCCCAGCGAGGTCCACCGCAGGGGATGCAGGTAGAGGCGGCAGCGGGCCAGCTGCCCGTGGAGTTGCCGGGCGGGCAGGTCTCCGGAGATCCGGAGTCTGTCGTTGCCGAACCCAAGGCTCTCCAGGTCCAGTTCCCGGGGCAGTGCTTCGGCGCCCATTCCGAAGACCCTCAAAGGCCCCACGCCCGCGAATCCCGGGAGCAGGTCCGTTCCGGTGACGCGGCCGCGCCGGACGGGTTCGTTGACCACCACACCCATTTCTTCCAGCTCGCCGGTGTAGAGATGGCCAGGATCCGGGATGCCGTGTTCAATGACCGTGGTGCTTGCCGAGCCCGTGTCCCAGAAAAGCTGGTTGAAGTAGGTCACGTGGACCACCGGTATGCTGCTCTGGTCCGCCAACGGATGCAGCGTGAACGGAACGTCGCCTTTGGGGGTGTTGTGTTCCAGGTACACCGCTGGAAGATCGACACCCGGCCGGCGTCCCAGAATCCGCGCCACTGCCGCGATTTCCTCGGGGCGTTGCAGGACCACTGCGTCCACACTGTCCGGGTCGAGTCCGGCCAGGTCCACTTCCTGAGCCGCGGCTGGCCAGTCACGGCCACCACGCCCCAACCCCCAGGCGCCGCCGTCGGACGTTTTCGGAAGCAGGTATTCATGCCGGCCGCGGACGAAAGCCTCCATCCACCCGCCGTGGACGTGCCACACCAGGATCCTCATGGTTTCCACACCTTTCGCCGGCTGGTCAGGGAGGAGATGCCTCCCAGGAGCCTTTCCACCGCTTCGACCACCTGTTCCGGGGTTACGGAGCTCAGGCATGGGTGGCCGGGGACGGGACAAATGCGGGCACGGGAGTTCTTGCAGGCAGCGTCCTGGTCACCCAGCAGCTCCAAGGGGACGCCGTAAGGAGCCCAACGGATGGCCGGGACCACAGGCGCGAACAAGCACACCACCGGGGTTCCAACCGCTGCCGCCAGATGGGCGGGCCCGGTGTTTCCGGTCACTACGACGGCGGCCCCGGCCAGTATCGCCGCCAGCGTCCGGAGGTTGGTTCCGCCGCCGAGGTTCCTGGCAGAAGGGCCGGCCACCGTTGCCGTGAGAGACGCTTCGCTGGGGCCGCCCGTGACCACCACCCGGTGACCGTAGGCTTCGAGCAATTCCACGGTTGCCGCATGGTGCAGTGCAGGCCAGGCCCTGGCCGGTGCCGCAGCGCCCGGGTGGACCACGATGTAGGGTCCCGCTTCAGCCAGTTCATCCGCCAATCCCTCATGGTCCGGGCCCGGGGTGATGCGCAGTTTGCCGTCGTCACCGTTGGGCAGGACGTAGCCGCCGGCTTCGGCGATGGTGAGGGCACGCACGGTTTCCGGCTGGTCTTCGGGGAAGTCCTCGCCAGGTTTCAGGCGGACGTCCAGGAGGGAGCCGGCGTAGTCCGTGGATGCGCCGGTGATTTTCGTGACCCCGGCGAGCCGCAGAAGCAACGCCAGCGGGAGCGGAGATTGGTGGAAGGACGTGAGGATCACGGCCTCCTGGATGCGGGAGCTGCGGACGAAATCAATGAGTCCGTTGGACATTTCCCCGGTTACGGGCGGGGCCGGATTCACTATCCAGGGCGACGCCCACGTGTGCACCTGGGTCACCCCTGGCAGCATCCCTGCGGCGGCTGCCCCGTCCGGGCCGCAGAGGAGGACGACGTCGTTGGGCCGGCTGCCGTCGGAACGGTTTCCGTTCGCCACAGCACGCAGGGCGGGCCCTGAGAGAAGGACGTCACCCATGCTGTCCAAACGGGCTACCAGGACGCGGCTCATGCAGGGGCGCCCTGTTCTTCCGGCGTCCCTGCGAGAAGCAGTTCCACGGCGTGGCCCAGGTCCATGGCCACCAGCCCTGCAGCGTCGATCTCCTCTTGCCGGGTCACAGGCGTGGGCACCAGCACTCCACGGGAGCCGGCAGCCGTGGCAGCCTCGATGTCGGAGCCGATATCGCCAATGAAGGCAATCTCTTCCGGCGCGATGTCCAAAGTGGTGCACGCGGCCAGGATCATTCCGGGAGCGGGCTTGCGGCATGCGCAGCCGTCTTCCGGTCCATGGGGGCAGATTTCCCACACGTCGAACGGGCCCAGCAGCTGCTCCACCTGGCGGTTCACCGATGCCACCTGGTCCAGGGTCAGCAGCCCGCGGGCCACGCCTGACTGGTTGCTTAACACTCCGGTGGCCAGGCCCGCCGCGCGGACTCTGTCCAGTGCTTCCAGGGCGCCGGCCATGGGCCGCACCAGCTGCGGATCGCCGTTGTACGGCACATCGACAACGAGTGTTCCATCGCGGTCAAACAGGACCGCCTTCAACGTTCCGGTTCCTCCCATACCCGCAACGTTCCCCAGTTCTCCTGACGCTAAACAACGCGGCAGTGAGAAGTTTCGTACCGCTAGACTCACAGCGGGAGGCCTCTATGGACATAGCTTTGGACAGTGACGGGAACCGGAACCAACCCCTGCTGCTTGCCCTGCGCGCCCTGAAACTCGGCGACCTCCTGGTGGCGGTTCCGGCCCTGCGGGGCTTGCGGCGGGCGTTTCCGGAGCACCGGATTTTGTACGCCGGGCCGGCCTGGATCGCGGGGGCCTTGGAGTTGGTGGGCGGTGTTGAACACCTGCCAACACCAGGGTTGGACGAGCCTCTCACCCTTCCGCACGGTTCGGTGGATGTGGCCGTCAACCTGCACGGAAACGGCGCGGAGAGCCGGCTCCGCATTCAGGAACTGGGCGCCAACCGCGTTGTTGCACACGCATCCGACGGAATCGCCGGACCTTCATGGATCACCGGCATTCCGGAACGTGAACGCTGGACCCGCCTGCTCACCTGGCATGGGATCGACGCCGATCCCCTCGACTACCGCCTCAACCGCCCCACCGTCTCCTCGCCACGCCCCGGCGCCACCGTGATCCATGTGGGTGCTGCGTACGGGAGCAGGTTGTGGCCCGTGGAGCGGTTCGCCGACGTCGCTGTCGACCTCGCCGCTGCAGGGCACCGCATCGTCCTCACAGGGGGCGCTTCGGAGCGTGCCCGGGCGGAGGAGGTGGCCGCTTTGGCAAGGCTCAAGGGCGCAAACCTCGACGACGGCGTGCTGGCCGGGCAGCAGGGCCTCGCCGAATTCGCGGCGACCATCGCAGAAGCCCGCCTGGTGATTTCCGCCGACACCGGCGCAGCCCACCTGGCATCCGCCTACGAGCGCCCTTCCGTGGTCCTCTTCGGGCCGGCGCCAGCGGAGGAGTGGGGACCGCCGCCAGGACCGCACGTGGTGCTGACCGCCGTCGAACTCCGCCGCGGTGATGTCTTCTCGGCCGAACCCGACCCCGCACTGTTGGCCGTCAGCGTCCGCAACGTCCTGGACGCCGTGGAGCGTCTTGGCTGCTAGGCAACAGCGGCGGTCAGGGGGCCGTCCCGTTCCGGAGCTGGGCTTCGTCGTCCAGCAGTTGCTTCTGGAGGGCAACCAGAACCCTTGAGAGTTTCCGTGACACCTGCATCTGCGAGATTCCCAGGGCTTCGGCGATGGTGGACTGCGTTTCCTCCCGGTAATAGCGCCGGTAGAGCAGGTGCCGGTCTTCCGCGCTCAATCCGCGGATGGCGTTCCGCAGCGCAAGAACGTCTTCGAGCCTGTCTGTCGGGCAACCGAAGGCGGACAAGGATCCGTGAAGTCCGTCGCGGCCTTCCGCGGCGGGGGCATCCAGCGAATCGGGCCGCTTGCTGGTTCCAGCCGTCAGGGCTTCCTGCACCAGGCCCGACTCAAGCTTCAGGTCCGTTGCCACATCTTGCGGTGACGGCGTCCGCTGCAGGGTTTGGGTCATCTCTTCCGTGCGGGCCAACACTTGGCGCCGCACGTCCTGGATGGGACGCGGTGGCCGCACTACCCAGCAATGGTCGCGAAGGTACCTTTTCACCTCGCCGGCAATTGTTGGGGCTGCGTAGGCCGGGAAGCTGACGCCCTTGGCTTTGTCGTAGCCGCGTGCCGCCTTGATCAGGCCCATGTAGGCAACCTGGCGGACGTCATCCAGGTCATGGGTGTGGGCGGAGTATCGGGCGGCAATGGACTTGGCCAGATTGAGATGGTCCAGGACCAGGCTGTCCTGGAAGCTTTGCCGGATGCTCCCTTCGGGTGCATTGGCGGGGGGTCGTGTCAGGACGTCGGACGGTGGGATTTGTCGCATGGGGCTTCAATCCTCAAACCTGCTGGGGTGGTGAGCCCACGGCAAGACTCCTTAAAAAGAGAAGCACACTTACTATTAGCTTTCAACGGGTTTAGGCTCAAAAGGTAGCCGCGTCCACCGAATCGGAGATTTACATGGAAGAACCACAGCTCGCAGCGCCGAGCACGGTCCTGGCCGATATCCAGGACATGCTGCTCAACACCCCGGATGTGGAAGTGTTCCTCGAGGAGTTGGCACGGCACTCGGCCGGCATGTTCAGCAACTCCGATTCAGAGGTCTACTGCGGAATTACGCTGATGCGTCAGAGGACCGCGGGCACGGTGGCCAGCAGCAGCGAACGTGCGCGGCGACTCGACGAGGTTCAATACGCGTTCGCCGATGGACCTTGCCTCCACGCCTGCCGCGAGGGCACCCAGGTCCACATACCCGACTTTGAAAAAGACAACACCTGGCCGGAATACAACGAGGCCATCACTGGCCACGGCGTACGTTCGGTGTTGGCCGTTCCCTTCCCGCTCCCGGACGACACGTCCACGGCGGGCCTGAACCTGTATTCCGACCGCCCCAACGCCTTCGACGCAGCGGCCGTGCAGCGCGCCAACGACTACGTGGTGCAGGCTTCCAAGGGTCTTCAGCTGGCCATACTGCTGGCACAGCACAGCCAAACAGCGGCAAACCTGCGTGCCGCGATGGAATCCCGCACCGTGATCGACGTGGCGACCGGCATCATCATCGCCCAGAACCGCTGCACCCAGGAAGAAGCGATCGAACTGATCAAGAAGGCTTCGAGCAACCGGAACGTCAAGCTCCGGGTGGTGGCACAGGCAATCGTCGAGTCAGCCGGGGGCGGGCAGGTTCAGACGTACTTCCAGTGAGTACGGATCCTTACAGCAGGCCGCGCAAAACCAGCGCCGCGCCGTCGTCGAGCACTGACGCGGTGACCTCGTCCGCGACGGCGAGCACCTCATCGGGAGCCTGGCCCATGGCGATGCCGCGGCCGGCCCAGGTGAGCATCTCGATGTCGTTGCGGCCGTCCCCGACGGCCACCGTGTTGGCCTGGTCCGTGCCGAGCCGACGGCGGAGGGCCTCCAGGGCGCTGGCCTTGGTGACCCCTTCAGCGGCGATGTCCAACCAGGCCGTCCAGCCGACGGAGTAGGTCACGCCGGAAAGCCCGATGTGCCGGATGGCCTCGTTGAACTCTTCGGATGTGTTCTCGCTGCTGAACACCACTACGCGGACGGCTGTGGCATCGAGCATCGTCTGGAAATCGACACCGATGGACTCCACGCCGAAGCTGGCATCCTGGAAACGCTCCGTGGAAAGGAAGTTGCCGTCCTCGTCCTCCAGGGCGTACTTGGCGTTGGGCAGCCGTTCCCGCAGTGCCTTCAGGGCGGGGGCGGGGTCGAACGTTGCTTTGTGGATGATCTCGTAACCGGATTCCAAGGCGGGATCCAGTCGGAGGGTTACGCCGCCGTTGCAGCACACTGCATAGCCCCGCTCCATGCCGATCTGCTGGATGATCGGCAGCGTCGCGTTGAGGGACCGGCCGGTGGCGATCATGACGTCGTGCCCCTTGGCGACCACTGCCTGGGCAGCGGAGCGAACCTCTTGAGTCATGTGGCCGTCATGGTCAACCAGGGTGCCATCTACGTCCAGGGCGATCATGAGCTTGGTGTTTTCGTTGGGCTGGTCATCGATGCCAGCAACTGGAGTATCAGTCAAAATAGTCATGCTTCCAGTAGACCAGACACCGCCGACACTCAACTAGGACCGGCGCCACAGCGGGCGGTTAACGGAGCGTGAACAGTGTCATCACAGTGCGCTCCGGAGGATGGCGAGTTGCTGCGTTGCCCGGGTCATCGCCACGTACCGGTCCACGGCGCCTTCGATCCCGGCACCGAAATCGTCCGGGTCGATGAGGACCACGAGGTCGAATTCAAGGCCCTTGGACACCTCCGGGGTGAGCCGGCCGACCCGCTCCCACTGCGGGTTTTCGCCCAGGACCGGCTGGCTGATGACGCAGGCGGTGCCCTCACTGTTCGCATCGAGCCACGCATCCACTATCGTCTCCAGGTCCTCTCTCACGCCATGGACCACCGGGATCCCGCTGCTGCGGACCGAGGTGGGTACGTTCGCGTCCGGGAGGGCGGCACGGATGACGGGTTCGGCCTCCACCATGACTTCTTCGGGAGTGCGGTAGTTGATGCTGAGGCCGGCCAGGGCAACATTTTCCATGCCCACCCGGTGAAGGCGTTCCTCCCACGATTCCGTAAACCCGTGCCGGGCCTGGGCGCGGTCCCCCACCACTGTGAAGCTACGGGACGGGCAGCGCTGCAGCAGCATCCGCCACTCTGCGTCCGTCAGCTCCTGGGCCTCGTCCACCACGATGTGCGCGAAAGGTCCGGTGAGGACATCCGGATCGGGTATTTCCACAGTTTCCTGGCCTGCCAGCTTTTCCCTCATGTCGTCGCCGCGCAGCATGTACATTTCCAGGTTCTCGGAATCATCGGCGGCAATGAGGTCGTCCACCACCCGGTCCATGAGTTCGCGCTCCGCCGCCAGGACCGCCGCCTGCCGCCGGCGTCGCGTGGATGCCTCCGGGTCGCCGAGGCGCAACCGAGCCGAATCCAGCAACGGGAGGTCGGCCGTAGTCCACGCCTCCGGGTTTTCGCGATGAAGCATCTCCCGCTCCCCGGGCTGCAGGTGCGGAGCGCACAACCGGAGGTAGGCCGGCACGCGCCACAGGTCCGCCACCAGGGCTGCGTAATCGAGAAGCGGCCACGCCCTGTTGAAGGCCGACTGCAGCTCCGCGCTCTGGCTCAAAGCCCTGCGCAGCAATGCCTCTGGAACATCGTGCTCGCCCAGCTTGTCCGCCAGGATCTCAAGCAAAGCATCCCAGACATCGTCCCGGGCTTCATTGTGCGGCGTACCGGGCTCGGCCGCGTCAAAAGCCTCCCCCCAATCGTCGCTGCCCAGCCAAATATCGGCATAGGGGGTCTCCACTTCCATGCCCTCGGTTGGCGGCTCTTCGTAAAACCTCACACCGCGTTCAATTGCCTTGATCATCTCCACGGAAGATTTGAGCCGGGCAACCTCAGCATCGCGTTCGACGCCGGCACCGGCACCTTCGGGGACAAGGTCCCGCAACGTGCACGTTTGCACGCCCTCCTCCCCCAGGCTTGGGAGGACATCGGCCACGTACGCCAAATAGCGCTGATGCGGCCCGACGAACAGTACGTCGCTTCTTCCGTGGTTGTTGCGGTGGCTGAGCCGGGGATCGGAGTACAGAAGGTAGGCCGTGCGGTGCAGGGCAACCACCGTCTTACCGGTACCAGGACCGCCGTCGACCACCAGCGCCCCACGCGAGCCGGCACGGATGATCCGGTCCTGGTCGGATTGGATAGTCCCCAGGACATCCCGCATCCGCGGCGAGCGGCTGCTCCCAAGGCTCGCGATAAAGGCGGACTGGTCATCAAGCGCGGCATTTCCTTCCATGCCGTCAGCGGTGAAAACTTCGTCCCAGTAGTCGGTCACCCTGGCACGGGTCCAGCGGTACCGGCGCCGGCTCACCAGGCCCATCGGCTTGGCATGTGTTGCTCCGAAGAACGGTTCGGCAGCGGGTGACCGCCAATCGATCAGGAGCCTCTTCCCCTGGCTGTCGGTGAGGCCCAGCCTGCCGACGTAAACCGGTTCCGGGCTACCGGCTGTCACCATGCGGCCAAGACACAGATCCAATCCAAAGCGGCGGAGTCCCCGCAGCCGGGCAGTAAGCCTGTGGATCTCCTGGTCGCGGTCCAAGGCAGCCTGGCCACGGCCGCCGGGCTGCTTGCGGGTGACCTCCAACCGGGCGGACAGTTCAGCGATCGATTCCTCAAGGCTGGTTGCAATGGCGTCGAACTGCCGCTCATCGGCGCCGATCAGTTGCGGATCCGCTTTGCGTGCAAGGTGCCCGGGCAGGGCAAAGGCACTGGTACCCAGGCGGTTGTTTTCAGGCATCCCACGACTCCCTTTTGCGTTGGTTATGGGGTTCGGGGATCAATTGTTCGGCACCAGGGGGGCCTTGCCGCAAGCCCCCGGGTGGGTTATACATTGAATATGGAAGGGATAATTCCCTTCCTTTTTTGTGCCCGTTTCATGCCCGGGTTGCGTGCCCGCCCCTTGCGCGTTGGGTAGGGTTGCCGGATGCGTTCACGACTGACCGGAACCCAGCTCTCCGCACTCTACGACCTGGAAAACCGCTGGGCAGAGGACGACGATTTCTTCTTCGACTTCGTGAACGAGCAAGCAAACCGACGGGTCCTGGACCTGGGGTGCGGGACGGGGAGAATCACCTTGGCGTTGGCCGCCCAGGGGCATGACATGGTGGGCGTCGACCCGAATCCCGACTCCCTCGCGGCCGCCCGCGGCAAGCCTGGCGCTGATGGTGTCAGGTGGATCGCAGGCACATCGGCCCAGATCCCGGAGGGGGAAGTTTTCGACGTCGCAATCATGACGGCGCACGTCGCCCAGGCCATCCACGACGACGGCGAATGGTCCCGTACGCTTGCCGACGTTCACCGCGCGTTGATACCCGGGGGGCGGTTGGCCTTCGATTCCCGGGACCCTGATGCCAGGGGGTGGGAGGGCTGGACGCCGACGGCGACGCGGCGCCGGCACACGCTTCCCGACGGCACCGCGGTGGAAACGTGGATGGAGAGTGATCAGCTCCGCGAAGGACTCGTAACCCTCACCGAATACCGAGTCCTCGACGAAAGCAGCAGTGAGACAGGGACCTCGATGCTTGCGTTCCGCCCAGAGGAACAACTGCGCCGGGATCTGGGCACAGCGGGATTCACCGTGGAAAGGATCCTCGGCGGCTGGGCCGGCGAAAGCGTGGGCAGCGGCCAGGGCGAGCTGATCGTCCTGGCGCGCAAGCCCAGCTGACTAAAGAACCGGAAGGACCTCAAGGCCACCAAGGTACTTCTGCAGCGCCTTGGGAACGTTGACCGAACCATCAGGGTTCTGGTGGTGCTCAAGGATGGCCACGATCCAGCGCGTAGTGGCCAGGGTGCCGTTCAGCGTTGCAACGGCACGTGTTCCCTTGGCTACGCCTTCGTCGTTGACCACGCGTTCGCGGATGTTCAGGCGGCGGGCCTGGAACGTGGTGCAGTTGGACGTGGACGTGAGCTCACGGTAGGCGTTCTGCGTGGGAACCCAGGCTTCACAGTCGAACTTCCGGGCCGCGGACATGCCGAGATCACCGGCAGCGGTGTCGATGACGCGGTAGGGAAGCTCGCACTTGGCCAGCATCTCCTCTTCCCAGGCCAGCAGGCGCTCGTGCTCGGCGGCTGCTTCTTCAACCGTGGTGTAGATGAACATCTCCACCTTGTTGAACTGATGCACACGGATGATGCCGCGGGTGTCCTTGCCGTGCGAACCGGCCTCGCGGCGGTAGCAGGAGCTCTGGCCGGCGTAGCGGATGGGGCCTGCTGAGAGGTCCAGGATTTCGTCGGCGTGGTAGCCGGCGAGGGCCACCTCCGAGGTTCCCACCAGGTAAAGGTCGTCTTCAGCGAGACGGTAGATCTCGGCGTCGTGCTTTACGTCGAAACCGGTGCCCTGCATGGTCTCCGGACGCACCAAAGTGGGGGTGATCATGGGGACGAAGCCGGCGTCGATGGCCTGCTCCATGGCCATCTGCAGCAGTGCCATTTCCAGCCGGGCGCCCACGCCGCGGAGGAAGTAGAAGCGTGAGCCGGAAACCTTGGCGCCACGCTCCATGTCGATCGCGCCGATCAGTTCACCGATTTCCAGGTGGTCCTTCGGCTCAAAGTCGGTGAACTCACGCGGTGTACCGACGGTCTTGACCACAACGTAGTCGTCCTCGCCGCCCTCGGGAACGCCGTCCACTACCAGGTTGGGGATGACGCGCAGCAGCTCGTCCTGCTTGGCCTGGGCAGCGGCTGCCTCTGCGGACGCGGCCTTCACCGAGTTGGCAAGTTCCTTGACCTCGGCCAGCAGGGCCTGCTTCTCCTCGCCCTTGGCCTGGGCCACCTTTTTGCCGAAGGCGTTCTGCTCGGCGCGGAGGGTCTCGTGGCGGATCAGCGCAGCACGGCGGTCGGAGTCAGCGGAGATGATCGCGTCCACAACGGACTCGTCGGCGCCACGGGCGCGCTGGCTGGCACGGAACTTGTCCGGATTTTCGCTGAGGTCTTTTACGTCGATCACCACACAAGACTATCGAATCAGCCACGGATTTCCGGTCCGCAGGGCCAAAAGCGGGCAGCTCTGCGGACGCGGCAAAGTCAGGGGTGCCCATGAGGATAGTGTTGGAGCACGATGAACGACTGGATCCTGTACGTGATTCTCGCTGGGGGCGTGGCTTTTGCCGTCTCGAGCTGGTGGGGCGTGCGCAGGCTGAAAGCCAGGCACATCAGGAGTGCGGTACGGGAGGAAGCACACAAGCCCGGCCCGGGAGACCAAAAGGTCGCCGTGATCCTCAACCCCGTCAAGAACAACGCCGCAGTGGCCCGCCAGGCGATCATTGATGCTTGCGACCTCGCCGGTTGGGACGCTCCGAAATTCTTCGAAACCACGGTGGAGGATCCCGGTTACGGCCAGTCGCGCCAGGCCTTGGCGGACGGGGCCGACGTCGTTCTGGCGTGCGGCGGCGACGGTACCGTACGCGTTGTGGCCGAGTCGCTGGCGCATAAGGACGTTGCCATGGGCCTGGTCCCGTTGGGCACGGGAAACCTGCTGGCACGCAACGTGGACCTGGACGTCACGAACCTCGCCGAGTGCATCCAGACGGCCTTGTTTGGCCACCAGCGCTACATCGATACCGCCACCATGGGGATCGAGAACGACATCACGGGGACCAAAGGGGAACACACATTCCTGGTCATCGCGGGCATGGGCCTGGACGCTGAGGTCGTCGGAGACACGAAGGAAGACCTCAAGAAAAGCGTCGGCTGGCTCGCCTACACGGAGGCGGGTGTCCGGCACCTGCCCGGCCGCCGAAAACGCGTCACCATCACCATGGATGACGAGCCCGAGCAGGCACGCAAAATCCGTAGTGTCCTGTTTGCCAACTGTGGTTTGATCCCCGGCGGCATCGACTTCATCCCGCAGGCCATGATCGACGACGGCATGCTGGACATCGTGGTGATGAGCCCCCGCAGCGCCTTTGGGTGGCTGGCCATGTACACAAAGGTCCTGTTCAAGCACAACCGGAACCTGCCCATGATGAGCTTCTACCGGTCCGGCAAAGTGGTGATCCGCAGCCAGGAACCCATGGCCACACAGCTCGACGGCGACCCGTCGGGTGAAGCGACGACCGTCACCGTTCAGGTGGCCCCGGGTTCCCTGCTGGTGCGGGTGCCGAAGGCAAAGTCCGTCTAGACCGAACCGGCGTCCGGCCGGGCGGCCTTCTCTTCAGCTTCCTCAGTGGCGGCTTTTGCGGCCGCGCGGGCCTCGGCCTGCTCCTTGATCATTGCTTGTTCTTCTTCAAAGCGGAGCCGGTCTGCCCGATCGGCTTCATCGCCATTCCAGTCGTCCTGGTTTTCGCCTGTGGGCTTCGGATTGACGATCATGCCTTGGCCGTCTTTGTCATCCCGGTGTACAGACATGACCGCTCCTTTCGTTGATGCATTCATCCATCGTTTGTGGATCAAGCAAGCATACGCACAGTTCTGCCAAGGGGAAAGGGCGTTGGCCGTGCCCTGTGGAGAAGGCTTACTGGCCCTTCAGGATCGAGTCGACCCAGGCGTGCGCGGACGCGAAGGCAGCGTCTGAAGTGTGTGGGGCAACCACAGCAGGCTGCTTGTCGGCCCGCGCGTAGGAGCCAAGGAAGCGCGTTGCCGGGCTGATCCGGTGAAGGCCGGCCAAGGCATCAGCCACCCGCGAATCGGAGGCGTGGCCGTCGGCGTCGATGCTGAAGAAATAGTGGCCAAGGTACTGACCCGTGGGCCGGGATTCGATGCGGCTGAGGTTCACGCCCCGGGAGGCGAACTGATCCAGGATCTCCATGAGGGCACCGGGATGGTCCTCGGGCAGCGGCACAACGACGGTGGTCTTGTCGGCACCGGTCCGTTCCGGCAAAGCTCCGGGCCGGCTCACCAGGATGAACCGGGTCACGGCGTCCGGGTTGTCTCCGATGTTCCGTGCCAGGACGTTGAGGCCGGGTTGCTCGTCGGCAATCAGCGGGCCGCAGATGGCGGCTTCGTAGGGCGCATCCTCGTCCAGCAACCCCATGGCCGCCGCTGCCGTGGACGAACCCGGAACGTAATCGGCCCCCGGCAAATGCGTATCCACCCAGAGCCGGCATTGCGCCCAGGCGTGCCCGTGCGTGGAGATCCGCTTGATGTCGGAAAGCCCGACGCCGGGCCTCGCCACGAGCACGAAGGTGATGGGAACAAGGGCCTCGCGGATGATCCGCAGCTCCTGTCCCGTGGCAATCGCGTCCAGGGTGGCAGTAACCCCGCCCTCCACCGAGTTTTCGATGGGAACCATGGCCGCGTCCGCTTCGCCCTGGCGCACCCGTTCGAGTGCCGTATTGACGTTGGTGCAGGGAATCCGTGTGGCGTCAGCAGCACCCGGGACCTGCAGGAGGGCCGCTTCAGTGAACGTGCCTTCAGGTCCCAGGAAGGTGTATGTAGCTGCTGGCATTGAGTATTCCTTGCTGGTTGTATACGAGGTTGGTGACGGCCGGGCGGGGGCTACAGCACCACTGGCTTGAGGCCGTTGTCAGAGACCATCGGCTTGCCGGCTTCGAACCACATGTCCATTCCGCCGGCGACGTTCACGGCCGAGTAGCCCTGGCCAACCAGCCACTGGACCGCGCGGAAGGACCGCCCACCGGTCCTGCAGATGACGAAGAAGTCCTCGTCCGGATCAAGTTCGTCCAAGCGCGCGGGCAACTGGTCCATGGGGATATGGCGTGCACCTTCGGCGTGCCCGGCCACCCATTCGTAGTCTTCGCGGACGTCCAGGATGCTGGCACCGGCCGGAATATCGCCCACAGGCACGGTATCGAAGTCGCTCATGGTGGATCCTTCCCATCGATTAAGGTCAGCATCCAGCCTAGTCCCCGGAGCCTGGCCCCGTAACGCGGCGGACGGCTTCGCTTGCGCGCAGTGGCCTGGGCGTTAAGACTGGTGACCAAGCACTCCCCCACAACCGGCTACTAGGAGCAACCCATGGCTGCTGGGCAACCCACGATTCTGGCCACCTCCGGCGGATACAAGCCGGGTGAGCGGACCAGGATCGAGTTCAACCACCTGATGCACTACGCCGTGGAACTGTCCGGCGTGACGGGCCGGGCGCCCCGGGTGACGCACATCGGCACGGCATCCGGTGATCAACGATGGTGGGCCGCTGAGATGGACCAGGCTGCGCGCATCGCCGGGTTCGACTTCAGCCACCTCAATCTCTTCACCATGCCCAACATCGACGATCCGGAAGCCCATCTGCTGGAGCAGGACGTGGTGTGGGTCAATGGCGGCTCCGTTGTGAACCTGCTGGCCGTTTGGCGTGCACACGGACTGGACCGGATTTTGCGCAAGGCCTGGGAACGCGGGGTTGTCCTTGCCGGGGTTTCAGCGGGATCGATTTGTTGGTACCAGGGCGGTGTGACGGACTCCTTCGGGCCGGAGTTGCGCCCGGTCACCGACGCCCTGGGCTTCCTCCCTTACGGCAACGGTGTCCACTACGATTCCGAGCTGCGCCGGGCGCCCGCAATCCACAAGCTCGTGGCCGACGGCACTCTGGGCGAGACGCACTGCACGGACGACGGCGTGGGGCTGGTTTACCGGGGCACGGACCTTGTGGAGGTGGTGTCCGAAATCAAGAACAAGGCCGCGTTCCGCGTGACTGCGGGCGCCGGCGAGAGCGTGGATGCCGTGGCTGTGGAGGAACGGTTGGAGTCGCGTTTCCTTGGCTGATCCGTCGACGCAGGATCTTTCCGGACTAACCGCGGTCCAGCTCCGCGACGCCCTCGCCGCCGGGAAGCTCTCCGCCCGCGAGGCAACAGCGCACTTCGTGTCCATGATCGGGCAGCGCAACCCGCACCTTGGCGCCTTTGTCACTGTTACGGCCGAGCAGGCACTCCTCGATGCCAAGACGGCCGACACCCTCCATGCGCGGTTGGTCCGGGAGGGCCGCCTGGAAGAGCTGCCGCTGCTGCACGGCATGCCGACGGCTTTCAAGGACCTCACCGATGTTGCCGGCGTCCCCACTACCCACGGCAGCGCCGCGCTGGACCACAAACCGGCGCCGGAGGACGGAGCCCTGGCGTCAACGCTGAAAGCCCAAGGTGTGGTTTCCCTGGGCAAGACCCAGGTGCCGGAATTCGGTTTGACGGCCTACAGCGAAAACCGCGTCGCACCGCCGTCGCGCAATCCGCATGCTCCGGGGCGAAGCTCCGGCGGCTCGTCGGGAGGCAGTGCTGCCGCGGTGGCCGCGGGACTTGTCCCGTTCGCACCAGGAACCGACGGCGGCGGCTCCATCCGGATTCCCGCCGCCGCCTGCGGGCTCGTGGGACTGAAACCGGGGCGGGGCCTGGTTCCTGCCGGGGTGGGCGCCGGGGATGCCGCCAAGTTGGTGGTTGCCGGGCCACTCGCACGGAATGCAGCGGACGCGGCGCTGCTCATGGACGCGCTGGTTCCCCCGGAACAAGCGCCCGACGGCGGCTTCCTCGCCAATGTCGGCCGGGCGCCGGAATCCCTGAGAATCGGCGTCAGCCTGGACAGCCCGTGGGCCGGTGTGTACCCCTTCGAGATCGGGCAGGAAGCGCGGGATGCCCTGGAACTGGGCGTGAAGCTGCTGGAAGAAGCCGGACACAGCGTAGGCGAAGCGGAAATCCGATACGACAACCGCTACCCGGAAGCGTTCACCATCGCCTGGACTGCCGGCGTCGGGAGTGCCCGGATAGCACCCCCGCGCGAGCCACTGCTGACCCCGCTGACCAGGACCTTCCGTCGTCGGGCACGACAGCGCAGCGCTTCCAAAGTCAGCGAGGCCTTGGCCTTTCTGCGGCAATTCGAACACGACACCATCGCGCAGTATGCGGAATGGGATCTCATTCTGATGCCTGCCTTGGCGCAAACGCCGCGCCCCATCGGGTGGTTCACGGGCGGTGGGCACAGCGGAGAGCCCTGGCCGAGCGAGTGGGCGGGCGACGCGGATGAGGATTACAAACGGCAGTGCCAGTATGCACCGTGGTCGTCAATGGTGAACGTGTGCGGACTGCCCGCTGTCAGCATTCCTGTTCACACCACGGCGGCCGGATTGCCCATGGGAATCCAGCTCATTGGCCCGGCAGGTTCAGAACTGAAACTCCTGCAGCTTGCGTGTTCCCTGGAGGCCGCAAAAATGCCTGTCTAGCATATGGAAGGTGGTTGCCTGGGGCATTCATCGATGTGACAATGCCCGCAGTCAGTGCCAGCATTAAGAAAATGAGCACACCCCAAACCACGGCTGAGTCCGCAAAGCCAGCGGGCGATACGTCGTTCTTCGGCCACCCAAAGATGTTGGCCAGCCTCTTCTCCGTGGAAATGTGGGAGCGTTTCTCCTTCTACGGCATGCAGGGAATCCTGCTCTACTACATGTACTTCACCGCCGAGCAGGGCGGTCTCTCCATCGACCAGGGCCTCGCCGCTGGTTTGGTGGGCGCGTACGGTGGCGGCGTTTACCTGTCGACGATCCTCGGCGCCTGGCTCGCCGACCGTCTCTTCGGTTCCGAGAAAGTCCTTTTCGGTTCGGCCATCATGATCATGGCCGGCCACATCGCACTGGCCCTCCTGCCCGGCATTCCGGGCCTCATCGCCGGCCTGGTGTTGGTTGGCATTGGCTCCGGTGGCCTGAAAGCCAACGCAACGGCGCTGGTAGGTACCCTTTACGGTGAGAAGGATGAGCGCCGCGACGCCGGCTTCTCCATCTTCTACATGGGCATCAACCTGGGCGGTCTTATTGGCCCGCTGGTCACAGGCTGGCTGCAGACGAGTTACGGCTTCCACATCGGCTTCGGCGCTGCGGCGGTGGGTATGGCGATCGGCCTGGTCATCTACTCCTTGGGCCGCAAGCGCCTCCCGGACGAAGCACACCGCGTTCCCAACCCGCTCCCGGCGAAGGACCGCACCAAGTTCGGCCTGATCTTCCTGGGCATCCTGATTGTGGTGGCCGTCCTGCTCGGCACTGGATTGGTCGACGCCAACAACCTGGCCAGCAGCATGGCTTACGCCGCGATCGGCGCCGCAGTGATCTACCTCTTCCTGATCTTCCGTAGCCCGTTGGTGACCGGCCTGGAGCGCAAGCGCGTAGTGGCCTTCATCCCCTTGTTCATTGCATCGGCCGGGTTCTGGGCGCTGTTCCAGCAGCAGTTCACGTTCATCGCCGTGTACTCGCAGGAGAAGCTGGACCGTAACCTGTTCGGCTGGGAAATGCCCGCCGCATGGGTCCAGTCCATCAACCCCGTCTTCATCATCATCTTCGCCGGTGTGATGGCTGCCCTGTGGACGAAGCTTGGCTCCAAGCAACCGAGTTCACCGTTGAAGTTCTCCGCGGGCCTGCTCATCATGGGCCTGGCGTTCCTGGCGTTCATCCCGCTGGCCGGAGAAGGCAAGACCCCGCTGCTGGCCCTGGTGGGGATCCTGTTCCTGTTCACCCTTGCCGAGTTGTTCCTGTCTCCCATCGGCCTGTCCGTGAGCACCAAGCTCGCACCGCAGGCATTCCACACCCAGATGGTGGCACTGTTCTTCCTGTCGGTCTCGCTTGGGACCACCTTGGCAGGCATCCTCGCGGGGCTGTACAACCCCGACGACGAGCTCCCCTACTTCCTGGGCATTGGCGGCGTGGCAGTGGTCCTGGCCGTTGGACTTGCCGCGGCATCGCCGGCAATCAAGAAGTTGATGGGCGGCGTTCGCTAGGACTTTTGCCCAGCGACACGCAAACGGACCAGCGCCGCCCACATCCGGGCAGCGCTGGTCCGTTTCTCTGTCCCCGGCGAATTTGGGTGGCGTAGCCTGCGTTAACCAACGACGGCGCCCCTTGCGTCAGGCGGGATTCCCACCTGACGCAAGGGACGCCGTCGAACGTTTTTGTTTAGTAGTTGTACCTGTTGGTGGAGGCGCCGATGGCGGCGAAGAAGATGATGCCGAACACCACCGTCAGCGCGATTCCGAGGTAACCCATCACCAAACCGGCGATCGCCATGCCCTTGCCTGCAGGTTCACGCTTAAGTGCGAGGTGGCCCAGGATCACGGCCGCGATCTGCGGGAGGATGAAGAACCCGAAGCCGATGTAGACGGCGATACCGCACACCATGCTGGCGATGCTCAGGCCCTTGGGCTGGGTGGGCGTTGCGTAGTAGGCGGGCTGGCCATACGGAGACTGCGGCTGGCCGTAGGGCTGCTGGCCGAAAGCCTGCTGCTGGTACGGGCTCGGCGGCTGGCCGTACGGCGAGGCAGGCTGCTGGCTGTAGTCGCCCGGGGTGTAGGCGTCCTGGTTGCCCGGCTGGCCGTAGGTGTTCTGCTGGCCGTAAGTGTTCTGCTGGCCGTAAGCGTTCTGCTCATACGGCGGCAGCGGCTGGGTGGCGTTGCCCTGGTCGAACGACTGGGCTGGCGGCTCGAACGCCGGCGGGACGGGAGCGCCCGGGGCCGGCGGGACGGGAGCGCCCGGGGCCGGCGGGTTCTGCTCGGGAGCGCTGAACTGCGCCGGAGGAACGTACTGCGGCGGCTCGTAGCCGGCCGGCTTATCCTCGTTACCCTTGGATGGCTGATCTGACATAGGAATCCCCCTGAATGTGGTCTTTGATCCCAACACTACCGCCGTCCGGGGCCGCATATAAGGTAGCGCGCATTGTGGCGGCCGGCTGTCTCGGCGGAAGGCCGGCACTAAGGTCACTTATGGTAAACGCGGAGTGAACCTTTGGGCGATACCGGGAGATATCGTCCGAAGAAGTCCGCCATTCGGCGTCACAGGGGCCGGATCACGGACATTTCGTGTCAGCGGGGCCTTCGGTCTGGCATGCTGGACCCCATGGCTAGCCGAGCGGGCACAGTTGCCCTTCCCCAGGACCTTGTTGACATCACAGCCCTGCTGGACGCGTATTTCGACGTAGCTCCGGACTTGGGCGATCCCGCGCAGCGCGTGGCGTTTGGAACGTCGGGGCACCGCGGTTCCAGCTTGAAGGCGTCGTTCAATGAGCCGCACATCCTTGCCATCACACAGGCAATCGTTGAGTACCGTGGCCGTCAGGGCATCACCGGGCCGCTGTTCATCGGCCGCGACACGCATGCCTTGAGCGAGCCGGCGCAGAACTCCGCGTTGGAGGTGCTGGCCGCCAATGGTGTGACCGTTCTGGTGGATGCCCGCCACGGATACACACCCACTCCGGCCCTGAGCCACGCGATCCTTAAGTACAACCGTGAAGCTGCGCCGGGCACACCCCAGGCCGATGGCATCGTGGTTACCCCCAGCCACAACCCGCCGGGCGACGGTGGCTTCAAGTACAACCCCCCGCACGGTGGCCCGGCCGACACCGACGCCACTGGCTGGATCGCCGACCGCGCCAACCAGTTGCTCGAGAACGGGCTCCGCGGCGTCAAGCGCATGCCGCTCAACGATGCCCTGGCTGCTGACACCACCGGCAAGTTCGACTTCCTCAGCAGCTACGTCGACGACCTCCCGTCGGTGCTGAACCTCGACGCCATCCGCGAGGCCGGGGTCCGCATCGGCGCCGACCCCATGGGTGGAGCTTCCGTGGACTACTGGGGCGAGATCGGCGAGCGCCACCAGCTCAACCTGACCGTGGTTAACCCCACCGTGGACCCGCAGTGGGCCTTCATGACCCTCGACTGGGACGAGAAGATCCGCATGGACTGCTCATCGCCGTCGGCCATGGCGTCGCTGATCAAGCGGATGTCCGACTCCACCGGCTCCTCGGGCGCGGGCTCAGCGTTCGATATTGCCACGGGTAACGACGCCGACGCCGACCGCCACGGGATCGTGACGCCCGACGGTGGGCTGATGAATCCGAACCACTACCTCGCCGTCGCCATCGACTACCTGTACCGCAACCGCAGCGGCTGGAACCCGGACTCAGTAGTCGGCAAGACGCTGGTGTCTTCCTCGATCATCGACCGCGTTGCCGCCGGACTCGGCCGCAAGCTGGTCGAAGTTCCGGTCGGCTTCAAGTGGTTCGTCCCGGGCCTGCTGTCCGGCGAAGGGGCTTTCGGCGGCGAAGAATCTGCCGGCGCCTCCTTCAACAAGCTTGATGGCAGCGTGTGGACCACGGACAAGGACGGAATCCTGTTGGCCTTGCTGGCGTCGGAGATCACCGCTGTGACGGGCAAGTCGCCGTCGCAGTTGTACAAGGGCCTCACCGACCAGTTCGGCGCGCCTGTCTACGCCCGCATAGACGCTGCCGCCACGCGTGAGCAGAAGGCCAAGCTGGGCAAGCTCTCCGCTGCCGACGTCACTGCCACCTCCCTTGCCGGCGAAGAGATCACTGCCAAGCTCACCGAGGCCCCCGGCAACGGCGCTTCGATCGGTGGTCTGAAGGTCGTCACCGAGAACGCCTGGTTCGCGGCCCGCCCCTCCGGCACCGAGGACGTCTACAAGATCTATGCCGAGTCGTTCAAGGGCGCAGACCACCTGAAGCAAGTTCAGGAAGAGGCCAAGGCGCTGGTGGACGGGGTCATCGCGTAGTGTCGGGGCCGCTGATCGAGGAGATGTCCCCAGCGGAGGAAGAGTGGATTCAGGATCTTCTCCGTTCATTCCAGCAAGTGGGTTCGGCGGTGGACGGCCCTGGGAGCGATCATCCACGCACTGATCTCGAGTACATCGACGCCCTGTGGCAGATGACCGTCAACCATGTCGAGGATGAGCCCGATTTCGATCCCAACGCGATGATCAACATCATGGGCGCAGCTCTTGGAGATCACCTCATCAGGGAGGTCCCCGGGCTTCGGTGGGTTCTGGGCACCTACCCGGACGGCGTAACGGAAGCCACAGTGCACCACCAGACCGGCAACATTGTGGTGCATCCGATGAACTTCATCGGCAAACGCTGGCCCGCCCGCTCGGAGGAACCGGGCACCTGGATATCGCAACAGGCAGCTGGCCTGGTCCAGGGGATTCAGGGGGCGCTTGCGGCGGCATCTGGTGGTACCAACGCCGCGCAAAACAGCTAGCGACACCCAAACGGATTGAGGACACCTGAATTTGGGTGTCCTCAATCCGTTTCTGCGTCATCAGGCGTTATGGGTGTCCTGGACGACGGCCCCGGGATGACTAGACGGTGCGGACGACGTCGTCGTAAGCGAACTTCGGCTTGGCTTCGCCCCAGGCGTCCGGGCCGGGCTGTCCGATGTTGACCACGAGGAAGCTCTTCTGGTCGCCGGCCGGGAAGAACTCGGCGTCGATGGCGGCGAAGTCAGCGCCGGTCATCGGGCCCGCGGCGAAACCGAGGGAGCGCACGGCCAGGATGAAGTAGCCAGCCTGGAGGTGGGCGTTGTTGTTGCCGGTGGAGGCAGCGAAGGCGGGATCGGCGTCGTACATTGCCTTGGGGGCGCCGTACTCGGGGAGGAACTTGTCCCACTGTCCCTGCCAGTCGGTGTCGTAAGACAGGATGGCGACGAGCGGAGCTGAGGCGGTCTTCGCCTGGTTGCCGCGGGACAGGTGGTCTACCAGCTTGGCCCGGGCTTCGTCGGAGCGGACGTACGTCACGCGGAGCGGCTGGGAGTTGAAGGCGGTGGGGCCGAACTTGGTGAGCTCGTAGATGGCGCGGGCCTGCTCCTCGGTGACCTCACCGGAGAAGCTGTTGGCGGTACGGGCTTCGGCAAAAATGGCGTCGACTGCTGCGGCGTCAATGACTGCTTCTTCGTGGGCAATCGTCATTTGTGAACCTTTCGCTGGGCCCTGACCCTGGGCTGGCCGGGCACTTCTGCTTTCCATGGTTGCAACTTCAACTTCCGCTGCCCTCTTCCCATGACGGCCCGTGACGTTGGGCACAGCGGGAAAATGGGTAGCATCGTTTTTACGAGCCGGCGCCCGTTGTGGGTTGGCGTCTCAACTGTGGGAATGACGACACCAGAAGGGGCCTGATGCCTACCTTTCCCCTGGCGGCCCCTCGACGGGCCCTGGCAGTACTTGTCCTGCTGCTTCTGGCGTTCCTGCTCCCCTCCACGCAAGCTTGGGCCTTGGACCGGCAACCGGCCGACGGCGACGATCCCGGCCAGCGCTACTTCGGAACTTTGCTCGACTGGGACAAGGACTCAGCTGCGGACTACGCCCAGCGCCTCGGCGAGCCAGCTGCCCTGTACGGACAGAACGTATCCATGCCCATGGACGAAGGCGGCCTGGATTACCTCAAGGGTTACTTCTCCCAGGTAGCCGGCCAAGGCTCCCACGCGCTGCTCACCGTACGTCCCGGAATTTCCCTCCGGGACGTCAGCGACGACGCCGCGGCCACTTTTGCACGTCAAATCACGACGGCGGCTGCCGGCTTCAGGGGCAAGGTCTTCGTCCGCTTCGCACCGGAAATGAACGCCCCATGGGTGGCTTGGGGCCAGGAACCCGAAGCATACCGGGCAGCATTTGGCCGGGTTGCTGCCGCGCTCAAGAGCAGCCTGGCAGATCCCGTGATGGTGTGGTCGCCGACAGCGGAGAAGGACTACCCGTTCCAGACGGCCACGTCCACGCCACCCAAAGGCGTCCCCTTGGCCTCGCTGGATACCAACGCAAACGGCGTCTGGGACCTCAACGACTCCGCGTTTGACCCCTACTACCCGGGCGATGACGTTGTGGACTGGATAGGCCTGTCCATTTATCACGACACCACCGGTGCAGGCTCCGCCCAGAACACCCTCCCTGCGGCCGACGAGTTCAACGATTCCCTGCACGCGTCCAGTGGTGGCACCGGAACGGACAATTTTTATGGCACCTATGTACAAGCCCGGAACAAGCCGCTGCTGATCGAAACCGGGGCTTTCTACTCGCCAGGAGCCGGCGGCGCCGCAGAGATTGACGTCAAGCAGACGTGGTGGCACCAGGTCTTCGCGTCGGTGGCCCAGCCCGAGAATGGGTCCGTCCGGGCAGTGGTCTGGAACGAAACCACCGATGCTCGCGATCAGAGCAAGGTGTCCATCGACTGGCGCGCCACCGCCCAACCGTTGCTGGCCGCTCCATTCCGAACCTCTTTGGACACCTCCGGCTTAAGGGTCGGTCCTGTCACCGAGAAGGGGCTGAAGGACGTTCCGGGTCTTGAGATCCCGCAAGCGAAGTCCGGCACTGTGATCCGTGGACGGGCTGCATGGGCTACCGCCGGAACGGTCCTCGTGGCCGTCGCGGCACTCTGGCTTCTGTCATCGCGGGCGGCCCCCAACAAGTGGTCGTACACGGGTTCCGGCAGGCGGGATGCCAGGATCGACATGCTCCGCGGACTGGCGATCGTCTTCGTGGTGGTCAACCACGTGGGCATCAATTCGGTTTTCCAACTGCTGAGCCAGGAGACCATCGGAGTGGTCTCCGGGGCGGAACTCTTTGTCATGCTCTCCGGGGTGGTGCTCGGCATGGTCTACGGGCCGCGCATCTCCACGGAGCTGGGGGACGTGGTGGACAGGACAACCAAGCGGGCGTGGAAGCTCTACTTCACCGCCCTGGCCGTGGTCCTGATTGTCTACGGTCTGAGCCTGCTCCCCTTCATTAACGCCGCTGCCGTCACCACCTTCACCGATCAAGGCACAGGCGCAGCCGGGCATTCAGCCGCCGGAACAACCTATGACCTTTACGCCGGGATGGAAGGTTTGCTGCAGTTTCCGGTCCCGCAGGGCCTGATTCCGGCCCTGCTGTTGTTGCAGGTCGGTCCGTGGCAGTTCAACATCATGGGCCTCTACGTCATCCTGTTGTTGATCAGCCCTTTGATCCTGGTGGCACTGTCCCGCGGACTCACCTGGCTGGTGCTTACGGTCAGTCTGGCGCTCTACATCGGTGGATCCGTGTTCCGGTTCCGGTTGCTTCCCTCGCAGTTCGAGGACTCCTTTCCCCTGCTCGTGTGGCAGTTGCTGTTCGTCCTCGGCATGACTGCGGGGTTCCACCGCCAACGAATCATCGACTGGTTCGCCCATCCCCGTCAGCGGATTCTTCTGGGCGTGTGCGTTTTCCTGGCCGCAGCCTGCGCCCTTTTCTCGTGGAGCGGACCCTATCTGACAAACCAGTTGGATGTGCGCCTTGCCCTCATCCCGGAGACCACGTTCAGGTACCTCTACGACACCTTCTTCGGCCGCACTTATCTGGGCCCGGGCCGTGTTGTGAATGTCCTCGTCATTACCATCGCCCTTTATGCCCTCCTGAGTGCGTTCTGGAGGCCGCTCTCACGCGCTGTTGGCTGGTTCTTCATACCTCTTGGCCAAGCCACCCTGTACGTGTTCATCATGCACGTGTTCTTCATCGTGGCTATCGCCAACATCCCGGCGCTGCGGGACGGCAACCTCTGGCTGAACTCGGCCGTGTACGCAGCTTTACTCGCCATTCTGTGGGTCATGGTGAAAACGAAGTTCCTCTTCAAGCTGGTTCCACGGTAAGCAGCTTTAGCGGGGCGGGGCGGGTACTTTGGCGGTAATGTTGCACCGAATCCCAATACTCTTCTGAGGAAGGCTCCGCCATGAGCATGCTCGGCACCAAATGGAAGCTCCACGGTAATGGCAAGTCCATCCGCCCCGGTCACGTGGTGGCACCCGATGAGCGGCTCGCCTGGCCCCTGACCATCGGCATCGGCATGCAGCATGTAGTTGCGATGTTCGGGGCGACTTTCCTGGTCCCGATCATCACGGGCATGCCACCGGCCACCACGCTGTTCTTCTCCGGTATCGGCACACTGCTGTTCCTCGTCATCACCAAGGGCCGAGTGCCCAGCTACCTGGGATCGAGCTTCGCGTTCATCGCCCCGATCATGGCGTCCCAGCAGCAGTACGGCGTTGGTGGCGCCTTGGGCGGCGTGGTGCTTGCCGGCGTCGTACTGGCGCTTATTGGTGCGGTGGTCCAGAAGTTCGGCGCTGAATGGATCAACCGGCTCATGCCGCCGATCGTCACCGGCGCCATTGTGGCGCTGATCGGCCTGAACCTGGCTCCGGCGGCGAAGGCGAACTTCGACCTCGCGCCCGTCACCGCGCTCATCACGCTGGTGACGATCATCCTGGTTTCTGTGCTGTTCCGAGGCATCCTTGGGCGCCTGAGCATTCTGGTGGGCGTCGTTGTCGGTTACCTCGTGGCGATGATGCGCGGCGAGGTCAGCTACGAAAAGATGGATGCCGCAGCCTGGGTTGGCTTGCCGTTTTTCCAGACGCCCGAGTTCCACATCGGCGTGGTGGGTCTGTTTGTGCCGGTGGTGCTGGTGCTGGTGGCTGAGAACGTGGGGCACGTGAAGTCGGTGGCGGCGATGACGGGCCAGAACCTCGACGGCGTCTCCGGCCGCGCGCTGATGGCCGACGGCGCCGCAACGGTACTTGCCGGGTTCGGCGGCGGTTCCGGTACCACGACGTACGCGGAGAACATCGGCGTCATGGCGGCCACCAAGGTCTATTCGACGGCGGCCTACTGGGTGGCCGGCGTCTTCGCCATCCTGCTGAGCTTCTCCCCGAAATTCGGCGAACTGATCGCGACCGTCCCGCCGGGTGTCCTGGGCGGTGCTGCGACCATGCTCTACGGCATGATCGGCGTGCTTGGCGTGAAGATCTGGGTTCAGAATAAGGTCAACTTCTCCAACCCGATCAACCTCACCACCGCTGCTGTGGCCTTGATCATCGGCATCGCGGACTACACCTGGACCATCGGTGAGCTGAAGTTCACGGGCATTGCCCTTGGCTCCGCTGCTGCGCTGGTGATCTACCACGGCATGAAGGGACTGGCTCGCTGGCGCGGGACCGTCGCTGAGCCGGAAACCGAGACGGCGGGGCTGCCGCCAGCGGTGAAGTCGGCGATGAACGCTGCGGCCAAGCGGGGCGGGAAGAAAGGGAAGTAGGCGGTAGCAAGCGAGAAGCGGCATGCGACCCATTACCGACGCTGAGCGGGAAGTGCTCGACCTGTTTCTTTCCGTCGAATTCGAGGGCGTCGGTGCCTTCCGGAAGCAAGCGATGCACATTCTTGGAGTCGAGCCGGACTGCATTTGCGGTTGCCCTTCAATCAAGTTCCATGTCGACCGGGCGAAAGCGCCCGCCGCTCCGGAATTTTGCCTGATGCCTACAGAGGTCGAAGACCTTGCTCGGCCCGCCGGTGTCCCATCGTCGGTGCTATGTCTCGTCGACAAAGAGGGCTATCTTGCAAGCCTGGAATGCGTGTACTACGACGGTATTGTCACGGAATGGCCTGACACCGACCGTTGTGCAGTCATCCTCCGGGACACCGGTCGGAAAATGACTTCAGTATTACTACCGAGTGGGGCCCTCGTGCGCCCCGATGATGAGGAAGATCCTTGGGCATCTTTTGGGGAGGCCGGCTTGGGATTCACAGCAACGACCCGCAAGGGCTGGACTGAGACATATAGCGCCAGCGGGGAGTTGGTCTCGCGGGTTAGGTCGACGTAGGGCTGTCATTATCTGATTTCTGCGTGTTGACGGGGAGAACGCTCAACCCTCTAGGCTGAGGCCATGCAAGAAGACCCATCAGGAAGGGCACGCGTGGCGAAGCCTCGGGCGCAGATTACGGTCCGGACCTACCTCATCTGCCTCGCGGCGCTTGTAGCCTTGTCCTTCGGCGCTCCCGCAGTGGAGAAGCTTTTGCGGGCCAAATCTGAAAGGGTCTGCACCACCGAGAACGTGGTCATTTCCCATGAGAACCGAAGCCGCACCTCCTATAAGCTCGACACCTCGTGCGGGCAACTCGTGGTGGACGACTCGATCGCCGAGGAAGCCGACCGGACCATCAAGAAACAAACGACGTACCGCATGGTCATCGCTTCAGGCCTCCTGGGTGAGTACCTGGTTGAGTTACCCGTGGAACTCCAACCCTGACTGCCCTGACAAATGAGATGGCCTATGAACCAACGACACCCGAGCACGACGCAAAGCGCTGATCCAGAAAACGTTCACGTCTCCGTAGTCCGGGAAACGATCATTCCCGTTCTACTGAACGGCTTGGTCGGCATCATCGTGGTGGCAGGGCTTTGGATCACCGTGGTTCCGCCGGAATCACCGGGCAGGCTGGTCCAACTGGCTTTGGGGGGCCTTGTTGTCCTGGGACTCTGCCTTCGGTCAAGGTTTCCTTGGCTAGCTGCCGCTTGGACCGGCGTTGTGACGGCCGTTGGCTGGAGCTTGGGAATGACCGAGGATCCTTTCCTCGTGACAGGGCTCTGCCTGTACGTTGCCGCGGAACGATTCGGGACACGCCTCTTTCCTGCATGGCTGATCGTGCTGGAAATTCTTCTGTTTGCGTCCTTGCTTCTGGTCTCTGCGGAGGGCGCCGAAGCGAGCATCCGGGGCATCATCCTGGGCGCCGTCATCATCGGGGCCGCATGGGTCTTGGGAATTCGCACCCAACGCATGCGTTGCGAAACCGAGCGCAATGCCCGGGCCCAGGAACGGCTTCGCCTCGCACGGGATATCCACGACGTACTGTCCCACACCCTGGGAGGGATTGGGGTGCGGGCGGGCGTCGTGGCCCATGTAAAGTCGTCCACCCCCGACGATCTGCGATCTGCACTGCAGGGCATCGAGTCCGACGCCCGTGATGCGTTGGGCCAACTTCAGGTGTTGATGCGACAGGAACGTAGCGAAACGGCTGATGACGCTCCGCCGGGAAGCCTTCCGGAACTGGTGCGGGAGCTGTCGCAGCCGGCCATACGGGCCGGTATATCTGTCGTGATCGACGCCGACGAAAGTGCCCACGATCTTCCGGCCGCGCAGCGAACCACCGCGTATCGAATCATTCAGGAAGCCCTGACGAACGTGATCCGGCATTCCGGAGCAGGAACCTGCCGGATCACCATCAGGACTGAAGGCGACGACCTGCGGATCAGCGTCCTCGACGACGGCCCGGGGGCGGCTTTGGCTTCCAAGAACGGTCACGGACTCACAGGCATGCGTGAGCGGGCTCAGTTATTGGGCGGGACCTTCGAAGCAGGACGGGAGGCCAATGGATACCGTGTGGCTGTTTCACTGCCGGGAACTGCAGGGAGGGTGCACACCCGATGAATGAAATCAGTGTGCTCATCGCAGACGACGATGCTCACATCAGGACGTCACTGTGCCTCTTGATCGACGACGAGCCGGACATGACCGTGTCCGCCGTGGCTGTGGACGGCGCGGAGGCCGTGGAGTCCATCTTGGAGCATCAACCGGATGTGGCCCTCATGGATGTTCGAATGCCACGGATGACAGGCCTTGAAGCTGCAGGCATTCTGGCCTCCCGGAAATCCAGCACCCGGTTGGTCATGCTGACCACCTTCGATATGGACGATTACGTGTACCAAGCTCTCCGACAGGGCGCCTCCGGCTTTCTCCTCAAGAATGCGCCGCTGCCGGACATCCTCAAGGCAATCCGGACCGCACATGAAGGTAACGCCCTCCTCGCCCCGGAGATCACCCGCCGCCTCATAGACCGCTTCACCCAGAGCCCGGCCGCACACGACCGCATCAGCGAACTGACAGTCCGCGAACGCGAAACCTTGACCCTCATCGGACAAGGCGCCTCCAACAACGAAATAGCGGCTGCCCTGTTTCTCACGCGAACCACTGTGCGGACCTATGTGAGTAGAATCCTGACGAAACTGGACGCGCGGGACAGAGCCCAACTTGTTGTCATCGCCTACGAAGGCGGCCTGGTGCGTCCTACGCCCATCTAAAGTCTTCCCCCCGCGCAAGAACGTGCCACGACTGTCAACACCTGCAGACAGACAAGCGATGCCGGTCCGGATTGACTTGAGTCATGCCAGCATCTTCCACAGCGACCCTCGACGTGCGGCCGGGGTTACGAACCACCATGGCCCGCGCCGTCAGGGCCGAGACCACCAAACTCCTGACTCTGCGTCTTTGCCTCAACACCATGGCGGGAACGGTGCTGCTCACGGTGCTTCTTTCCTGGATACTGACAAACCTGATCGACGCTGCCCATAAGGCAGGGAGGCCGGAGGAGGCAGCTGGCCTTGAGGGAGGTACGGCCTTTCTGGTCATCCTTCACTATGGACAAATAGGGGTAATCCTTCTTGCTGCGTGGTCGATGCACCAGGAGTCG
The DNA here is from genome assembly GCF_040560085.1 of Paenarthrobacter sp. CC6. Lineage (NCBI taxonomy): Bacteria > Bacillati > Actinomycetota > Actinomycetes > Micrococcales > Micrococcaceae > Paenarthrobacter > Paenarthrobacter sp. CC6. The sequence goes on along the minus strand of NZ_JARDAN010000013.1, from coordinate 118,816 downwards.
GACAGCGGCTCGCTTCGTAGCACCTTGATCAGCCTCCCGCAGCGCAGTGCCGTGTTGGCGGCCAAAGCGATCGTGATTGTCGTTGCCGTTTTCGTCACGGCTGTCCTGAGCGTATTTGGGTCGGCAGGTATTCGTTGCGCGGTCATCGACTGCACCGCCGAGGGCAGCCGGATAGCAGCAACTCCACAAGCGGCACCAGGAATCCTATGGGGCGTGGTCCTTTACTGGATACTCATCGCCCTGTTCACCTACGCCTTGTCGGTGATCCTTCGCAGCGGATTGGCGGCCATGGGCACGGTCTTGGCGATGGCCCTCATTGTCTCCACCTACATGGTGAACATCACCCCCCTGGCCAAGTTCCTGCCGGATCAGGCGGGCGCCCAGCTCTACCAACTGCCACCTTCCGCGCCGGGCGATTTGGGACCTGCGACGGGCGGATTGGTCCTCGTGGTGTGGGTGGTCGCAGCGTTGGTCGCTGCTCTTGTTCTGTTCCGCCGCCAACCAGTTCGCCGCTAAGTGACATCGACTACCGAGGAGATCAAACAGTGATCGAGATTAAGAATTTGAGCAAGAAATACGGGCAGTCGGACGGAATTATCGACGTCTCACTGACGGCCGAGCCCGGGAAAGTCACCGCTTTTCTCGGCCCGAACGGAGCTGGCAAGTCGACCACTTTCCGTCTGCTTCTCGGCCTTGACCGGGCGGACAGCGGGTCCGCGCTCATCGAAGGAAAGCCTTACCGGGACCTCATCGCCCCCCTCTGGACGGTTGGAGCTCAGTTCGATGGCTCAGGAGCCCACAAGGGTCGCACAGCCAAGGCCCATCTCACGTGGCTGGCTCAGTCCAATGGCATCCCGCATTCGAGGATCGGTGAAGTCCTGGAGCTCGTCGGACTTTCGGACGCCGCCCGGAAACGCGTGGGAGCGTACTCACTGGGGATGGGTCAACGGCTGGGGATCGCCGCGGCCCTCCTCGGCGATCCACGCATTATTGTTCTCGATGAGCCGACCAACGGCTTGGATCCCGAAGGTATCCGCTGGATCCGGGGGCTTCTGAGAACCCTCGCGGCCAACGGCAAGACTGTCCTTGTCTCCAGCCATCTCATTAACGAGGTCCAGCACGTAGCTGACCATATCGTCGTCATTTCCGGTGGCCGCATCGTCCAGTCCGGAAACGTCGTTGATCTGGTAGCCGGTCACCATGACTTGGAAGCCGCCTACTTTGACTGGACCGGCAACGCAGCTAAGGGAAGCGCCGCATGACTACACTCGTCGACACTGCCCGAAAGCCCAGTCTGTTCCGCGCCGAACTCACCAAGCTCGTCACTTTAAGGTCCGTGTGGATCACTGCCGCCCTGACGTGGCTCATCGTCGTCCTCGTCGGGTGGTCCCAGGCGGGTCCCGTGGGGGAAGCGCTCCGAACGAATGACCCCGGCCTGGCCCCAGGGGCGAGTCCGGAGACCGTGGGCTTTGACTGGGTTGCGCTGGGACTGATTGGAATCATCGTTATCGGCGTCATTTCGGCATCGAGTGAGTACGTGTCGGGCCAACTGCGGACAAGCCTGGTGGCCGCGCCGAACCGCGAGCGCCTCTACGTGGCAAAATGCACTGCGTTGACCGTGTTTGTCACGCTGCTGGGTCTGGTGACCATCCCGCTGCTGAGCCTGCTGTCCCAATCCGGTCTCGGCGAACTCTCCGTCGTCAACGGAACCGTTCCGGCAAGCCTTATTCTCCGCTGGGTTGGTGCCATCGCTTTCTGGGATGCCATAGCCCTCATTGGGTTCGCGCTGGGCATCTTGCTCAAGCAGACGCTAATACCGCTGTTTGCGCTGATTGTAGTGTCGCAACTGTCGTTGATGTTGCTCTTGCTGACTCCGGCTTTTGCCTACCTGCCCACAGTGGCCGGGGTCCTGCTGTTTGATCCCGGCTTGGTGACGGGGTCATACCCGGCCGCGGACCTGGGTGCTCTCACCGCTGCGATAGTAACCTTCACCTGGACAGCCGGCCTCGTGGGTTTTGCAGGGTTCAAGTTCAGCACGCGGGACGCCCGCGGATAGCTGAACCACGACGGCGGCCCTCACCTCAGACTGAGGCGGGGACCGCCGTCGGGCTTGGCTTAGCGACGTACGAGGCCGGCTTTCGCTGCGACTGAATATGTCCGGTTATGCGTATGTTCACCAAGCCCATCGAAATAGTCAGCTTGCTTACTAAAGTATCCTTCCCTAGGCTGGTTCAGGTCAGACAAACAACTCTCGCAGCACCGGCACATGCCCAAAAAGCAGCCGAACAAGAGGAGGAACAATGTCAGAACACAACATCGCAGGCAAGAAGGTCGCATTCCTTTTGACGGACGGCGTGGAGCAGGTGGAACTCACCAGCCCGTGGCAGGCCATCAAGGACGCCGGAGGCGAGCCCACCCTGGTAGCCCTCGACAAAGGCAAGCTCCAGGGTTTCAACGGCGTGGAAAAGGGCGACACCTTCGACGTCGATCTCGCAGTTGCGGACGCCAACGCCTCGGACTTCGACGCCCTGGTTCTCCCGGGCGGCGTCGTCAACGCGGACAACCTCCGCGTGGACAAGGACGCCCAGAACTTCACGCGCTCCTTCTTTGAGCAACACAAGCCAGTGGCTTCGATCTGCCACGGACCGTGGATCCTCATCGAAGCCGGAGTGATCAAGGGCCGCAACGTCACCTCGTACCACACGCTCCAGACGGACCTGAAGAACGCGGGCGCCAACTGGAGCGATGAAGAAGTGGTGTGCGACCAGGGACTGGTCACCAGCCGCAACCCGGATGACCTCCCCGCCTTCAACGCCAAGGTTGTTGAAGAGATCTCGGAAGGCCAGCACGCCGGCCAGACGGCTTAGCGGCCACCAGCGTCCTTAAGGCGAGTGCCGCCGTCGTACTTTCACAAGAAGTACGACGGCGGCACTTGCGTTTAACTGCCAGGCAGGCTCGTTCGCCCGGGCACTTGAGTGATTTGCAAAATATATAGACTGGTCTATTATTTCTCTATGCCATCCAAGGGAACCCTGACAAGAGAACGGCTCGCACAGCCCCTGCTCCAGCCCGTCCAGACCAGCGGTATTGACGCCGAAGACGTGCGGCCGTCGGTGGCCGTTCTTGTGCCATCGGCGGAGACTGCGACCATAGCCTCTCGCACCACGCAGAGCACCCAACCCCTTGCTGCGGCCGCTGGTGCGGTAGTGGAGCTTGTCAACCAGCGTTGCCAGACCGCCGGGAGAACGCGATGACACCCCGCGCAGACTCCCGCAACGCCCTGGTCTTCGGGGCCTCGGGAATGGTCGGCCGGCACCTCGTCCTGACCCTTGCAAAGGCTGGCGCGAACGTGACGGCGGCAGTCCGGACCGCCGAGTCCGGAGCGCGTGTGGAGCGATGGGTCAGGGAGCATGGCCTGGAACGTAGCATCAGGACGACGATCGTCGACTTCGATGCTCCCGGGATCGTCGCGGGTGGACCATCGACATTGCCGTTCATCACCGAGATCCACAACTGCGCCGGGACCTACCGATTCGGGATGACCGCCCAGGAGGCACGCAGCGCAAATGTAGGCATCGTCGAGAAACTGATCGACTTCGCAAAGGACCTCCCCAACCTGCAGCGCGTCGTCCACGTGTCGGGCTACCGGGTGGGCGGACAGGACCCCGCCACTGTCCCATGGCCAGATGACCACCGCATCGCGGTCTACAAGGAACTTGGCGCCTACGAGGCTTCGAAAGTGGAATCCGACGCCATCTTCCAAGCACGTGCCTTGGAGCACGGAGTCCCCTGGACGATCGTCAATCCGTCCAGCCTGATCGGCGACAGCGTGACCGGGGAATCCGACCAGCTCATCGGCCTGGCTACCACCATCGCGCAAATCTGGGAGGGAGCCGTAGCCGCACTGCCCGGAAACGGATCGACGTTCCTCCCGGTCGTCACGGTCGACTACTTGGCTGCCTTCATGACCGCAGCAGCGGTCGATCCCACTGCTGCGGGCAAGGCCTATTGGATTCTCGACGACGCTACCCCGCCGCTGGCTGACCTGCTCACCCACGTCGGGCGGCACCTCGGAGTCAAGGTTCCGCGGGTACGGATGCCGGTCGGCGTCATCAAGCGACTCCCGCAGCGGATCACCAGGGCGGATCCCGAGACACTTTCCTTCATGTCCGCCGACCGCTATCCGACAGAGTCAGCCATCGAGTTCGCAAACAGACACGGGATACAGATGCCGGACGTACTGGTGTCCCTGGAACGGTGGGCCGACTACTTGGCCGCACACCGGTTTGGCGACGCCTTGGCTGACGGCCGCCGATTCGTCGATGCCGGCGGTGTAAGGACATTCGAACTCGGAGTAGCCGGATCCACCCGGGTGGTCCTTCCCGGCTTGCCGGTCAACGCAGACACATGGGCCGGCGTCGCTTCGGGTGTCGGCGCGCGCGTCGTCGACCTTCCCGGACTCGGCCTCAGCGGAGGAACAGGCATTCAGGACTGGGAGCAGTGGCTTCCCGATGTGCTGGGCGGTGAACCTGCTGACCTCATCGGCCATTCCATCGGCGCGGCTGCGGCAGTGGTCGCGGCGGACCGGTTCCCGGAGCGGGTCAAGTCCCTGACACTGGTCGCACCGTTCTTCCTCCAAACCCCAACGGGCATCCCAGCCAGGCTTCGGCCGCTCGTATCCACCTACCTGCGACACACCAATCCGGCGCGGCTGTCACGCCAACTGACCGGATCAGAAGCGAACGCGGCGGCTCTCCAGTCCAGCCTCAGTGACATCAAACGAAGCAGCGCCAAGAAGGTGGCCACGCAACTCGCCCTTGCAGGATCGAAACAGTGGCGTAGCGAACTCCAGGAGGCCCTGGGTCGATTCACCGGCCCGGTCCGCATCATTACGGGAAGCGAGGACCCAATCGCACCGGGCATGGTTGGGCAGCTCGAATCACTTCCGAACGTTGAGCTCGTCTCGATGCCGGGCGCAGGGCACCATCCGCAGCTGACTCATATAGATCCACTCGTCACACTCATCACGCAATCCGTCGGGTGAACAGGGGCCCCCGGTCCAGCTGTTGAGAAATACACATGCCGATTGAGATCCGTCAACGAGCTCTGACCAGGAAGATAGCCAGAGGTTCAAACTGGCTACATATTTCAAAGCCAGTTCACGGAATGCTGAGGTGATGTTGACACGCAGAATCGCTCAATTGCTCGCCGGACTGTCGCTCTTCGGCTTTTCCATCGCAGTCCTTATCAAGGCTGGGCTTGGGATCTCCCCATGGGACATCTTCCACCAAGGCCTGGCTCGGCTGACGGGGATCAGCACCGGAATGGTCATCGTCGCAATCAGCTTTCTGGTGCTCCTCCTGTGGATCCCACTGAAGATGCGGCCCGGCTGGGGCACCCTGGCGAACGCCGTCCTGATCGGCGCTTTCGTCGACTTGTCGATGCCTCTGATTCCGCAAGCCAGCGGGCTTCTCTGGCAACTCGTCTATCTTGCCGGGGGACTGGTGCTCCTGGCCGTCGCCAGCGCCAGCTACCTTGGGGCCTCCTTCGGCCCGGGCGCACGGGACGGGTTGATGACCGGCCTGGCCCAACGGACCGGCTGGTCGATCCGCAACTGCCGCACATTAATCGAGATAACGGTCGCCGCAGCTGGCTGGCTGCTGGGCGGAACCCTCGGGATCGGCACCATAGCCGAAGCGTTTCTGATCGGACCGCTGATTCAGTGGCTCATGCCCTTGTTCAGTGTTCCTTCAAGCCGCCAAGAACTCTCATCTCCGACCATTGGAAGCCGCACCCGCCAACCAGGATCAACGACGACGACATCAAACTCGTAAACTCCAGGGCGAATTCGTTGGCACAACTATCCCTGCAAGACCGAGACGTGTTACTGGGTCCAAACGATGTGTTCGTCGTACTCCGCGTGTGTGCTCACACAAGTGTTGGTGGCGGCAAGAAAGCCCAGGAGCGGCCTTTCCGCCGTTGTCTTCTACTTGCGGCTTTCCTGGCTCCTCAGGTCGGGACCCTGGGCACAACACAACAATTGTTGGCCCAATCCACGTGCCGCCTGCATCGCGAATCTCCCGCTCCTTGGACCATAACTTCTGGTAGCACGACGAGCTGTTGCTTGCGTACATATACGAGACTCGTGGTGGAGCTGCTTGAGCCGCAGCCGGCGCGGCCGTCGTCCGCTGCTTGTTGAGGAGCCAGACAGTTCACCGAGGCGCCGGGTTCGCCGAGCTGTGTCCTGTTGCTTGTACCGGCCTGCTGCTCCCCGGGACGGCAGCTACGGAGACTCCCGTCTACGTGCGCCTGTTCACTGTCAGGCCTCGATGGCAGAGATGGCGTAGTGTGCGATCCGGAGTAGGTCTTCTTTGCTGGCGCCGTCGCGGGCTTGCTGGCTCATCCCTTGCAATGTCGCTCCGACGAAGGCCGCCATCGCATGGGTGTCGGTGGATTCGGGGATCCTGCCGGCTTCGCGATCCCGGGCCAATGCATCTGCCATGGCCAGAATGTTGTCGTTACGCATTTTGGACAGCCGCTCAGCGACATGACGGTTCGCGGAGGTCACAGCCACGGCAGAGCTGATCACCAGACAGCCTCCCGGGAACGTCTTTGACGGGTAGTGGTCAGCGGCTTCGATCAGCAACCGGCGCATGAGCCCCAGCCCGGTCCCTTCTTCCGCGAATGCGATGGACATGAAGCTTCCGTGGGTGGCGTTGTAGTGGTCCACAACGGAGAAAAAGAGGTCCTCCTTGGAACCGAAGGCCTTATACAGGCTGGGCGGGTTGATGCCCATGGCCTTGGTGAGCTCAGCAAGTGAGGTCCCCTCGTAACCGCTGTCCCAGAAGACCAAGGTGGCTGCCTCCAGGGCCTCGTCGATATTGAATTTCCGGCCTTGGCCTGCTTTTCCTGACATCGTCGTCCTCTCGTTGATCCCCTCAAGAAGAGCCCCCAGCAGCCGGCATCTATTCCGGTTGCCTCCACGAGAGTGGTTTTTCTTGCTGTGGTCAGCGCCACAATAAGTTTTCGAAATCTTTCTTGTAGTGATCGCTAAACGTATGTAAGTATCTCATCCATGAGCGAAACACACAAAGACCACATCGCCGTCGTGACCGGAGCCAGCCGAGGAATCGGCGAGGCAATATCCTCCCGCCTTGCCAACTCAGGCCTGACTGTCGCCGTTCACTACGGACGGGACCGAAAGGCGGCCGCCGCCGTGGTGGCCTCAATCGAAGCTGCGGGTGGCAAGGCCTTCCCTTTCCAAGCCGACCTTGGAGCCGACACCGCAGCACAGGATTTTTGGGCGGCCTACGACAAAGCCGCTGCCGAAGCCGGCGTCCTGAACCAGCCGATCCAAGTCCTCGTGAACAATGCCGGGGTTACCCTGCGAGGAGCGATTGAGGACTTCAGCCGGGAAGACTTCCTAACCCAGCAGGCCATCAACGTCAACGCACCCTATTTCATCGTCAAGGAAGGGCTGACCCGGATCGCTGACGGGGGCCGCATCATCAACATCTCCTCCGGGGTCACGCGCATAGCATTCCCGGAAATCATTGGTTACGCCCTCACCAAGGGAGCTATTGAAGCTTTCACCCTTACTCTCGCCAAACACCTCGGGCCCAGGGAAATCACCGTGAATTCGGTCGCCCCGGGTGTCGTGGACACAGACATCAACGCAGGCTGGCTCCGCGGCAACGAAGAAGCCCAGGCCGGCGTCGCTGCCAGCAGCGCCTTGGGCCGAGTGGGCCAGCCCGACGATATCGCAAGCATCGTAGCTTTCCTTGCCTCAGACGAAGCGCGCTGGATCACCGGGAAGAAGATCGACGCCACCGGCGGCACCAACCTCTAACGCATCAGCTCTATTCGGACGCCCGCCCGCATCCGAAACACCTCGCATTCGCACAGGGCCAAACCTGGGCCTTACTCGCATCACACCAAGGGGGAATCATGAACCGTGCCCGAATTCGCGGCATTGACCATTTCGGTCTCACTATCAGATCACTTCGCCAAGCCACCCACGACCTTGAGAACGCCCTTGGGGCTGAGGTCTGCTACGTCGAAGGCCCGATCACTGATCGGGAGCCCGGATGGATGGCGACGAAACTGGGGGCCCGGGGAAGCTGCTCATTGACAGTGACCGCCATGAATGTTCAAGGCATCAACCTCGAACTCTTCGAGTACGCCGACGCCGAACGCCTTCGATGCCGCGCAGGTGCCCTTAAGTCTGACTAGTCGTTGTAGCAGCTTTGGCTACAGGGTGTTCCACTTCCTTTGAAAGAGGACGGCTGAGATTGGGATATTGCCCGCGGCGGAGACCGAGCAAGATCCCAGATCTCCCTAAATGTCTGCCCGGCCGGATGGACTTGGCCTGGGTGAGCCTCGCAACTTACGCAGCCGCATGGCCCGGTATTCAAGGCGGGACATCGACACCGTGTAGAAAGTGACGCTACCTCCCAGGGCAGTCAAGACCAGCGCGGTCCACATCGGACCTTGGCCCTGCGCCAGCGGAGCGAGCAGCAGCACTATCGAAAATATGCATAGTAGTGCTGCACCGGTCGCGACGATCGCCATCCCCCACCACGTACTGACCTGGGCTTGCCCTGCGCCTGGCGTAAAGCCGATTTCGTCTGCCGGGTAGCTGTGCAATTCGCCGGTGGAGGTGTTGCGCAGTACGCGCTTTTCCCCGGCTGCCACTGCCGCTTGATGCTCCGCATAGACGGCTTCATTGTGCCGCTTGCGGTCGGAAATCATGATCCGTTTTCCTTCCCTGTCGGTCTGGTCAAGGGCATCACAACATGCTGGGGTCAGCGGTAATCAGCGCTACCGAGACCACTACGGGTAAGGCAACAACAACAGGGCCCACCACCAAGATCCAACTGGTGGCCGTGTACGGACGATAGCCCCTGCCGCGCAGCTTGGTTGCCCACAGACCAGCGTAGACGATGCTGGCAATCAGGTACGGGAATGTCAGCAGGATCGTTCCGAATCCTAGCCAGATGGTGGCCTGTAGAACTCCCAGACCGCCATCGCTATACATATCAGCCGGTCCTAATGTGGCCGTACCAATAAGAAACAGCAATAACAGCACCAGAAGACCGGCACCGATCAGCAGGACAGTCCTGAACGTCGTAGCCCACGCAGGCAATCGCGGAGCCCGGACCTGCCCCGGCTGACTCGGAAAATAGCCCGAAGGGTGAGAGTTATGAGGGTGCACGGTGCTCTCTTCTTCGCAAATGGCCGTCGAAGCGTTAGACGGGATGGACTCGCCCAAGTATGACCTGCACTTCCTTTGAACACGACGCCAACTTGGACTTGGAGACCGGAGTACTGGGATGTCCCACTTCCTTGGATACGGAACGCGGCAGCTGGGACTCCCCTGATGTTCAGGAGATTACACTGTCAGGTTCACCGGCTTGGTAGGGATGATTAGGCAGGAGCTGGAGCCACTCGGTCGTCCTCCATTGGAACAGAAGGAACCGGAGCTGGCAGGACTGGGGCGTTGATGAGGGAACGGTCGTAAACGACCAAGGCGTTGTTCTCGATGATCTGTTGCTTCGAGGTCACAAGACCTGTCCGTTTGTCCCGGGTCAGCCTCATCACCCGGTTGTGGCGGTAAACCTTATTCCCGGACTCGTAGAAGTAGGCGTCCTCTTCACGGATGTGGAATTTCACATCCGGGACGTGCTCGGCGCGAAGTTCACCACACAGGTATTCGTCGTTGGTACTTACCAGGAATTGGAAAGCCTGGTCGGTGTCATTACGAACCCGGTAGTCCAAGTAGTTGTAGATGATCGAGGTGCCCGAACCGAACGGGATCTGACGGTTGAAGTCCGGAAACAAGTCCAGGTCCCCGTGGTGGTGATGTTCCACCACGGTCAGTTCGCTGTGCAAGACCATCCAATGCAGAAGGTTCGTGAATTGGCACAGGCCGCCACCAATTCCGGAATCGGCTCGGCCATGGTTGATGACCAAGCCCTCGCGGTATCCCTTGGCTTCAGTGCAACTCCCCACCAGCTTCCAGAACGAAAACGTCTCGCCGGGACGAATGACAACAGAGTTCACCAGGGGTGCGGCGATCCCCAGACTCACCGCCTTATTTTCCTGAAGGTGCAAGTCCACGTTGCCCAGCTTGCGACGGATCAGTGAGTTGTGGCGGTAAACAACCGCTGGAAGGACTTCTTCCGGATGGCGCCGGGCAAAGACTGTGGGAGAGAACAGGTCCCGCAATTTGCGGCTCAGGATCATGCGATGCACAGAAATGCGGTAGGTGATCGGCGAAAGTTCGCAAAAGAGTCTTCGTGCCATGGTTCCCCCGGTAAAACGCCCACCCAGGGCAAGCCAAACCGGAACTCCCGGTCAAGACTATCTTTCCAGACGCTTGAAGAAACCAACTAATCGGTGAACGGTCGTCCTAGCTCAGAGACATGGTCCACGCGACCAATGCCCAAGCTTCAGGCCGGCAAATACCGGCGGAAACGCCGGTAGCGCCCGCACCGGGCTCGGGGCTCGTGCCACTTCCTTGGTCGTGACACACCAAGGTTGGGATGTTCTGTCCCCAGTGGAGTTAGGGAACCGGACTATCGCGAAGCCAGGTCATGGCCTCACTGCGGGAGGTGAAGAACCGGGTGGGACACGGGAGGGTTCGGTGTGCCATGGCGAAGTTTGCGATAACCCGATTTACGGGATTGGAACCAAGCAGGGCAATTCGCGACGCAGCACACTTGGTACTGAAGACAGACTTGGCTGGACGAGTTACGGCCCTGGTGTTCGTTATGTCGATCAGCATCGGGTACTCGGCACCGTCGGCTACTTCATTGACCATTGCCATCGCTGCATGGACATCATCAGCTTCGAGAACAGTGGACGGCTTCCACACAAGGTGGAGAACTCCCTCCGAATCGAGTCCCAGCGTGCCCTTGCCGACGTCCACATTGATTGGTTTAACAGCTCCCCCTCGCCAATGAAGCCTAGACTAGCCGCTCCCTCAGGCATACGGCACCCCAGACGCCACACTGTTGGTGTCCCACTTCCTTGGAACCGGGACGCCCCCGGCGGGACACCGCCCATCCGCGGATTCCGGGCCGTTCGCAGCATTCCCGCCGGAGCCCTTTGCCGTACAGGCGCTGTGGGCATTCGTTCAGTCGCGCCGGGGCCTGATGAAATCCCAGTCCAGCGTCCGCGTAACACTGCCGTCCCGCATGTTGTCCCAAAACATCCCCTTCCAACAGCTGTCACAAAAGACAACTTCCGGGACAGCTGGGTCGCCGACTCACGAGCGAACCCGCACCCATTCCGGGCCCGCAGGGACCCGGCCAAGCGGCCTGGCTGGGGATCAAACCCGTGCCAGCTCCCGCCGTCGTAATGTTGCGCAGGTCACACCTGGCACATACGCTGGGGTGCGCTGCAGCGTGGCAGCAAGGATGAAAGGCAGAAAATTGGCCAGCGACAAGCTCTCCGTAGTTGTTCGCGTCGACGTAGACGGCGAACAGATCCAGATCGCAGCAACGGGCCGCGTCACCACCTCGAGCCTTCAGGGGCTTTACCCCGTGGTTCAGCGGACAAAGGGCCTGGGCGGCGGGCTCGGCGTGGAAATGGACCTTTCGGAAGCCACCATCGACGCAGATGCGCTGGACCAACTGAGGATCTACGCTGAACTCCATGAGGTGCCTGTCCGCCTCAACACTGCGCCCGGCAACGTCGGCAATGTGACCACCCTGCCCTCCCGGAAACTCCAGACAGCAAGCCGGGCAGCCTAATAGGAGAACGCATGCGAAAAGTAACCGCCGGACTGTTCCACTCCGTGGATGGCGTGGTCCAGGATCCGTTCAAGTTCCAGTTCGACAGCTTCGACGAGGACCTCGGCAAGGGCCTGACCAAGATGATCAACACCGTGGATACCGTGGTGCTGGGCCGGGTCAGCTACCAGGAGTGGGCCGGATACTGGCCAAACGCCACCCAGGACGATGATTTCGCCGCCTTCATCAATCCCGTCGAAAAATTCGTGGCGTCCCGGACCCTGACCGAACCGCTGGAGTGGCAGAACTCGCAGCTGATCAAGGGTTCTTTGGAGGACTTCGTCACGGACCTCAAGAACCGCGACGGCGGAGAGATCGCCGTATGCGGCAGCATCTCGGTGGTCCGCCAACTCCTGTTTGCGGGCCTGCTGGACGAGCTGACCCTGATGACGCACCCGGTGGTGGCGGGCAGCGGCCGCCGCCTCTTCGAGGACGGCGATCCCCAAAACCGGCTCGTCCTGGAGGACCAGTACGGCACCAGCAAAGGCAACGTTGTGAGCACTTACAGCCTGCGCAAGGACTAGAGAACGCTCGACGGCGGCAGCCGGCTGCCGTCGTCGACCCGCCTCAGCGCTCACCCCAGCAGCAACGCCGCGCCCAGCTCGCTCCGAAAGTAGAGCACACTGTGGCCGTAGCGCGTGGACGTCACGAGCCCGGCATTGCGGAGCACCCTGAGATGCTGATTGACCGCGGACGTGGTCACGCCAAAGCGCACTCCAAGCTCGGTGGATGAGGCAGGCGCAGCGAGCGCCGTCAACAGGCTGGTTCGGACCTCGCCGAGCACCGCCACCACAGCGGCAGGGCTTCTCACTTGCTCCGCCTCCCACATGGCTCCTTGACCGCGGGCCGGGTACATCAGCATCGGCGGGTCACCGTGGTTCACGGGAGCAGAGGCCCTGCGGGTGAACATGGTGGGTACGAGAGTCAGCCCCAGGCCATCAGTCTTCTCGGTCCGTGACGCAGGGTTCTTCAACCGCACGGAGATGACCCGGCCGTCGAATTCCACGGCACCGGACAAGTCGTTGAGCATTGTGAACAGCCCGCCATGGGCGAGTTGCCTGCCGCGGTAGACGATGTCTGCTTCCAGGATGGTGCGCATGCGCAGCCAGTGCGGTGCGAAGCACGTTTCCCAAAAGTCCTTGAGGATTTGCACGAGGCGCCGGATCGCCGGGCCAACGGGTCCGGCAAAGACTGCGGGCACTTCGCCATGCACCCGGATCAGGTCGCCGTGGAACTGGTCTGCTGAAATCCCCTCCAATGCCGCGAACTCGTCGTCGATCCTGGTGAGAGGCGAATCAGGCCTGGGGTTCAGGAAGTCCGGTGTCCAGAGCCGGTGGTCAACCAGCGCCAGCAGACCATCCAGATCCAGGCGGGAACGGGCTTCCTCAGTGCGGCGCAACCACGGCAGCTGAAGAGGGTACTGGCTGGGATCACGGATGGCCCTCAGGGAGAGCCCCAGTTCACACATGGGCGAGATGCCGAAGCGCACCCCGCCCAGGTCGGCGCCGGACAGTACGTACTTCAACATGAAGCATAACGCTACATCACTACCGGCCATCCCCGGCGGGTGACAGAACTAGGGGGTGACCAAAACTCCGGCAGACACCATTACCCCTCCCCGGCACGGCCTCCGCGCCGCCCTTTCCGAACCCAGCCTTAGGATCCTCGCTTCGGCCATTCTGGTCTCCACGGTGGGTCGCGGCATCTTCCTTACCCTGACGGTTCTGTACTTCAGCCGCTTCGTCGGACTCAGTGCCGTGGAAATCGCCGTCATCCTCTCTGTTTCCAGCGGGGTCGGCGTCGCGACGTCGTACATTGGCGGCCGCCTTGCGGACCACTTATCCGCGCGCCGGCTGCTGGTGGTGATGGTCGCCGTCGAAGGTCTCGCTATCGCAAGCTATACGTTCGCCGGGAACTTCGGCACCGCCGTCGTGATTGCCTGCATTACGGTAGGCGTGGACCGCGCCGCGAACGCCACGCGCTCAGCGATCATCGCGCGTGCCTTCGATGGCCCGAACCGCGTCAACGCCCGCGCTGTCCTCCGCACCATCACAAACCTGGGCATCGCGACGGGTGGCATGATCGCCGGATTGGCGTTGCTGGCAGGGACGGCCGACGCGTTCCGCGTGATGATGATCAGTGCCGGCGTCGTCTATGTCCTCAGCGCGCTGCACCTTCGCCGCCTTCCCAGCCGCGTCGACGCGCCGCGACACGACCCCGCCAACCCTGCGCCGAAGCGTGGCATCTCCCCTTTCAAGGATCGCCGCTACGTTCTGTTGACGGTGCTGTCCGGTATTTTCGGCATGCAGTTCGGACTCGCCGAGATGGGCGTTCCACTGTGGATTTCACAGGACACCAGCGCGCCGGATGTGCTGATATCGGTGGTCCTGGTCATCAACACTGTGTGCGTCGTCCTGCTGCAGGTGCCGCTCTCCCGCGGCACAGACCATCCTGCCCGTGCCGGGAAGATCGTGCTGACCGGCGGGGTGCTCATGGCCGCGGCTTGCGCGCTCTACGCACTAGCGGGCGGAGTGCCGGTGGTCGCCGCCATCATTCTCCTGTGCGGTGCCGCACTCCTGCACTCGTTGGCGGAAATCCTTTCGCAAGCGGGGGCGTGGGGACTCAGCTTCGAACTCGCCAATCCGCTCCAGGCCGGCGCTTACCAGGGAATGTTCGGCATGGGATCCGCCCTGGGGGCCATGCTCGCACCTCTCGTGGTGACCGCTACCGTCGTCGAACACGGCACGCTGGGTTGGGCCATCCTGGGAGCGGTCTTTGTTGCCTCGGCGGCGGGCGTAGCGCTGATAGCGCGGAAAGCCACGACGACGGCGGTACTCGCCTAACGGGGCGGGCGCAGGGTCCGCCGCCGCCCACCGGCGGGCTGCGCACTTGGTTCCGGCGGGGGTTCCTCGTCCGAGCATTCCGGACACTGCCCATCAGGAAACTCGCCCACTTGCGGCCAGATCCACCCCTCCAAGCACAGGTCATTCCTGCACGACTCTTGCGCCATTGACTGTCCCCCTAAGCCACGTTCCTTTCTACTAAGGTGCACAAAAGCACTGATTCGTTACGCGAAAATCCGACCCCGGGGCGAGACCGCCGCGAGCAACATCACCACGGAGACGGAGGGATTGAGCCGCCCACCCTGAAACCATGGAAGGAACGAGTGAAGGGGAATCATGGGGGAATGGGTCTGGCCGGCGTACGTGGGCGTGTTGGGAGGAGTGGCCCTCTTTGGCGTGTTCATGGTGCCGATCGTGGCCGTCCAGTACAGGATGTACGGCCGGTTCACGTGGCGCCGGTTTCTGGGTGCCGCGGGGCTCAGCATCTACGGCGTTGCTCTGGTGGCTTACACGCTGCTACCCCTGCCTGACCCGACCCTGTTGAAATGCGGCCCGGGCGGAAGCACCTTCCAGGCGCTCCCCTTCCAATTCCTGGACGATATCCAACGTGAGACGTCGGGCTTGGGGATCACGGGGACACTGACCAGCCGTGCCATGTTGCAGGTTGTGTTCAACGTGGTGCTTTTCGTTCCTTGGGGTGTGATCGCGCGCCGCTACTTGTCGTGGAACATTGCCGTCTCTACGCTGACGGGCGCCCTCGCCTCGGGCCTCATCGAAGCGACTCAATTCACTGGTTTGTGGGGCATTTACGACTGTGCCTACCGCCTTGCCGATGTCGACGATCTCATCACCAACACCCTGGGTGCCCTGATCGGTGCCATGATTGCGCCTTTGGTCCTCTGGTTCATGCCGCAACGACGCGACCTCCGCGCAGCCCGTGGCCAGAGCCGCCCCGTCACTGTCCGCCGGCGCTGGCTCGGGATGATCATCGACTACGTGGCGCTAACGTTCCTTGGCTTCGGCTTCGTTGTGATTTACAGGGTGGGGTTGCTCGCGATCGGTGCAGACCTTCCCGGAGCGGACGACGCCGTCTCCCTCGTCCTCATGCATCTCGTTCCCGGGTTCCTGGTGTTCTACCTGCCGGCGCTTGTGGGTTCCGGCGCATCACTCGGCCAACGCGCCGTGTGGCTGCAACCGCATTGGCCGGCCACCCGCCGTCGGGCGTTGCTCCGGGCCAGCACCACCGGCGGACTCTATGTTGTGTTGTCGTTCCTGACTGCCCTGATACCGGCAACGGCGTTCGGTCCGCTCTCCGGCCTGCTGCTCCTGGCCGCCTTTGTGGCGGTTCCCCTGACAAAATCGCGGGGACTTTCGGGCGTCCTGACGGGCGCGGAGATGGTTGACTCGCGTGAAATCGAACGACGCCGGGTGGCTGGCCCAGCTCCTCGACCCGCCTAGGGGCCGCACGCCACCTCGGCAGCCGGCTGGTGCGCGAGGTGCGTGTGGCCGGCTCGAGGGGGGGTCTGCTTTCGGGCCGGCCACACTGTCCACTTGGGCAAGCGGACGAGCGCACCTCCAGCTCGCCGACAAAAAGCGGCATGGATCGTTGCGCCGTGACCGGCCGAGGAGGGGGTCTCAACACCTCATAGGCCGTGGCTGCTGTTCTACATCCGGAATGCGCTCTGCAACCTGTCACTACTTAGTAGTGGCGCCACCTGATGGAACGTGTCATGGTCCAGGTCACTTTCTTTTTATTTTTTTCGGGACTGTCTTTTGGGACCGTCCGGCTACTTTTTCCCGGCCTTCAGATCGGAGACAACTTTGGCGATACGTCGCGCGCGGGTCTCAGCAGTCCTGGCGTCTCCGATCGGTTCCACATAACGCCGCTGGGCACTGTAGTTGAGCGTCCCGTAGAAGGCTTTCGCTTCGGGTTCGGCATCCAGGGCTGCAGCGAGATCGTCCGGGACTTCCACTACACGCGGCTGGGTGTCGACTTCCAGGCCGACCTCCACCGTGTCACCGGCAGCAGCGCCGGTAAGCGCGCGGTTCGCCGCGCTCACGCCCACCATGTACTTTCCACCCATCACCGCGATGCTGCTGCGATAGCTTTGGCCGTTGATGGTCACCACCACGGGCGGCTTCTTCCCAGCCCCCAGCGCATCAACGACATCGGCGGGAACCTCTATGCCGGCCTTGTTTCCATCGCCCACGATGGTGGTTGTGAATTGCATGACCCAAGTATGCCGTCAGCCGCCAGTAGACGCACCCGGTCAGTAGTACTAGGTTTCACATAACGCCCGGAACAGCCAACCCAAGGAGCAGGACCATGGACGAGCAGGATCTTCTGGAACGAATCCAGGCATTGGTGGAAGAAGAGCATCATCTGCGCGACTCGGCGGGATCGGAGACCGACGGCGACGACAGCCGCGCGCGTCTCTCCCAGCTGGAAGCCCAGCTGGACCAGTGCTGGGACTTGCTGCGGCAGCGCCGGGCCAAGAAGCATGCCGGGGAGAACCCGGACGACGCCGAGGCCCGCCCGATCAGCGAAGTCGAGGGCTACAGGCAGTAGTTCTGCCGGGCGAACCTATGCGCCCTCGAGAACCTGGCTCGTCGCCCACGCCAAGTACTTGGCGGCGTTGGCGACTGCATCGGCGACATCCGGAACGCCGTCTCTGCGCTGCGCGACGTCCAGCAACTGCGCCGCAGCCACGATCCCGTGCTTCGCGAGATCCTCGGGGGTCACAGTGATACGGCCTGCCACCGCGATCACCGGAATGCCGTGCACGCTGGCCGCGTCAGCCAGTGCGATGGGCGCCTTTCCGGTGAGGGACTGTTCATCCATGGACCCCTCCCCGGTAATCACAAGATCGGCCTCGCTCAAGTGCGAGGCGAGCCCGGTGAGACCGGCCACCAGCGCGAAACCACCTTCCAGCGCAGCATCCGTAAACGCCAGGAACGACGCCGGGAACCCGCCCGCCGCTCCAGCTCCCGGAACGTTCACGTCGCGGCCGGTGGTTTCCCGAAGGAGCGATGCCCAGTTGCGGAGCCCGGCGTCGAGCTTTTCGACCGCGTCCTCATCCGCACCCTTTTGCGGACCGAAAACGTGCGCGGCACCTTCCGGCCCGTACAGCGGGTTCCGGACGTCGACGGCGATGCGGAACTTCACGGCCGACAGCCGGGGATCCAGCTCCGAGACGTCGAGGGCAACTGCGTCTGCGAGTGAGCCGCCGCCCAGCGGGACCACATTTCCTGCCGTATCGAGCGGTTTGAGCCCCAGCGCACGCAAGGCTCCGCTGCCGCCGTCGGACATTGCCGAGCCGCCCACACCGAGCACGATCTCAGTGGCCCCGGCATCCAGGGCGGCGGCGATCAGTTGCCCGCAACCGTAGCTGTGGGCGCGCAGGGAGTTCTCCGGAGTCGGCTCCATATGCGCCAGGCCTGAGGCCATGGCCGTTTCGATCACAGCGGTCACCCCGCCGAAGGAGTCCTTCCGGATCCCCCACGAGGCACCGACCGGCTTGAGGATGGGACCAACTACGGCGTTGTTCCGTTCCTCATAGCCCGCGGCAATGGCGGCATCCAGCGTGCCTTCGCCACCGTCGGCTACCGGGAACTGCGTGGTCACGGCATCCGGGTAAACGCGGAGCGCGCCCTCGGCCATGGCTGACGCGGCTTCGGCGGCGGTCAGGGATCCCTTGAACTTGTCCGGGGCAATGAGGATACGCATGGGACCATCTTGCCAGCTTTACCGGGAAAGCGCTTGCCCGAACGTAACGTTGCGTTGACGGCGTCGCAGTAGTTCCCGCCGCACGTATCCCCTCGCACCAGGGGACTACCCGCCCAGCACCCGCACAGGGTCACCCGCCAACCAGGCCTTGACGTCCTCAAACGCCTCTCCGTAGAACTTCCGGTAGCTCTCGTGCGTCACGTACCCGATGTGCGGCGTGAGGACAGTCCGCCGGGAATGCAGGAGCGCGTGCCCTGCGGGAAGGGGCTCCTCCTCGAAGACATCAAGGGCGGCGCCCCGGATCCAGCCCTCCTCCAGGGCGCGGATCAGGGCAACCTCGTCAACCAAGGGGCCTCGGGCGGTATTGACCAAGACCCCGTCGGGACCCAGAAGGCGCAGTTCCTCGGAGCCCACAATGCCCTCGGTTCGCTCGGAGAGCCGCAGGTGCAGCGTCACGATGTCCGACTCGCTGAACAACTCCTCTTTACTGACCAAGCGGGCACCTGCCGCCTCAGCGGTCTCCGCGGTGAGGTTCTGGCTCCATGCGAGGACGTCCATGCCGAACGCCTTGGCGTACCCGGCCATGCGCTTGCCGATCTTCCCCAGGCCAACAATGCCAAGCGTCTTGCCTTCAAGTTCAAATCCGACGCCGGTCTGCCACTCCCCCGCCCGCAGTGAGTTCTCCTCCACAGGCAGGTTCCGTGCGAAAGCGAGCAGCAGGGCCCAGGCAAGCTCCGGCGCCGCGGCAGGGGATCCACCCGTTCCGCACACCACGATCCCCCGCTCGGATGCTGCCTCCATGTCAATCGCGGCATTGGCCATGCCGGTGGTCACCAGCAGCTTCAGATTGGGCAAGGAATCCAGGACACTTTGCGGAAAGCGGGTCCGCTCACGCATCGCGACAACGATGTCGAACGGCGTCAAGGCGGCCACAGCCTGCTCCTCCGAGACGAACGGTGCGCTGAAAACGCTGACCTTCACGCCGTCGTCGGGCAGTGAATCCCAAGGAGCGTAGTCCCCGGAAACCTGCTGGTAGTCGTCAAGAATGGCTAAACGGAACTTCGTCACGGCTGTCTCCTCCCGCAGCGGCTGGTGGTACTGACCACCATCTCACGTTAGGTTTTTGAGTGTGACGCAAAATGTGACCTCCGCCATGCCCAAGCCCGAGCACCCCCGCCCGCAACTGGTCCGCGACAAGTGGATGAACCTCAACGGCACCTGGGGTTTTGAGATCGACGCCGGGGACTCCGGCGTGGAGCGCGGGCTCGCCACCCGCGAACTCAACAGCTCGATTCTGGTCCCGTTCGCCCCGGAATCGGCCCTTTCCGGGATCGAGCACGTCGATTTCATGGAAGCCGTCTGGTACCGAAGGACCGTGAGCATTCCCCCGGAATGGTCCGGACACAACGTGCTCCTCCACTTCGGCGCTGTGGACCACGACGCGACAGTCTGGGTGAATGGAGTCGAGGTTGCGCGGCACAGGGGTGGTTTCACTCCGTTCACGGCCGACCTGGGTGGCATCGCAGAGCCTGGGACGGATGCCGTCATCGTTGTCCGCGCCAGGGACTCGCGGCACGGGATGCAGGCACGCGGCAAACAGGCCACCTGGTACAACAACACGCATTGCCAGTACACGCGCACCACCGGAATCTGGCAGACGGTGTGGATGGAGGCCGTGCCCGAGGTTTACATCAAGCGCCTCCGGATGACCCCCAGCCTGGCCGATTCAAACATCACAGTGGAGGTCCCGCTCAGCCGGAACCGGAGCGGGCACACAGTCACTGCGGTCCTCAGCGATAAGAAAGACCTGCGGATTGAGGCGGAGGCCAAGGCAGACCTGGACCTCACGCCGTCGCTCCGGCTCACCATCCCAGCCGAAGCGATGCGCCCCTGGTCGCCGGAGGAGCCGTTCCTTTACGACCTTGACGTGAGCGTGCGGGACGGCGCCGGCGAGGTGGTGGATCGAGTGAGCAGTTATGCCGCCATCCGCTCGATTGCCTTGGACGGCAAGGTTGTCCGCATCAATGGCAATGCGGTTTTCCAGCGGCTGGTCCTGGACCAGGGCTACTGGCCGGACTCGTTGATGACCGCCCCCGATGAGGCCGCCTTGGTCAAGGACATCAAGCTGTCCATGGCTGCGGGATTCAACGGCGCCAGGTTGCACCAGAAGGTTTTCGAAGAGCGTTTCCTGTACCACGCAGACCGTTTGGGCTATCTGGTGTGGGGCGAATTCGGTGACTGGGGCGTGTCGGGCGGCGGCACCATCGGCCACAACCAACAACCGACTGCCAGCTTTGTGGCGCAGTGGCTGGAAGTCCTGCAGCGCGACTTTAACCACCCGTCCATCGTCGGCTGGTGTCCCCTCAACGAGACCCACCAAGTGCTGCATGACCGCCTCACTGTTCTGGACGACGTCACCCAGGCCATGTTCCTGGCCACCAAGCTCGCGGACCCCACACGGCCCGTGATCGACGCATCAGGCTACTCCCACCGGATCCGGGACACGGACATCTACGATTCCCACTCCTACGAACAAGATCCCGACCGCTTCCGCATCGAACAACAGGGCCTTGCTGACGGGAAGCCATACATTAACCGGAAGGACGACGGCGAGGAGTACTCGGTGCCGTACGCCGGGCAGCCATACTTCGTCTCCGAATTCGGCGGTATCTGGTGGAACGAGGCCGAAGCGCACCAAGCAGCAGAGGCGGCAGGCACCGACGTCGAAAGTTCCTGGGGCTACGGCCAGCGCGTCAGCAGCGAAGAGGAGTTCTACGCCCGCTTCGAGGGACTCTGTGGCGTCCTGCTGGATAATCCGGACATGTTTGGGTACTGCTACACGCAGCTGACGGATGTCTTCCAGGAGAAGAACGGCATCTTCACGTTCGATCGCAGCCCCAAGTTCGACCTCGAGAGGATCCGGGCCAGCCAGCTCCGCCGGCAGCCATCGAAACCCGGAACTAACCCCGCCGAGTTTGGCTAGACCCACTGGCCTCGACGGACCAGGACTTCCTTGAGCAGATCCAGGCGGTCGGACACGATCCCGTCCACGCCAAGATCCAGGAGCCGCTCCATCTCGGCGGGTTCGTTGATGGTCCACACATGCACCTGCCTGTTCAGGCGATGGGCACGGCGGATGAATCCCGGGGTCACCACACGGAACCTGCCGTAGCGCACGGGAACCTGGAAAACGTCGACGCCGGCAAGCAGCCTGCGTGCCAAAGGTGCCGGCAGCACGGGGCCCAGGAGGACAAACAGAGCGGTGAGGGAGCTGCCCGCCGACGAAGCAACGCGATTCGACAGCTTGGCCAGGACTGCCCTGCGGCGCCTGTCGGAAAAGCTGGTGACCAGTACGCGATCATGGATCCCGTGCCGCTCAATGGCCTCGGCCATCGGGCGCACCGAATTCCAGTCCTTGATATCCAGGTTCAACCGGGCATCCGGCAACGCGGCCACCAGCTCATCAAAGGTCGGAACAGGTTCCACACCACCGATTCGTGCCCCGGCTACCTCTGCTGCCGTCAACTCCGCGATCTTGCCGACAGAATCGGTCACGCGGTCCAAGGAGGAGTCGTGGAAGACCAGCAGCACGCCGTCCGACGTGGTGTGGACGTCCGTTTCCAGGTGCACGGTGCCGAGTTCCGCCGCGGCTTTGAAAGCCGCCATGGAGTTTTCCAGGCCATCCAACGAGAAACCGCGGTGCGCGAAGGCCAAAGGTCCCAGCGAACCGTCCTTGCGGAGGAAATAGGGCAGCGTCACACCCGTAGCGTAGCCGAACGGCTCTCCCGACGGCGTGTGTCAGGCGCGTGGGTCACGCGCCGCGCGTCGGGCTTGGCGCGTCAGGCTTCGTGAGGAACTATCGCCACGCCGTCGCTGACGTGAACCAGCGTCCTGCCGCGGCCGCCGTCGAGCTCCACCCACACGGCGGTGGCATCGCCGGTGACGGCGTCAATCACTCCCGCCGACTCATACCCGGGCGTGAGCGTGACGCTGACGCGGTCGCCCTGGCGCAAGGAACGCCAGTGGTGATCCGGTTCGACGCGCCGCACCGGCGCCGTGTTGAAATCGTTGATCCTGCGCTTGGCCATGATTCCCCCTGCATTTCGACTGGTAGACACGATGCGAACGGGTCCGTGGCTGGAAGCCTACGGGCGCAAGGTGAACGCCGGTTGTATGGAGGCTGGGAAGTCGGTGACAGCCTGAAACTGCAAGACTAGGGACATGACTGTGTTGATTGCCGGATGCGGCGACCTCGGAACCGAAGCCGGACTTCGCTTCGCTGCGGCGGGCCACGAGGTTGTGGGCTTGCGGCGTTCCCCCGGGAAGCTGCCTCCGCAGATCCGTGGCGTCTACGCGGACCTTTCCGTGGAGCTCCCGGAGTTGCCGGCCGATGTGGACATTGTGGTGGTGGCCGTCGCAGCCGACGCCTCCACAGAAGAGGCCTATCGCGCGGCCTACCTGAACGGCGTGAAGAACGTCCTGGATGCGCTGGAACGGCAATCCATTGAACCGCGGCGGATCCTCTTCGTCTCCTCCACCGCTGTGTACAAGGATTCCGGTGGAGCTGTCGTGGACGAGTCAACACCCACGGAGCCCACGCGGTTCAGCGGCAAGGTCCTGCTGGAAGCGGAGGAACTGCTGTTCGCCCGGACCCGCGGAACGGGCACCCAGCCAATCTCCCTCCGGCTCGGCGGGATCTACGGCCCGGGACGCACCCGGCTGATCGACCAGGTCCGGAGCGGCAAGGCCGTCATCCCCGCCCAACCCCGGCACACCAACCGCGTCCACAGGGACGACGCCGCCGCCATGATCGTCCACCTGACCACCATGGGAGCTGCCCCGGACGAGGTTTACGTGGGCGTTGACGATCACGCCGCCGAAATGGGCGACGTCATGCGGTTCCTCGCGTCCGAGCTGCAGTGCACTGAACCCCCGACGGCGGCACCTGAGGGCGCGTCCGACGCCGGCCCCGGCGACAAGCGCTGCTCCAACAAACGGCTCCGGGCGACGGGTTTCGAGTTCACGTTCCCGAGCTACAGAGAGGGCTACCGCGCGTTGCTTTCCGGCGAGGGCGTACGCCACCCGTGAACCCCGTGCTGCGTGCCACAGGACAGCAGGGATGGGGGCGGGCCTACTTCGCAATGCAGGCGGTTGCCGGGCTGGCTTGGTGGACCCTGGTTTTCCTGGCACCCCCGGTGCGTGCAGCCACCCTGGGCACCCTTGACCCCGTCGCTGTGGCCGCCCTCGACATTCCGCTGTTCGTGCTCTGTTCGGCCCTCGCAGCTTGTGGCATCCGGTGGGCGGCCGTGGTGGCCACGGGCTGGACTGCTTTGGTGGCAACCGCGCTGGCTGTCTACGCCACATTCACCACGGAAGCGGGCCTGGGCGTCCTGATGATGATTGCCGCTACCGCCTGCTCAGGCCTGGCGCTCTGCTTCGTCCTGCTGGGGCGGGTTCCCACGGACTGGATCATCCGCGGCCCGTTCGCGTTCCGCTCCGCCGCTTCGAACCGGCCTCCAACGGCCCACGTGAGCGCGACCATCGCGCAAATGATCCTCTTCTGGGGCTTCTTCCTTGTCGCAGTCCCACTGGTCATCTCATGGTTGGAAGGTCGATGGCTGGTGTCCCTGCCTGTCCCGCAGTTTGCCGTCATCGCAGGTGCCGTGGTCCTGGTGCTGGCGAGCATTCTCGGCGTCTCGTCCGCTGTAACCATGTCATCCAAGGGCCGCGGCACCCCGCTGCCGTCGGCCATGCCCAACCACCTCGTCATCGCCGGGCCGTATCGCTGGGTCCGCAATCCGATGGCCGTTGCCGGCATCGCCCAGGGCATCGGGGTGGGACTCATCCTGGGGTCCTGGCTCGTGGTCGCCTACGCGATGATCGGCTCGTTGGTCTGGAACTACGCCGTTCGGCCGCTGGAGGAAGCAGACCTCGAAAACCGCTTTGGACCCGAATTCCGCCGCTACCGTTCGTCAGTGAGCTGTTGGCTTCCCCGCGTCGGGCGGAACTTCGGGCGGAACTAGACCCGCTGCTCCGTCAGTTTCGCCTCCAGAACCTGGGCCACGCCGTCGTCGTCGAAATGCGGCGCCTGCCGGCCGGCAGCGAGGATCGCTTCGGGGTGCCCGCTGGCCATGGCGTAACCGTGACCGGCCCAGCGGAGCATCTCGATGTCATTGGGCATGTCCCCGAACGCAACAACATCGGCGGCTTCGATCCCCAGGGACTCTGCGTACTTGGCCAGCGTGACTGCCTTGTTGATCCCCGGCACGGACATTTCCAGCATCGCAGTCCGGGGAGCTGAGTGCGTTGTGGACACGAGGTGCGCGACAGCCGGCTGCACCTCGGCCAGGAACTCGTCCGGCGTCCCCTTGCGGGTAATGGCAAGGAACTTTACGACGGCGTCATCCGCCGTGAGCGTCTGGTCCAGCGGTTTTGGGGTGAACTCGGCAAGCAGTTCGCTGGTTTCGTTTTCGATGAACCCCGGCTCCAGCTGGAAGCCGGTGAGCGTCTCCACAGCGAACAGGGCGTCAGGGCGGATGGACTTGATGATCCGGCGGGCCTCAAAAACGGACTCCGCATCGAGGACGAACGAGGAGAGTGCCTTCTCCGATTCCAAGTCCCACACCACGGCACCGTTGGAACAGATCACGATTCCGCTGTGCCCGAGCTGCTCCTGGAGCGGGTACAGCCAGCGCGGCGGACGGCCCGTGACGAAGACGAGTTCCACTCCGGCATCGCGGCATGCCTGGAATGCCTTGATGGTCCGGTCACTGATTTTTCCGTCGTGACCGAGGATGGTGCCGTCTATATCGCTTGCTACGAGCCGCATCATGCCAGTCTACGTTGGAGCGAAACAGGCGGCTGCGCACCGGAAAGCCTCCACATTTCCAAAACCGGGAGCATAGGCTGAGTTGATGAGTGACAAGACCATGAGCGAAGAACACAGCACACGCGGCGCGTACGTCACCGGCGGTGAGTTCACCCGCGACACCAACTACATCGAGGACCGCATCACCCGCGACGGCGCTGCCGGCCCAAACGGAGAGCCCGGCTGGCCCGTAGAGCCCGGGCGCTACAGGTTGATCGCGGCCCGCGCTTGTCCGTGGGCCAACCGCTCAGTAATTGTGCGGCGGCTCCTGGGACTTGAGGATGCCATCAGCCTCGGCCAGCCTGGCCCCACCCACGATGCCCGCTCCTGGACTTTCGACCTTGATCCCGGAGGCAAGGACCCCGTACTGGGGATCGAGCGCCTGCAGGAGGCGTTCTTCCGCCGCTTCCCGGACTACCCGCGAGGCATCACCGTCCCGGCCATTGTCGATATCCCCAGCGGCGAAGTAGTGACCAACAACTACCCGCAGATCACGCTCGACTTTTCCACGGAGTGGACGGATTTCCACCGCCCCGGGGCGCCCCAGCTGTATCCGGAGCACCTCCGCGAGGAAATCGACCAGGTCAACAAGCGCGTATTTACCGAGGTCAACAACGGCGTCTACCGATGCGGCTTCGCAGGATCACAGGAAGCCTACGACGCCGCCTACGCGCGCCTGTGGACTGCTTTGGACTGGCTGGAAGAACGGCTCAGTAGCCAGCGGTATCTTGTGGGCGACTCCATCACTGAGGCTGACGTCCGGCTCTTCACCACCTTGGCACGCTTCGACGCCGTCTATCACGGACACTTCAAGTGCAACCGGAACAAGCTCAGCGAAATGCCTGCGTTGTGGGGCTACGCAAGGGACCTCTTCCAGACACCCGGCTTTGGGGACACCATCGACTTCGTCCAGATCAAGCAGCACTACTACATCGTCCACGAAGACATTAATCCCACACAGATTGTCCCCGCCGGTCCGGATCTGTCCGGCTGGCTGACGCCCCATGGACGGGAATCCCTGGGCGGCAGTCCGTTCGGAGACGGCACTCCCCCGGGTCCGGTGAAGGCCGGCGAAGAAGTAGCACCGGGGCACGGCGCCGGCTAGCCGCTGGTGCGTGTCAGGCCGGCCCGTGGTTCAGCTCGGCACGCGTCGGCGGGTTGGCGCCGGCGCGTGAAACGGTTACGGCGGCGGCGCGGCTGGCATGCTCCATGATCGCCGCGAGCATTTCTGCGGGCATGGCCCGCAGTTCCCCGCGGTTCTGCGCGCCGTCCAAACCATGGTCCACAATCGCGGACAGCAGCCCTGCCATGAACGAGTCGCCGGCACCCACGGTGTCCACGACATTCACGGACGGGGCCGGAACTTGGGTTTCGCCTGCCCGGGTGATACCCCACGGGCCGCGTGAACCGCGCGTCACCACTACCAGGGCCGGACCTTCTTCGCCGCCCAGGGACAGCCAGCGACGCGCGGATTCCGTAGGATCGACGCCGGGATACAGCCACTCGAGGTCTTCGTCGGAAGCCTTCACGACGTCGGCCAGCGCTACGAAGCGCTCGGCCTGCGTCCGCGCGTACTCAACGTCCGTAATGATGCTTGGCCGGCAGTTGGGGTCGAAGCTGATGGTGCTGTTCGGGTGGGCATGCTCGACGGCGGCAAGAACCTCCGCGGCGCCAGGCTCCAGGAAGGTGGCAATGGAGCCCGTGTGCAGCAACGTGGCGCCCTGCAGCATCAGGGGCAACCTACCGGCGAGGCCGGGGAGTTCCCAGGTGAGGTCGAAGGCGTAGGTGGCGGCGCCGTCGTCGTCGATCCGGGCGGTGGCCACGCTGGTTGGCTTCTCATCCGGCGGAAGCGGCACCATCACGGAGCTTGAGCGCAGGTGCGCTGCGACGGAGTCTCCGTAGGCGTCCTTGCCGTAGCGGCCGATGAACTGCACCGGGTGGTCCAGCCTGGCCAAGCCCACGGCAACGTTGAGCGGACTGCCGCCAACGTGCGCCTCAATTCCAGAGGAGCGTTGGACGACGTCTACCAGGGCCTCACCAATGACTGTCAGCATGGGTCAACTCTGCCAGAGGTGAAGCGCAGCGGCCCAACAATTACGACAGCAGTCGCTGCACCAACTCGCGGCACTTCTTGTAGGCAACGGCCTTGGGGTCGATGAGGTCGAAATGGTCGCCCGGGACCCGCAGCAGTTGGGCGGAGCTCCCGGCCGCCGTGGCTGCGGCAACGTAAGCCTCGGACTGGCTTGCAGGAACGTCCTCGTCTTCCGTGGCGTGAACGGCATAGACGGGGACGTTGATCGGCAGCGAGCTCATGGGGTCGGCGTATTTATGCCGTTTGGGGAATCTGGCCGAATCCCCGCCCATCAGGTTGCAGACGGCGCCGTTGCTGAGGTTGAGCTTCTCGGCTGCCGCAAGGTTCAGGAGGCCGGACTGGCTCACCACGCCCGTCAGGTGCACGGCGTTGTCCTCCGGTGCCCGCTGGAGCTGGCGGTCGGCGTCGGGGGCTCCGATCGCAGAGAGGCGGTGCCTGCCCGCAGCCCATACCGCGAGGTGTCCTCCGGCGGAGTGGCCCAGTGCCACCACTTTGCCGAGCTGGAGGTCGTGGTCCCCGGCTATCTGCGACAGGTGGTCGATCCCGGCCAGGATGTCCTCGAACGTATGGGGCCATCCACCGCCGTTCCCGGCGCGCCGGTATTCAAGGTTCCAGGCGGTGATTCCGTGCGCTGCGAGGTCCCGCGCCAGCGGTTCGCCGAGCTCTGCGCCGTATTGCGAGCGCCAGTAGCCGCCATGGATCACAACGGCTACTCCACCGGCCACAGCTGATGCGCCGCGATGGTTTCCGTTGTTCGGTTCAGGTATGAAGAGTTCGCCCCACTGACTGGGGTGTTCGCCGTAGCTGTACTTGTGCCGCAACATTGCGCCCTCCTTTGTACTGAGCCTATCGTGACGGTTCCGAAGTTTGGCTAGAGGCACCCCGACGGCGGGTGGCCCGGTTCAGTGTCGCAGCCGCCACGTAAGCTGGGGGCATGGCAAGCAATTGGGACAGCCTGGACCAGGCCCAGCGGGATGCAGTGGATGCGAATGTGGCCCTCTACGAGCGTGTCCGCCCTGCTTTGAAGCGGGTCACGCGGGACGTACTGCTGACCCTGCGGGACATGTTGAACGACGCTGAAGTCACCCCGTTGTTCGTCACCGGCCGGACCAAGACCGTGGAGTCGTTCCGGGAAAAAATCTCCCGCACGGATGATCCCCTGGAACCGGGTGGTCCGCGCGTCCTGAAATTCCCGGACCCTTTCCGCACGTTGAACGACATGGTGGGCATCCGTGTCATCACCAAGCTCCCTGCGGAGAACGCAGCGGTGGCCAACATCATCAAGCGTCAGCGCCAGCTCTTCGATTGCCGGGGCGACCGCGAGAAGGACATCGGTTCCATCGAGTCCGGCACTTATGGCTACTCCAGCCGCCACCTCATCCTGCGCACCATCCAGAATGAAACGGTCAAGGAGTACCAGCACGTCTTCAATCCGGACATGCCAGCCAACGGCAGCTACTTCTTTGAATGCCAGATCCGTACTGTTTTCGCGCACGCCTGGAGCGAGATCGAGCACGACATCCGCTTCAAGGCGGAGGACCCGCGCGCATGGACCCCGCATTTCGACCGGCAGTTCACGGCCACGGCGGCCATGTTGGAGACGGTTGAGAGCGCTTTCGCGGACCTTCACGAGCGGTACGAGGAAGTCCGTGGCTACTGGGACCTGGAGGGTGAAGGCGGCTCGCCCCTGACTCCCAACCGCGTTCGTGACGTCTGGCGTACGCTCCTGCCGCACGTTGACCGTAAAGTTGATGACGACTGGGGATGGGCCGCCGAGCTGCTCGCCGCCCACGGACTTACCAAGACCGTGGAACTGGCCGGGCTTCTCAGCGCCAACCGGATCACAGAGGTCCGCAAGGCCCTGGACCATCGCTACTCACCCGGTCCCGACCGCCTCCTGGATGACCTCCTGTTGTGGCAGTACGGAACCGAACACATTGATCTCACTGCCGAGGCGCCCGACGCCGTTCCGCACCCGCGGCGCGACAGCCTCCAGCGGCGTCTTAAGCAGATTGAGCGCTACCGCCAGACTGCACTGTAAGAAACCTGCCTTGTAAGGACCCATGACTCCGGAGCAACTCATGTCATTGCGGGCGACTTTTCGCTCGCCCCGCCGGCTGCTGACGGAGTCCCTCGCGGGACTCGTGGTGGCTTTGGCCTTGATCCCGGAAGCCATCGCATTCTCGGTGATTGCCGGCGTGGATCCGCGTATTGGCTTGTTCGCATCGTTCACCATGGGCGTGGTGACGGCTCTGGTGGGTGGCCGCCCGGCCATGATCTCCGCTGCGACGGGAGCCGTGGCGTTGGTGATCGCCCCCGTCATGAAGGAGCACGGACTCGACTACCTGATCGCTACGATCATCCTGGCCGGCGTCTTCCAGGTCGTCCTCGCGGTCCTCGGTGTGACGCGGCTGATGCGGTTCATTCCCCGTTCGGTGATGATCGGCTTCGTCAATGCCCTGGCCATCCTGGTGTTCATGTCCCAGATGCCGGAACTCTTCAACGTGCCGTGGATGGTCTATCCGATTGTCATTGTTGGTTTGGTGATCGTGTTCGGGCTGCCTCGGCTGACCACTGCCATTCCCGCACCGCTGGTGGCGATCGTGGCCATCACGCTGGTGACAGCCCTCGGCAACATCGATGTTCCCACCGTCAGCGACAAGGGCGAACTCCCGGACAGCCTGCCAGGATTCTTCCTGCCCAACGTTCCACTGAACCTGGAGACGTTCCGGATCATCGCTCCCTTCGCCCTTTCCATGGCGCTGGTGGGCCTGCTGGAATCGCTCATGACTGCCAAACTGGTGGACGACATCACGGATACCCGCTCCGATAAGACCCGGGTGTCTTGGGGGCAGGGTGTGGCCAACATCGTCACCGGTTTCCTTGGTGGCCTGGGCGGCTGCGCGGTGATCGGGCAGACCATGATCAACGTGAAGGGCTCCGGTGCAAGGAGCCGGCTCTCGACCTTCCTGGCCGGGGTGTTCCTGCTGCTCCTGGTAGTGGTGCTCGGTGACGTGGTGGGCATGATCCCGATGGCTGCCCTGGTGGCCGTGATGATCTTCGTTTCACTGATCACGTTCGATTGGCACTCCGTACGGCCATCGACGTTGAAGCGGCTGCCCAAGTCCGAGACCGCCGTCATGATCCTGACTGTTGCCGCTGTGGTGGCGACGCACAACCTGGCGGTGGGGGTCGGCGTCGGCGTCCTGGCCGCCATGGTGCTGTTCGCCAGGCGCGTGGCGCATTTCGCGACCGTCGAACGGACCGAACTGGAGCTGAACGGCGAGAGGGTTGCGACGTACACCGTGGATGGGGAGTTGTTCTTCGCTTCTTCCAACGATCTCTATACGCAGTTCGACTACGCGAAGGATTCCTCAGACGGCATAGATCGGGTAATCATCGACCTGCATGGATCGCATATTTGGGACGCGTCCTCCGTGTCGGTGCTGGATTCGGTGACGGAGAAGTACCGGAACCATGGCCGCGAGGTGGAATTCATTGGACTGAACGAGGCCAGCGTCCGCATGCGTGAGCGCCTGGCGGGGAAACTCAACTCCTGACCCGGCTGGGTTCAGAAACAGCGGTCATCTGACATATACGCCTGCCTGCAAGTAAAGAATTCGTTCGGGCTGCCGGGCAGGTGTGAGCATGGATGAATGCTTGAGGCAACCAATAACGCACCAGAGTCTGAAGAAACAGCCGCGCCCGTGAACGCCGCCCTCGCCGCCGAGGCCAGGATTGCGCGGGTTGCCGTCACGGTGTTCCCGCTCCTTGTTGTGGCTGCCGGTGTCCTTGGCTTCCTCGTACCGGACCTCTTCAAACCCATGGGCGTCTCGGTCCCGTATCTGCTGGGCGTCATCATGTTCTGCATGGGCCTGACCCTGACCCCTCCGGATTTCGCCTCAGTGGCCCGGCGTCCGTGGGCCGTAGCGCTCGGCATCGTGGCACACTACGTGATCATGCCCGGCGCCGGCTGGCTCATTGCCGTGCTGCTCCAGCTGCCCCCGGAGCTGGCGGTGGGCCTGATCCTGGTGGGCTGCGCGCCGTCGGGTACCGCGTCCAATGTGATGGCCTTCCTGGCCAAGGGCGACGTTGCACTATCTGTTGCCGTGGCATCCGTTTCAACGCTGATCGCACCTCTGGTGACACCCGCGTTGACGCTGTTCCTGGCCGGTTCGTTCCTCCACATCGACGCCGGTGCCATGGTCCTGGACATCGTCAAGACCGTGCTGCTTCCCGTCATCGCAGGCCTCCTGGCGAGGTTGTTCCTGTCCAAGCTTGTTACCAAGGTGCTTCCGGCACTCCCGTGGGCATCCGCCGTCGTGATTTCCCTGATCGTTGCAATTGTTGTGGCCGGCAGCGCCAGCAAGATCGTGGCAGCAGGCGGCATCGTGTTCCTGGCTGTTGTCCTCCACAACGGCTTCGGTCTTGGCCTCGGCTACCTGGCAGGCAAGCTCGGCCGCCTGGATGACAAGGCGCGCCGTGCGTTGGCGTTCGAGGTCGGAATGCAGAACTCCGGACTTGCCGCGACCCTGGCCACAGCACACTTCGGTGCTTTGGCCGCGCTGCCCTCCGCCGTGTTCTCGCTGTGGCACAACGTTTCCGGTGCGATCGTTGCAGCGTGGCTCGCGCGACGTCCGCTGAAGGACTGACTTTTGCGCTCTTGGGGACTGGCTTCCGGCCTCAGTCCTTAAGGCTTCCACGAGGCCCGAAATTCGCGGGCATCGGGGTCTTGACGCCGCACTTGCATTTTGCAAGTATGACCGCATGAGCCTCTTTATTACTTGCCCGGTTGAGAGCGTCGAACGTGCCACCGCCTTCTATACCGCCCTCGGCTGGACCCTCAACACCGAGATGTCCGATCACAACGTGTCATGTTTCGCGATCGCACCCGAGCAGTACGTCATGCTCGGCAGCCGTGAGATGTACGCCAGCGTCGGTGGCGCCGAGGAGCTGGTCGGTGGACCTGACACTCCCTCGAAGGTCACGGTCTCCTTCGACCTCGGCAGCCGCGAAGCAGTGGACGAGCTCACCGAACGCGCCGGCGCCGCCGGCGGGCGGATCGGTGACACCGACGACTACCCCTTCATGTACCAGCGCCAGTTCGACGACCCCGATGGCTACCACTACTCACCGTTTTGGATGAAGCCGGACTCCGATCCGACCGCGTGAGCAACCTCGCCGCGGCCCTCGACGTCGTCGGCTCACGGTGGGCCCTGCTCATCGTGGAACGGCTGCTCGACGGGCCACAACGCTACGGCGATTTGCAGCGGGACCTCGGAGTGCCGACCAACATGCTCGCGACGCGCCTGCGTGAGCTCGAAGCCGCCGGCGTCCTGTCCCGGCTGCCCCTGCGCCACAACACCCGGGCCTACACGCTGACCGATAGAGGGCGGGCCCTGGGCGAAGCAATCAACGCGCTGGCCCGTTGGGGCGAGGAGTTGCCCGGGAACGACGCCCAGACGTAGACCTTTTTGCGCCGCGGTCGTGACGCTACTGCGCCGCCGTCTTGCTGCCGTCCACCGTGGTGGCGTCCACCGTGGTACCGCGACGGTGCAGCTTCCATGGAGAGGCGACCCGGACGCCGTCGGCGGGAGCCGTTCCCTCCAGGCGGTCGAGCAGCATCCGGACCACCTTCTCGAAAATAGGATCGGGACCCACCGTCGTCAGTGCGGGATCGAACTCCTGCCCCTCGGTGGAGTTCCCCACTCCTACGATCTGCACGTCCTCGGGCACGCGCAGGCCCAGCCGGAAGGCGGCCCGTACCGCCTGGAGCGCTTCCATGTCGTCAGTGCAGAGGATGGCCGTGGGGCGGACCGGAAGCTGCAGCAATTCAAGCGCCGACTGATACGCCTCGGCCGGGCGATGGTGAGAGGTCCGGACGAGGGACTGATCGAGCGGAATGCCCGCCTTTTCAAGCCCACTGGCGTAAGCAGCGAACCGGCTCTTGGGCCGGTCAGTGGAATCTGACCTCCGAAGGCAAGCGATCCTTCGATGCGACGCCGTCAGGAACTCCATGCAGTCCGCCAGCCCGGCGTCGGTCTCGGGCGCGAGGACGTCGAATCCGGCAGGATTCATGGTTTCCGAAATCACCACCTGGGCTACGCCGCGGCGAGCCAGTTCCGTGACGGTTTCGTCCTCCGTTTTCGCCTCCGGGAAGTACCCGATGATGACACCGTCCGCGCCTCCGGACATCATGAATTTCCGCCAGTCCTCGCCCAAGAGGATCACAGGCTGATAGCCGCGTTCCGGAAGGATGTTCGCCGCTGCAGTGGCCAACGCCCGGTCCCACGGCCATTCGAGGTTTCCAATCGCGACGGCCACCACGTCTGTCTTGCCGCGCCGCATCCCGCGCGCGGCCTGGTTGGGAACGTAGCCCAACTCCTTCACGGCCGACAGGACGCGGTCCTGGGTGGGCTGGCTGATCCGGGTAGTGCCTCCGTGGCGGCCGGAAAGCACGTAAGAGACGGTGGTCAGCGATACGCCCGCTGCCGTGGCAACATCCCGGATGGTGGGCTTGAGTCCCTTGCTCACGGCGGCTCCTGACAGACGATTGATTCTTGAACTCTATCTTCACCGAGGTGGACTCCCCTTGACGCACTTAGTTGTGAACGTTAACAATTGCGGGAGCCAACATGTATTCAAAAGGGAAGAATTCAATGAAGAACTGGGCAGGAAACCTTGAGTATTCGTCCGCGGGCATCCAGCGGCCCGCGTCGGTGGAGGAGCTGCGAGAGCTCGTGGCCCAGGCGACCCGGATCAAGGCCTTGGGCTCCCGGCACTCGTTCAATACGGTCGCGGACACCGAGGGCACGCACATTCTCTTGGATGCCCTCCCCCAGGAAATCGTCCTCGACCTGGACAAGAGCACGGTAAGGGTCAGCGGTGGCATCAGCTACGGAGCCTTGGGCCGCTCGCTCGAAGAGCAGGGTTACGCCGTCCACAACCTCGCCTCTCTTCCCCACATCTCCGTAGCGGGCGCCATCCAAACCGGCACGCATGGCAGTGGAGTCAATAACCCCTCCCTGGCTGCCGCCGTCGTGAGTGTCGACCTTGTGCGCGCCTCAGGCGAGCTGGTCACCCTTACCGCCGACGACGACGAATTCCTCGCCAGCGTGGTGGGCGTGGGAGCCCTGGGCATTGTGACAGGACTGGAGCTTGCCGTCCGGCCCAGCTACGAGGTCCGGCAACGCGTGCTCACGGATCTGTCCTGGGATGCGGGGTTGGCCAACTTCGAAACCATCGCTTCCAGTGCCTACAGCGTCAGTTTCTTCACGAACTACACGGGTGACACCATCGCCCAAGTGTGGCTCAAGGCGCTGGACACCGAAGCTCCCCTGGCGGAGCTGTTCGGAGCAACGCCGGCGACGGCGGCACTGCACCCGCTCCCGGACATGTCAGCCGAGAACTGCACTGAGCAGCTCGATGTCGCGGGAAAGTGGCTGGACCGTTTGCCGCACTTCCGCCACGAATTCACCCCAAGCAACGGGGAAGAACTGCAGAGCGAATTCCTCCTGCCGCTGGAACATGCACCCGCCGCTCTGGCTGCCGTCCGAGGTCTCGCGGACAAGCTTGCACCCCTGCTGTTCATCTCCGAAATCCGGACGATTGCCGCCGATGACTTCTGGCTCAGCCCGTTCTACCAGCAGCAGAGCGTGGCCCTGCACTTCACTTGGAAGCC
Organism: Paenarthrobacter sp. CC6; assembly: GCF_040560085.1. Lineage (NCBI taxonomy): Bacteria > Bacillati > Actinomycetota > Actinomycetes > Micrococcales > Micrococcaceae > Paenarthrobacter > Paenarthrobacter sp. CC6. Next base: position 83,810 of record NZ_JARDAN010000013.1, on the reverse strand, counting down.
GATGCAGGCCGACGTCGAGGCCGTACTGCCCGAACTCGAGGCAGCCCTGCGCCCGTTCGGTGCGCGACCGCACTGGGGCAAGCTCTTCACTCCCGGCGAGTACGACTTCGCCGCCCTCTACCCGCGTTTCGAGGACTTCCGGGCTCTCGTTAGCGCCAACGATCCCACGGGCAAATTCCGAAACGCCCTGCTGGACACGGTGCTGGGCGTGACGGTTACTTCATAGCGCGTCGGGCGCTACTCGATGTGGGCGAGCACTGCGCCCGCCAAGACCACTCCACCGGGAGCCGAGAGCACTTCCGAGAGGGTGCCTGCGCGGTGTGCCGGGACCTGGGTTTCCATCTTCATGGCTTCCAGAACCACCAGGGGGTCTCCGGCAGCTACCTCGGCTCCGGGTTCCACCAGCCACTTGACGACGGTGCCGGACATGCTGGAGACGAGGGCGGATTCGGCGGGTGAATCATCGGCGCCGAGGGAACCCGGCAGCCCCGTGACATCCGTAGCGGCCGGAAGCCCTTGTCCGGAGCGCGCCCAGCCATCCAGCAAATCGGCAGGAAGTCCCACGGCAAGCCGCTTGCCGTCGACGTCAACAGTGATGGTCCGGCGTTCTCCGCCCGGCGCCACCGCGCTGTAGTCAGGGTCCACGGGGATCTGGGCGGCGAAGTCAGTCTCGATCCACCGGGTGTGCACGCGGAGTCCGGCCACTGAAGTGAAGTCGTCAGCCTCCAGGACCGCCCGGTGGAATGGCAGCACCGTGGCCAAGCCTGCGATGGTGAAATCGGCCAGGGCCCGACGCGCGCGACGAAGTGCCTGCTGCCGGTCAGCTCCGGAGACGATCAGTTTCGCCAACAGGGAATCGAACTGCGGCGGAACGTTCGACCCCGCACGCACTCCGGTATCCACCCGGATGCCCGGCCCTGTAGGCACCTCGAAAAGTCCGACCGTGCCAGGGGACGGCAGGAATCCACGGCCGACATCTTCAGCGTTGATCCGGAATTCGAAGGAGTGCCCCTTGGCGACGGGGTCCTCGGACACACTCAAAGGCAGGCCTGCAGCCACGCGGAACTGTTCCTGTACCAGGTCGATCCCCGCTGTTTCCTCGGTGATCGGGTGCTCCACCTGAAGTCGGGTATTGACCTCAAGGAACGCGACGGCACCGTCTGCCGAAACGAGGAACTCCACTGTTCCGGCACCGTAGTAGCCGGCTTCACGAATGATCGCCTTGGAACCGTCGTAGATCTTTTGCCGCTGTGCATCGCTGAGGAAGGGCGCGGGTGCCTCTTCCACGAGCTTTTGGTGGCGGCGCTGGAGGGAGCAGTCGCGGGTACCCACCACAATGACGTTGCCCTGCTTGTCCGCGATGATCTGGGCTTCCACGTGCCGCGGCCGGTCCAGGTACTGCTCCACGAAGCACTCGCCACGACCGAATGCGGCCACGGCTTCACGGACAGCGGAGTCGAAGGCCTCTTCCACTTCAGCGAGCTCGCGGACTACCTTGAGTCCCCGTCCGCCGCCACCGAAAGCAGCCTTGATGGCCATCGGAAGCCCGTGTTCCTCGGCAAAAGCGCGTGCTTCCGCCGCAGAGGACACAGGTCCGTCGCTGCCCGCGACCAACGGCGCACCGGCCCGGACGGCGATCTCGCGGGCAGTAATCTTGTTGCCCAACTGACGGATGGACTCCGGAGAGGGGCCGATCCACTCCAGCCCGGCGTCGATCACTGCTTGTGCGAAGTCCGCGTTTTCGGAGAGGAAGCCGTATCCGGGGTGGACCGCGTCCGCGCCGGACTGCGCGGCGATGCCAAGCAGCTTCCCGATGTTCAGGTAGGTGTCAGCAGGGCTGTTTCCGCCCAGGCTATAGGCTTCATCGGCTGCGCCAACGTGCATGGCGTCGGCGTCGATATCCGCGTAGACGGCTACCGACGAGATGCCGGCATCGTCGCAGGCTCGGGCGACGCGGACGGCGATTTCGCCGCGGTTCGCGATCAGGACCTTACGCATCAAATACTCACTTCTCTGGGGTTGTGCTGAAGTCTGGGGAATCGTGGACGAACCGGAATCGGATACGGCCGCCGATGGGCACCTGCGCTGCGCGGTCCAGGTGCTCATCACGCACCACGCCGATCACGGGATAGCCACCGGTGATCGGATGGTCCGCCAGGAACAGGACCGGCAGTCCGGCAGGCGGGATCTGGAGCGCACCCGCCATGGTGCCCTCACTGGGAAGCTCGCCTTCGCGGGTCCGCTTCAACGGGGTGCCGTCCAGTCGCATGCCCACACGGTTGGACTGCGGTGTGACCAGCCAGTCCTGGCTCGTGAGGGAGTCGAGCGCAGCCTGGTCGAACCAATCGGCGCGCGGGCCGGGAACGACGTCCAGCACCGTGACGCCCTCGTCCGGGAAGCCGGGTTGCAGCTCAGGGCTGCCCACCGCTGTTGATTCGGTGGCGTCACCGGCGGGAAGCTCCTGGCCGATGACCAGCGGGGCAGGCCCGATGCCGGACATCGTGTCTGCCGAACGGCTCCCAAGAACCTCGGGCACATCCACTCCGCCGCGGATTGCCACGTAGTTCCGGAATCCCGACTCGGGGGCGCCCAAGGTGAGGACTTCGCCGTCGAGCAGTGCGAAAGGTGCAGCCATGGGAACGGTCCGCTGGCCGCCGGGACTGACTTCGTCGCCGTCGTCGTCAAACCACGACGGCGACTGGACGGTCAGCGTTGTCGGCGCACCGGTGACGGCAAGGACTTGGTCTCCAACAGCTTCCACAGTCAGCCCGCCGTTGACGGACTCAATGGCCGCCGCAGAAGGGGCATTGCCCACCAGGCGGTTGGACCTGCGGAGGGAGGCCCGGTCCAGGGCACCGGCCGCGGAGACGCCGAGCGGGCCGAATCCGCGGCGGCCGAGGTCCTCTATGAGGCTCAGGGCACCTGGGTTGAGAATCCGCAGGCCCGGTCCCGTGTGGTGGTCTGAATCGGCGTCGGAATCATGGGCCGAGGCAGTGACAACCTCGCGGACGGCCCGGTATTGGACCCGGTCGCCGGGCCTCACGAGTGCCGGTTGCGGACGGTTCAGGTCCCACATCCGTGCACCGGTCCGGCCGATCAGCTGCCAGCCGCCCGGGGAACGGCGGGGGTAGACGGCCGAGTACTGGCCACCGAGGGCGACGGAACCGGCCGGGACCGCTGTGCGCGGGGACGAACGCCGAGGCACGGTAAGGACCTCGTTTTCGCCCACCATGTACCCAAAACCCGGTGCGAAGCCCGCGAAGGCAACGGTCCAGACCTGACCGGTGTGGGCCGCAATGACGCCGTCGACGCTCAGGCCGGTCAACTCCGCGACGTCGGCGAGGTCGTCGCCGTCGTACACGGTGTCGATGACCACCAGCCCGGAGTCAGTAACCTCCGGAACGGTGAGTTCCAACTCGAGCAGCCGGGCGCCGATGGCGCGGGTGGCTGCGGCGGACTCACCCACCACCATCACTGTTTCAGCAGCGGCGAGTACGTCCACCTGTCCCGGGAGCGGGGACTTGTACAGCATGTCCTGGAGGGCAAGGACATCCTGCAGTCCGTCCAGTTCGGCCAGGACAGCACGGGTGCCAACCGGCCTGACGGAGAGTACCTTTTTTGCGGTGGTGGTGTGCATTGCGGTTTCCATGACTCGTTACACTGCCGGCTGGGACTGCGCCGCCTGCAACAAGCGCTCTTCCTCTTCAGGCTCCGGATCGCGACCCAGGAGCATGCCCACGATGGTGACAACGGATGCCACCAGAATGTAAACAGCAATCAGGTACCAGCCGTGATTCGCCGCACCGTAGAGCGCTGTGAAAATGATCGGTGCAACCGCTCCGCCGATCACGCCGGCCAGGGTGTATGCCAGCGAGCTGCCCGCATAGCGGAGCCTCGCCGGGAACTGTTCGGTGATGAAAGCCGCCTGGGGACCGTACATGAAGGCATGCAATGCCAATCCGATGACCGTGCCGATGGTCAGCATGAGCACAGACCTGCCCTGGATCATCAGGAAGAACAGCGGGATGAACGCAGCGGTTGCGGCTGCAGCGATGCCGTAAACCCAACGACGGTTGAAGCGGTCGGTCAGTGCGCCGGCCAGAGGGATCAGGAAGAGCTGAAAAGCTGACCCGATCAGGATGGCGGACAGTACGTTGCCGGTGGTCATGCCCAGTTCCTTGGTGGCATAGACAGCCACGAACACTGTGAACAGCGCGTAAAGGATGTCGGGGCAAACCCGGGAGAGAGCGGCTGCCACCAGGGCCTTGGGCTGTTGGGTGAAGACTTCCTTGATGGGGGCCTTCGGGCGGTCGCCTTGAGCCTGGATGGCTTTGAAGACCGGGGTTTCTTCGAGCTTGAGGCGGATGACCAGGCCAAACACCACGAGGAGTGCGGAGGCAAGGAAGGCTACGCGCCAACCCCAGGAGAGGAACGCCTCGTTGCTCAAGCTGGCGGCAAGAATGGCGAGGACGCCGTTGGCCATGAGGTTGCCTGCGGGCGGGCCGATCTGAGCTGCCGAGGACCAGAATCCGCGCTTGTTGGGATCGCCGAATTCACTGGACAGCAGTACCGCGCCTCCCCACTCACCACCTACGCCGATGCCCTGGGCGAGCCGCAGGAGGACAAGGATGGTGGGAGCCGCAACACCGATCACGGAGTAATCGGGCAGCGCACCGATGAGGACCGTGGCCACGCCAATCAGGACCAAAGTGAAGACCAGGACGTACTTGCGCCCGACCTTGTCGCCGAGGCGGCCGAAGATGATGCCACCGATCGGGCGTGCAAGATAACCAACTGCGAACGCTGAGAAGGAGAGGAGCAGCGCAACGAATTCGTCGTTGCCCGGGAAGAAGATCTTTGGGAACACGAGGGCCGAGGCCACCGAGTAGATGGCGAAGTCGTAGTACTCCAGCGAGGTGCCGGTCAGGCTTGCGACGTAGGCCTTGAGTGCGCCGGGCGGTGGCTTCCTTGTCACTGCCTTTGCTGCGTTGTTGGTGCTGGTCATGATGCCCTCCGGGGGGATGAGGTGTGTGGTGCGGAGCCCAGGTTCAAACGGATGGGAGGAACGAGCCGACGGCTACGCCGGCCTCGCCCAGTACGGACTTCACCGCGGTAGCCATAGCAACGGCTCCCGGTGAGTCACCATGCACGCAGATGCTCTCTGCGCGGATCTTGAGGATGGAACCGTCGATTGCCTTGACCGACTGTTCGGTGGCCATACGCAGGACGTGTTCGGCCACTTCGGCCGGGTCATGCAGGACGGCACCCGGCTGGGAACGGGAAACGAGGGTTCCGTCCGGGTTGTAGGCGCGGTCCGCGAAGGCTTCGGAAACGCCCCGAAGGCCGGCTTCCTCAGCGATACGCAGGACTTCGGAGCCGGGAAGCCCAAGAATCGGGAGGTTGGGGTCCACCGATTTCACAGCTTCCACTACTGCCCGCGCCTGGGCTGTGTGCTTCACGATTGCGTTGTAGAGGCCACCATGGGGCTTGACGTATTCGACGCGCGCTCCCGTAGTGGCCGCCAGAGCCTGCAAGGCCCCGATCTGGTACACGACATCGTCCGCCAACTCCTTGGGATCGATATCCATGAAGCGGCGGCCGAAACCCGCGAGGTCGCGGTAGCCGACATGGGCACCAATCACGACGCCGGCCTTGACCGCCTTCGCGCAGGTGCTGCGGATGACGCTGGGGTCGCCGGCGTGGAATCCGCATGCAACGTTGGCACTGGAAACGGACTGGAACATGGCAGCGTCGTCCCCGAGTGTCCAGCGCCCGAAGGACTCGCCGACGTCGCTGTTCAGATCGATGGTTGCCATGGTGTGATCCCTGCCTCGTGATGTGCGTTACATCCAGCATGCACCAATCTGCTGGATTGTTCAACAATCCAGCGATCCGAATTTTCGGCAATCGTGTAATTTTGGAGTCATGGCCAGTGCAGATCAGGAATCAAGCGAACATGCTGGCTTCGACGGCGCGCGCGCCAGGATGCGCCTCAGGGTGCCGTCCGTGGCTGAGCGGGTCGCAGAGGAACTGCGCTATCAACTGGCCGAAGGCTTCCTTGTTCCGGGCGCCAAACTCACCGAAGCCACCATCGCAGAAGATCTGGGAGTCTCCAGGAACACCGTGCGCGAAGCGTTTGCCGAACTCGCCGGCGAGAGACTGCTCATCCGGCAGCCAAACAGGGGCGTATATGTGGCCACCCTTGAAGCCGGTGACATCCACGATGTCTACACCGTGCGCCGGGCCATCGAGGTCAGTTCCATTCGCGCAGGCGGCTCACCGGAGCGCGTCGCCGCCGTCAGGGCCGCCGTCGAAGAGGGAAAGCTGGCTGCGGCCGCCAATGACAATGAAGGTCTGGGCAGCGCCAACCAGCATTTCCACGGAGCGATCGTTGCCCTCGCGGAAAGCAACCGGCTGAACACGATCATGGCCCAGATCCTGGCCGAGATGCGGCTCTATTTCCACAAGGCCACCATGAACGCACATTTCTACAGTGACTGGCTCGCGGAAAACGAGCAGATCTGCGCTGCACTGGAAGCCGGCGAACTGGAACGTGCGGGCGACCTGCTCCTGGCCTATCTCAACCGTTCGGAACAGCAGCAGGCTGCCATCCACGGCGAATAGTCAGCGCTTGCCCTTCTTGCGCGAACCCTTGCCCCGGCCCTTGTCAGGATTGGGAGCGTAGCGCTGTGCGACGGCAGGCTTTTTGGGGCCCCCGCCACGACGATCAGGCTTGGGTGCTTTCTTGGGCTTTTCCTGTTGGGCGGATGGTTGGCGCGAGCTCTGGGCCGTCCTGCCCCGCACGATTCCAATGAATTCCTCGATCACCGGCGAATCCGTTCCCACCGGCCACGCCAAGCCGATCTGTGTTCCGGGCGCACCCGTCAAACGCCGCATGACAGTGTCCTTGGCGTTCAAATGCCTGGCGACCGACATGGGCATGATCACCAGCCCGGCTCCGGAAGCAACCACCTGGAGGGCCATGTCCGGGCCACCCATTTCCCTTACGTCAAGGAAGTTTTCCTCCGCCAGGTCATCCAGCGCCACTTCCTCGAACACCGAGATTTCGTGGCCTTTGGGCGCCACGACCACCGGCTGCTCTTCATACAAAGGGATGACGTTCAGACCTTCGCGGTCCACGGGCAACCTGACAAAGCTGAGGTCCGCGGAACCGTCGCGCAGCACCGAAAGCTGCGCGTCGTCGTCGGACATGAACGCGTGCAGCGCGACATCCGGCATCCGTTCTTCCCACCTGCGGATCCACTTGCCGGGGGTAACGCCCGCCACGTAGGCGAAGCGAAGCCCGGGTTGGGACTCGGAGGTTTCGGCGGAATCTTCAGCATCTGGCACACACTCACAGTACCGGCCAGATACCCTTGAAGCATGACGTCCTCGAACTCCCAGTCCATGAAGCCGGCAACAGTCGCCAAGAAACTCGGCATCTACCTGCCCGCGACACCCCAGGAATTCCAGGATTCGTCCATCACCCGCGAGGAATTCGCCGAACTCCAGGCAAACCCGCCGGAGTGGCTCGCCGAACTCCGCCGCAACGGCCCGCACCCGCGTCCCGTCGTGGCACAGAAACTCAACGTCTCCATCAGCGGCCTGGCCCGCGGCGGCGTTGAAGATGCACTCACGACGGCGGAAATCACCGAGCTGCTGCAGGCTCCCCCGCAGTGGCTGGTCACCGAGCGTGCCACCCACGCCGCTGTCCGCTCCGAGGCACAGCGTGTGAAGGAAGAGGCTGCCAGGAAGGCCGCCACCAAGGAAGCCCGGGACAACGCCGCCGCAAAGCGCGACGCTCCCAAGACGTCCAAGCGCGACCACGCGTAAGTGTTCTGAAAGGTGCGGCCGGGGACCGGTGGTCTCCGGCCGCAACTCTTTTAAGCGCTAGTCCTGGTGGAGCTGGACGAAGTTGCCGCAACCGTCGTCGAAAACTGCGCTGATTCCTGACGGATCCTCGGCCGGCTCGCCCTTGAAAGTCACGCCTGCAGCCAGCAGGCGTTGGTACTCGGCCTGGACATCCGGAACGCCCAGGACAACAGCGGGCATCCCGGCTTCGTAGACGGCGTTCATGTAGTTCGCGCCGATCGGGTTGTCGCTGGGTTCCAGCAGCAGCCCGGTTGCATTGTTGTCCGCTCCGGGATTCTTGATAATGAAGAGGTTGTACTCGGGCATGGCCATCAGGGTCTCAAACCCCAGCGTCTCCGTGTAGAACGAGTGAGCTACTGCCGGGTCCTTGACGTGGATGCTGCACATTTTCAGTCTCATGGTGCCAAGGCTACGCCGGGGGTACGACAGTTGACCCCTCGCGTCCACTCACGCGCTGGCGCATACTGAATCAATAGCAGCGAAGTCGCCTGGAGGTGTCCGATGCCCGCCATGATGCTCCTGTGGGGCGTTGCCCTGGTTCTTGCAACTGCGGCAACCACGTACGTCTTGCATAAGAAACTCACGCATGGACGTGGCCCGGAGCCGGACGGGCTTTTTTGGGACGTGTTCGCCGGGCTCGTGGTCATAATGCCCGCTGTTTTGGTGCCGTCAGTGCAGTGGCCGCCAGCCGGGGTCATCATGGTTTTCGTGTGCTTTGCAACCGCTGCGACCACCTTCGCCGGCGCCCGCAAAGTGGAGCGCATCCACGCCGCCGAGCCCCGCCGTCGTGCCGGGTTTGCTGACGATGCCGCCCTCCATGCCCACATCCTTGCCCAGTGGCGCCGCTACGAACTGGACCCCGCGCAGGCCATCGATTTTCCGGCCATGACGGACGTTCGGACTGCGGAAACGGCGGCACTCACCAGGGCCATGCGGGAAGCCGAGTACTGCCGGGTGACTGCCGGCACCGACTATCGCGCCGCCGTCGAGCGCCTGGCCGAAGCCCTCGCCGCCGCCGAACTCGCCGCGGGCGTTGCCGCGGCTGGTTCACCCGCGCCCAGGTGACATCCAATAGCAATCCCACCCAACAACACGGGCACTGAATACCAACTCTGCACGAGACATATGCGAATCATTCTCATTTAAGATAGTGTCGGGGCGTGATTGGACACCTCCATGACCGCTGACCTCGAACGCCCAGTCAGTGGCAACCGCCCCGCCCCAGCAGCCAGCCCCGCCCGCCCACGCAGGTCAGCGCTTGAACGATTGCTGACACCCCTGCTGGTACTCGGAATCGTGGTGCTCCTGGTGGTCTCGGGCAGCACCGGGCCACTGCAAACAACGTTCCTTGAATCGCTGCAGATCATGGCCGGACACCTGATCCCTGGCCTGCCATGGATGTCCGACGGCTCACTCACCGTTTCCCAGGACCAGGCCGTGTGGAGCTTCCGGCTCCCCCGCGCGCTCCTGGCCGGCATTGCCGGAGCCAGCCTGGCGCTGGCCGGGGCCCTCCTCCAGGCGAACGTCCGCAACCCACTTGCCGAGCCCTACATACTGGGCGTTTCAGCCGGGGCGGGAGTGGGGGCCGTTCTGGCCATCGTGGCAGGCTCGACGGCGGTTGGCGGGCTTGGCTTGAATGCGTCGGCTTTCGCGGGAGCTGCGGCCGCGACGGCCCTGGTGTACTTGCTCGCGAAACAGGACGGGGTGATTGCACCCTCCCGGCTCATCCTGGCGGGCGTGGCGTTGGGCTCACTCCTTTCCGCAATTACCAACTTCCTGACCATCACCACCGATGCCCAGAACGTCTACAGTGTGCTGTTTTTCCTGTTGGGCAGCGTTTCCGCAGCCACGTATCCGCAACTGCTGCCGCCGGGCGTGGCACTCGTGGCCATCAGCGTCTTCGCCATGTTCCGATCCCGCGCGCTCAACGCCTTCCTGGCCGGTGACGAAACAGCCACGGCCCTGGGCGTCAATGTGGAATCACTGCGTCGGACACTCTTGCTGGCCACGGCGTTGCTGACTGCAACTACGGTTGCCGTCTGCGGCGGCATCGGATTCGTTGGTTTGGTGGTGCCGCACGCAGCGCGCATGCTGGTGGGCTCAGATCACCGCCGCATGCTGCCCGTCACCATCTTTGGCGGGGCCCTTTTCCTCATGCTCACTGACCTGCTGGCCCGCACGGTGGCGCAACCGGCCGAGATTCCCTTGGGCATCCTCACCGCTACCGTCGGAGCACCCTTCTTCCTGTGGCTCATGCGTGGCAACGGCGCCGTACGGGGTGGCATCAAGCGATGAAAGTGGAATTCCTCAACGTCAGCATCGCCCTTGGCGGCACCCCCGTGGTTCACGACGTCACTTTTACTGCACCCAGCGGCTCCGTGGTTGGCATTCTGGGCCCCAACGGATGCGGCAAATCCACACTTCTGCGTGCCCTGTACCGGGTGAACAAGCCAACCTCGGGGACCGTCACCGTAGGCGGCCAGGATGTCCGCGCCCTCAACTCCCGGCAGGCTGCGCTCCGTGTGGCCGTGATGGCCCAGGAATCCAGCCAGGACTTTCCCATGACAGCCCGCGAGGTTGTGATGCTGGGCCGAGCCCCGCATCAGCGCGGATTCGGTGCCGATTCGGACCGGGACCACCACCTCGTCCACCAAGCAATGCTCGACGTCGGAGCCTCCTCCCTGACGGACCGTTACTTTGCGGGGTTGTCCGGCGGGGAAAAGCAGCGGGTCCTCCTGGCGCGGGCACTCGTTCAGGAAGCACCGGTCCTGGTCCTGGATGAACCTACCAACCACCTCGATGTCGCCTTCCAATTGGAGCTGATGCATCTGGTCACTTCGCGGGGAAGGACTGTGCTTGCGGCCCTGCATGACATGAACCTCGCGGCGGAATTCTGTGACCAGGTGGCAGTGCTGCAGTCCGGGCGGCTGCAGGCTTTCGGGCCGCCGTCAACACTGCTGGACCCTCAACTGATCCGCGGCTGCTTCGGTGTTGAATCCCGGACGCTGGAGCATCCTTTGACCGGTCGGGCGCTGATCGCCATCGCAGCGAAGACGCCGGAACAGGCGCCCCCACCCAGCCAGGACGCGGAGTTCTCCACCGCCGGCCATTGAACCCACCCATCTCCCGATACAACCAACTGGAGGCACACCCATGAAGAAATCCACCCTGCGCAAAACCACTGCAGTCCTGAGCGTGATGACACTCAGCGGAATGCTGCTGTCCGGCTGCGGTCATGCAGTCAGCCAAACACCCGCCAAGGAAAACGCCGGTGTCGCTGCGCAGCCCGCCGGATCAATCGAGAACTGCGGCCGCACTCTGACCTTCGCCTCCGTTCCCCAGCGGGTGGTGGCCATGACTCCCGGACAGTCCGAGCTCTTGGTGAAGCTGGGCGCCGCGGACAAGGTAGTGGCCGAGGCACAGACCAAAGGCAGCGAGCTGCTGCCGGAACTGAAGGAGCGCGGTAACGTGCAGCAGCTGAGCGATCAGATGCCGCCGTCGCGCGAAGTCCTGCTGGGCGCCAACCCCGATTTCGTGTACTCCCCCACAGCATATGAATTCACTGCCGAGCAGGGCTTTGCGAGCATCGAACAACTCAAAGCCGCAGGGGCTGAGTCCTACATAGCAACAGCGGGCTGCATGGAACGACGGAGCAAGGCCGAGGTCAAGGACATTCTCACGGATATCGAGAACATCGGCGCTGTAGTTGGCGCGGGTGAGCGTACGTCAGCCGTTAGGACGGAAGCAGCTGAGGTGCTGGCTTCGGTTGAGTCAAAGGTGGAAGGCAAGGAGAAGCCCACCGTGGTGGAGCTGTTTGTTGAAGGGAACTCCATTGCGGCCATCGGGGCAGGGATCGAGTACGACATGATCAAGACTGCCGGTGGCGAGAACCTCTTCAGCCCGTCCGATGAAGCCTTCGCCAAGTTCTTCTCTGCCATGATCTCCCCTGAGACGCTGGTGCAGAAGAACCCCGAGGTCATCGTATTCACCACCTTGGACAAGGCCCACGAGGACGCCACCCGCACCTTCCTTCAGGAGAAATTCCCTGAGGTAGACGCCGTGAAGAACCAGCGATTGGTGGCCATCGATTCCGCTGACGTCATGCCCGGAACCTGGGGCAACCTCCGCGCCGTAGAGCAGATCGCCAAGGGCCTCCACCCCGACGCGTTCTAAACCCTCCAAAACCCCCGCCCGAGGGGACGGGCGGGGGAAGAGGGACGCTAGTCCAGCTCCACCCGTCGGTGACATGCGGCCAGGGTTGACTCCCTGTGGGACACCGTGATCACCGTGGTGTCGCCGGCGATCGCAGCAACAGCCTCCACCAGGGCACGCTCCGAGGCAGGATCCAGGCTGGCTGTGGTTTCATCCAGCACCAGGATCCTGGGCTTGATCAGCAGGGCCCTCGCCAAGCAGAAGCGGGCACGCTCGCCACCGGACAGGCTCACCCCTTGCTCGCCGATCACGGTATCGACGCCATCCGCCCATCGTTCGCCGGTGAGCGGAAGCCCGGCCAGGTCCAAGGCTGACAGGACGTCGGCTTCAGTTGCCGCGGGGCGGGCCAAGCGCATGTTGTCCATGACAGAACCGTGGAAAACCGGGGCGTCCTGCTCCACCAAGGTGACCATGCGCCGGAACGACGCCTCGTCCACCGCCCAAGCGTCCACGGACTCCCCGCTGGGCGACACCAAGGCGATACTCCCCGCATCCGGCACCCACAGGCGCAACATCAGCCGGGCCAGTGTGGTCTTTCCTGCACCGGAGGGGCCACTGATCCCCACATGCTCGCCGGGCGCCACCGACAGGGACGTCGAGCGCAAAGCCGGCGCGCCGTCGTCGTAGGTGAACTGCAGGTTCCGGACCTCCAGACCCAGCGGCCCCTTGGGGCTGAACTCAACGATGGGGCCCGAAACCATTGCGGCCGAGGGCAGGCTGATGCCCTCCCCAACGCGCCGGGCACTGGCACGGTGCGGCTGGAGCTGGGTTACCGTGGCAACGCCCTCGGCCACCGGAGCCAGGAGGGTCAAAGTGCCGGCCACCAAGGCGGGCAGCCACACAGGATCCAGCCCGGGTTGTGAGATGGCAGCAAGGAAGACCGCCACCACGGTTCCCAGGACACACAACTCGCGCAAGGACGCTGCCATCGCAAGGAAAGAGTTGAGCCTGCGCTGGCCGGCATCCACTGCCAGGCTCTGGTCCTCCAGTTGGCGTTGCGCGTGCTCCCGCAGTCCGAATCCCAGGATCTCGCGGGTGCCGGCCAGCAGGTCCACGGCGAGTACCGACACCCCGGACCTGGCCTCCTGCACCCTCACACCCAACTCGGCGCCCCGGCGCAATCCCGGCAGTGTCACCGCTACCAGCGCCACGAACCCCAGCAGCAAGGCCCCGGCCAGGCCCGGCCCCAACGGCCACACCACAGCTACCCCGGCCACGAACAGCACTGCGGAGCCAGCCAGCTGGGCAACCGTGTGGGCGTAGAAGAACTCCAGCTTTTCAACATCGCCCATGGCCGTGGCGGCGAGTTTTCCAGTGTGCTGGTCCGGCTTGCGGGAAGGGACACCGCGCGCGAAACCGTCAAAGAGTGCCATGCGCAGCGCGGCCAGGATCCGGTACGCAATGCTGTGCGAGATATCCATCTCATGCCACGTCAGCACCGCCCTGAGCACCACGGCCACCACCCCGACAACCCACCATTCGGCGGCTGCGGACTCCTGCCTCATCACAGCCAGCGCCACAACGTAGGAACCCACAACCGCCAGGACAATCAGCGCCAGATTGTTCAGGACGCCCACAACGGCGGTCCAGACTATCCCTGCCCACTCGCCGGACATGTGCGGAACCAGGCCCAGGAGCGGGTTGCGGGGTGTGCGTGTGGTGAGGCTCATGACGTGGCTGCTTCCTGTTGCTGTGTTTGGAGTTGGCCTTGTGCCAGGCGGAGTACGGTGTCAGCCGCAGCGAGGGCTTCGGGCCGGTGGGCGATCATGAGCACAATCCGGCGTCCGGATTCGCGGCGAAGCCCCTCCAACACCCGCCCAGCGAGCTCGGTGTTGAGGGCGGACGTTGGCTCGTCCAGCAGAAGAACCGGCCTGTCCACCAGGAGTGCCCGTGCAATCGAAAGCCGCTGGAGCTGGCCTCCCGAGACGGATCCGCCCCCTTCGGACAGCACAGTGTCCAGGCCTTGGGGCCACTGCCATAGTTCTTCCGCCAGGCCGGCAATCTCCACGACGCGCTGGATTTCCTCCTCCGTGGCAGCAGGCGCCACCACCCGGAAGTTCTCCCGGATGGTCCCGGGAAAGAGGTAGCTGCGTTGTGAGACCACGCTGACGTCACTGGGCCTGAGTGGTTGACCGTCCAGACGAATATGTCCGTCCCCCGCTGGGAGGAACCCCAGCAGAAGGTCGAACAACGTGCTCTTCCCCGCCCCTGACACCCCCGCCAGCGCGGTGAGGCCGCCGGGCTGGATCTCCGCCGACGCATCCCGCAGAACCCAGGGGTCCGCAGCTGAGTATCGGAAGCTCACGTTGTGCAGCGTGAGACCACCGGGAGGCACGACGCCGGGACGCACCCCAGGCGCGGAAAGGGAACCAGGCGCGGAAAGGGAACCAGGCGCGAAACGCACCTGGGCTTCGCCCGCCGGCGTACGGCCACCGCGGGTGTCCGCGCCTCCCGCTGCGTCAATGCTCCCCAGAGCCGAGAGCCCCAGATACCCGGCATGCCATTGGCGTGCCAGATCCCGCACAGGCCTGAAGACTTCCGACGAGAGCATCAGCAGGAAATACGTGGTCGCCGCACTCTCCGGTCCGGGCAGTGGCCCCTGCCCCAGCGCTGCGAATGTGGCTAGCGCGGCGGCGGCCAGCATCCCTGCCTGGATCCCGAAGTCCGCCAACGCTGTGTCCACCAGGGACGTGCGCATGGTGGAGACGGTTGCCCGGTGGAGCTCCTGCGACCTCTGATGGAGCCGCGCTCTTGTCCGGGGAACGGCGTGGAGGATCTTGAGGGTCCGCATCCCTTGAAGGGCCTCCAGGAAGTCGGCGCCAAGGGCCTCGTAACTGTCCCAGTGCTGCTGTCCGCGTTTCGCCAGGGTCTTACCCCAGAGCCTCGGCGCACCAACAGCCACGGCCACGGCAGTGGCCAGCGCAAGAGCCAACAAGGGATTCAGCCCCGCGATCCAGACAAGAAGCGCTGGCACCACTACCTGCAGTTGGAAAGCGTGGGGAATGTACTGGCTGATGTAGCTGTCCACTCCGTCCACACCTTCGCTCAGGGCCAGCCGCCGGGCTCCACCACGGTCCGAGGTATCCCTGAGCCGTTCGGGCTGGAGCAGGCTGTCGGCCAACTTTCGGCGTACCTGCAACCGCACCCCGGAGCCCAAGGAACCGGCCAGCCGGGCGTGGAACTGCTGGAGTACAAGGCGCCCCAGGCCACACGCGAGAACCCCTGCAAGGTACGGAACCAGCGGCCCGTACCTGCCGCCGTCGGGGTTTCCGGGAACCCGCACCAGAACCACCAGGGCCGCCAGGGCCTGGGCCAGGAACCACGCCTGCAACCAGTAGCTCGCCGTGGTGATGCAGAGCAGGGCTGTTACCCCAGCCAGTCGGCCGCGGTGCCCGGCCGTCATTTGGAAGAGCCTCTTATTGACCAGCATGCGCGGCCCTTTCGTGGTTTGCGGTGAGTGGTTTCCGGATTGCCATTCCCAGTCCATGGAGCGTTGTCCAGCCGCTGTGGGAGCCGGTCCAGCCACCTACCGGCCGAAATTCCAGGGGCAGGTCCGCCCCCAACGCGGTATAGAGGATGTGGGCGGCCAACGTGGCGGCCCACCACATGGCGGCCGGGGTTGGCGTGCCCGGGGTCTCGAAAACCACCAGGGCATCAAGGTTTCCTATCCAGCGCTGCCCGGCACATCGATCGGCCAGCTCCGGATCGCGGAGCGGCTCCGCGGACAGGATGCGGGCGCTGCAGGACGGAGGGGTTGGCTGCGGGAAGGAAAGGAGGGAACGCTCCAGGAGGTCCTCAGCCATCCGGCCCGCGCCGGCGGCCGGGCGGGCACGCAAACGGGAGAACTCACAGCTCCTGCGGGCAGCCAGCTGCACTTGCGAAACCCCGGCGATCCGGTCATGACGGCGCTGCAGGCACCTCTCCGCAGACACCCCCAGAGACACCGTGGCCAGCGCGAACTCCGGGACAGAGCCAGGCCAACGGACCGGTGCAACAACATCCCACCGGGCGTCCACACCTTGGGCGGCGGCATGGTGAACCAGGGCCACCGCCGCATAGGCAGCGTCCGCGATCAGCAGCGGACCCGCACGGTGGTAATACTTCGCCAGGGTGCGTTGCGGCAGCACGGTGAGCACGACGACGGCGCCCCGCGCGGGTGCCTGCGGACCCCCTTGAGGTGGGGTACCGTCGTCGTGGTTCCGCAGGCGAAGCAGGTCACCGCCGGTGCCACTAAAGCCGGAGCCGTTAAACACGTATGTTCCGGGAGGCACGTCGCAGCCTTCCCCGCAGAGGACCCGCAGTTGCACCGGGTAGCACCCGCCGGCCGACGGCACTGGGCGTTTGCGCACTTTGCCGGGCAGTCCCGTGGCGGGATTGGGGTGGAAGTCCTCGCTCCACCAGATGGCCCTGAGCATGGCGGACACTGGCAGCCCATCCTGCCTCGGGTGCTCAACCGTGCCGGGTACCGGGGCGCCTTGGGGACCGGGCGGCTGCTGGGGACCGGGAACCTCGTGGCTCCAGGCGCGGGCAAATCCAGAGGGAAGGAGCACGTGGGGTACGTCCATTACATGTGGGGAGGTGGGGTAAGGGTGAAGTCCTCCGGCAGTGCCGGCGCCGTTTCACGCCACCCGCGCTTCAAGGCCGCCGTGGTGAACCTGGGGCAGCCGAGATAGGCGAAAGCGGCCGGGGCGTTGGGAACCAGTCCCCCCACCACAGCGCGGACAACACTCAGGCCGGTCACCGCGACGTCGGGGGTGGTCAGTTCGCGGGTATACACGGTATGGCCGGCCGCTTCCAGCCGCCTGTAGAGCTCCGGCATGGACACGTCATCCACGGCAGCAACGTCCACCAGACCACCTGCGGGCTTGGTGAAGCGTTCCGCGAGGACGTGTGTCCGGGGATCAAGCCATACCTGTACATGCGCACCGAGGTCGCGGACTGCACCGAATCCGGGCCCCACGTCGTCCAGGTATTGACGGTCTTCGCGGTGTTCCAGGTACAGCCCCTTGGCCATGAGCCCTGCCTCGACTGCCTGGAAAACCCAACCATCGGCATCAGTGGCACCCTGGGAGTAGATCCAGGTGTGGACAGCCTCCAGGACTGCCTTGCGTGCCGCTTCAGCGGGATCGTTCTTGCAGGAGAACCCGGCGGCGTACAGCCCAGTGTCCGGGTCGAACACCAAGGCAGCCATGCAGGGGGCGAACTCACTGGGCATTTCCACCACCCAGTACTGCAACCGGCAACCGGCCATGTCGTCCACCAAGCCGGGAACACTCTCTGGCCTGATGCCGCGGGTGGGACCGTCCAAATGCCACCACAGTTCCAGGGCGTCGCGTTCGATGGTTTCCAGCACCGCCCTGTCCGTGGCATCAGCGCGGCCCTGGCCGGTGGCGATCCCCGCGTAGTTCAGATGATGGATCCGGGGAAGGTCACGGAAGCGCCGTTGCCGCCAGTTCAGGAGGGTGAGGCTCGCCGGAAGCCACACCTCAGAGCCGTCCGATTCCCGCCTGCACGCCGTCCACAGTGCTGGAGTGTCGGCGTCGAGGTTCCGGTAGGGAAATGCCGTCCGCTCCAGCTGCCAGTCCGCGAATCGCGGCAGTTGTTCAAGCCCGACGGCGGCCCGGCCTGACGCCGTCAGCTCACGGGCCGTCCCGGTGAAGTAGTGGTGGTCCGGGAGATCTGCGGGGATGAAGTTGCCGCAGTACCTTTCCATGCCTTCGGCGACGGCCGCGATCCAGGCTTGCCGGCTGTCGCCGAAGGTGGTACCCAGTGAGACGCGGTCGGCGGGCCAGTCACCCAGCCAGCGCGCGTTCGATACCTCCGCGGTCATGGACGTGTAGGCGGGTGGGGCGTTCTCCGGGGTGAGAACAGGACGGACCCTGCGGATGATGCCGGTCTGTTCGTCCACCAAGGTGTGCATGGGAAGCAGGCCCAGGGCTTCGGCTGTTGTGGTCATGATTCTCCGTGGTTGTTCAGGTGGTGCGGCAGCGTCCCGGGGGCGGCGGGCGCCCAGCGCCATGTGTGTGGTCGGTCGCCGGGTTCCCACTGCAGGACTGGCGGCCGCGGGTTTCCAAGGGGCTCGGGCCGGGCGCCGGGTGGATCCCAGTCGTTGGCAGCACCCAGAAAGTCCTTGATCCGGGCCATCAGGCCGCCCTGTTCGCGGAGTGCTGCGGCGGCTCCGGCGCCGAGGTCGTGGCCGAGTCGGTGTGCCCATGGTCCCCAGAGGGTTTCCACCAAAGTCCGCGGCGCCGCGCTGCCCCAGGCCCTCACCAGATCCGCAGCTTCGGCAACAAAGAAGTCCCGCTGCCCCGAAATCATCAGCAGCGGAGTGGCCAGCTGGCCATAAAGCCCGTGGAGATCGGTTGATGGGGCGTGCCAGAGCCGCCTCCAACCGGCAGCGGAACCCGGACCATACGTGGCGTCGTCCATGAGGTTGTGAATCGTCCAGTCCATCCCGCGTTCCTCAGCCTGCCGGTATATCCTCCGGAGCTCTGCGGCGGGTAACGGGTGGCCGGACTCCTTTCCGAAACCGTGCTGGTGCCACCAGCCAATCCTGTCCCGAAGGCGCGGTGTGCCATCGGGTTCCCTGGCCGTTTCATAGAGGCCAAGCGCCGGCACCATCGCCACCACGGCCAATGGCTTGGGTGCCGCTGCCTCCGGACGCCGTGTTTCCTCCGGAACCTGCGCCGCCTCCAAGACCCGGGCCGCTTCAACTGCACAGTGCGCGTCGTAGGAGGCTCCAGCCAAAATGAGGGGCCCGTTGAGCAATCCGTTGCCGGCGAGGTACTTGGCGGTTGCAGCCCCGTCAGGGCCCTCCTTGTCATAGGGATTCCATGTGCCGGCGGACCCGTAGCGCCCACGGACGTCCTGGACCACTACGTCGTATCCGGCGCGACACCATGCGTGGGCTTGATCCGCGTACTGGGTCCGTCCGTAGGGTGTCCGGATCAGGACCGTCCCTTGGACTTCCCCCTCCACTGGTGTGCGGTAGTGGTCTGCGGTAAGCCGAACGCCGTCGTCAGCGGTGATGTCCAGGTGCTCCAGCGCGGTGGCGGGTCTCATCGCAGCGGAGCCCGCAAGCCTTCGCCCAGGCTCGCGGGTTCCGGGAAGGGCAGAACGGGGTGTTCACTGTTTGCCAACGTCAGGGTGTCCAGCCGCCAGAGCGTGCGCCGGTGAGCGGCAAGTGACGGTGAATTCCTTTGCCAGGCGGTGATGATGGTGAGCAGCCTGGCCGTAAGCAGGTCCATGGCTATGCCCTGGAGAGCGAAGTCCGCGGCAGCAGCGGGGGTATCCAGCCAGGCCCGCAGTTCGGCGGCGGCCGGTGAGGCCGCGAGCCTGCGCCGGAGTACCTGCCACCCTGTTGGGTCTGCCGGTTCAAGAGACAGCGGATCTACGAAGACCAGGTCGCCTTCTCCGTAGAAGCGGAGCACGGCCGCACGGCCCGGCAGTGCGTCAAAGCGGTTCCGCTCGGCGGGCATGGTTGCCAGGTGGAGGAGGAGTCCTACGGAGCCGGGCTCCCGGTCGTCACCCACCGCCAGGTCCACCCCGGCCTCGTGGAACACGGGCAAGAGTGCGGCAGCAACGGGTTCGGGGGCTACCAGCCCGATGAGCTCCCTTCCGGGGAGGGGAAGCGCGCCAGCCTGGCGGCGTTGCAGCAGTTCATCGCTGACGCCTGTCGCCAGGTGTTGGCCACCGCCTGCCGAGGGCGGGAGATGGAAGAAGGCGCCGTCACCGCTGCGGATGGTTGATCTTCCCGCGACGTCAAAGCTGTCTATTGCGGTGCCCATGGTTCCTTCCGAAAGTTGCGGGGTGGAGCTAAGGGGGCGGGTGCGCCGGCGCACCCGCCCCCTGGCTTAGTGACTAGTCGAACGGGTTCTCGACCAGTGCATTCGAGTGCGTTGCCGACAGGTGTGCCAGCTGCTCGGTCTCTTCAACTTCAACCAGAACCGTGGTCTTTTCCATGGTTGGTCTCCTTTCGGTGGTGGTGGTTGCCTCCGCTGTTGCGGCGACAACGTCACACTATAGTTAATGAGAACCATTCTCAAATTAAATGAAAGGGAGAGCCAATGACCTCCGAAGTTTTGGTTGTAGCCGACCAAAAAGCGGGCAATGTACAGTTCCTGAATCCAGTCACCGGGGCAGTCCAGCACCGTTTGGACTCCGTGGTCTTGGCGGAGCACGCCGGGTTCCTGCCGCTGGGAGACGGACGATGCGCGTTCATTGATGACGCCGGAGGTGCCTTGGTCATTGCCGATGCATTCACCGACACCCCGCCCCGCACCATTCCCGTAGCCATTCCGGGTGAGCACCTGGCCTGCGACCCTTCGGGTCGCTTCGTTGCCGTCACCACGGGGCTTGGTGTCTCGTGGGAACCTTGGAGCGATCTCCTCACGGTTGTGGACTTGGAGTCCGACGGCGGACCCACCTCACGCCGCATCCGCACCAGGGCGGGGGAGCCTGGCGTTGTGGTGGGCGAAACGCCGGAGGGGCCCGCCGCCGTCGTCCGTCACCGTGAACCCGGCTGCATCGAATCCTTCAGCGTGGAGCGGATCCTGGCCGAGGGAGTGCACTGCCCGCCCCTGCAAGGGCTGCGGGCCGAGGCCTCGCCCGACGGTCACGGCGACGCCTTGGATCCCGTCACGGGCACCATGTTCGTGGCCACGGGCCGGGGCCTGGAACGCTTCGATGTCCGCAAGCCGCAGCCGGAGGCCCTTGACGTTATCGCTTGGGATGCACCCGGCCGCGCCTACTTCCTGCGCTTCTGCCCGCGGCGCCGTGTCCTGGTGGCTATCCTTCGCGACGGCGGCGGTGAGCCCAGAGGATGGGCCCAGTGGGGCAACACTTTGTGGGTGCACCACGTGGATACCGGGCTGACGCGGACCACGCCGCTGGGCCATGGGTTGGTCTTCCGCTTCGCACTGACTGCCAATGGCATCGCGACCGCCCGGGTCCATCCGGACGGCGACGAGCTTTCGGTGCACCACCTTGGACCATTGGAGGCAGGCCCGCCGGTGCTGCGGGGCACATGGCACCTCCCCCGCATGGACGGCGCCCCACGGCCCGGCCATGAACCCTGGGACAACGCCGAACGACGAGCCATTGCCGCCTCGCCGGCCTCGGAACTCGTCGCCGTGACCCGCGGTGGGCACGGCGAACTGCACGTCGTCGACACCTCAGCGGCCGGTAGCCCTCTGCGCACCATCACCTTGGGCAGCCCCTTACACGACGGCGGCCACCTCGCCTGGGTCTCTGCTGTGGACACGGTGCCGGGCGACACGGTAGGACGGTGAGCAGCATCGAGGAGGCCGTTCCGGGCATGGGGCTTCGGCCGCACTTCCGTTCCCTTCTGGAACGCTGGGACTCCACACCCCGCCAAGGGCTCCCACAGTTCGCCGGCGGACAGGCTGCTTTTCTTTGGCGCGGGCCAGACGAAGCGTTTGCGTCCCTGTACCTGGCAGCCGAGGCCGGGCTTCGGGAGGCTTGGAATGTTCGCCGGGCGCATCTGGAGGTGGCCGCGCCGCCCGGTGTCCGGCTCCCCACACCACCGGGCACCATCGTCCGCGGATTCACCATCTCCCCTGACGGAACGCGCGTCGCAGCCTTGCTGAGCGCCTCCGCCAGTGAACTAGCGGAGCCCTGGATACTCGCTGCCGGGGCCCAGCCCGTCCACATCCCAGGGCCGACGGCCTGGTACGCTGCGCCGGTTTGGGAGCCGGACGGGGGCGGGATCTGGGTCCTGACCGGCAAACCACCCTGCCAGCAGATCATCCGCTGCCCGCTCGGCTCAGGGCAGATGCAGCAGCTCCCGCTTCCGGCGGAACTTGGCAACACCGCGGGCAGCCGTCTCGCGCTGGCACGCGTCGGAGAGCACCTTCGGCTCGCGGCGAAGAACCCAAGGACCGGCACCAAAGAGTGGGAGTTGAAATCCGGGGCCTGGGATACCGTGGCTCCGTCCGCACAAGCCGGTCGTGTGGAACTGGTCTCCGACCAACACGGCACGACGGCCACGCTGGATGGCCGTCCGGCCTACCGTTTATCCCCCGCGGAATACGTGTCAGCGTTCGCCGTCCAACCCCGTGCCGATGCCACCGACCTTTGGATCCAGACGGCCTCCCCGGAACGCCCATCGGGGGTCTTCTGCGTGGATGAACCGGTGCGCTTGAGCAACAGCTCCAGTGACTCCAGCAGCCGGATAGTCCACCGGAAAGTCACCGCGGTGGCGAGCGACGGCGTCGGCATCCCCGTGATCATCTCCGCACGGGCGTCAGACCTTGGTCCTGACGGCCTCCCGGTGCAGCCGCTGCCCCTGATTCTCACGTGCTACGGCGGTTTCGGCGTCACACACAGGACCGAGGCCGAACCCAGCGTTCCGGCATGGCTGGAGAGCGGCGGGGTGTACGTGGCTGCGCAACTACGCGGCGGGGGCGAGCTGGGAGAGGATTGGCACCAGGCAGGCCGTGGGAAACGGAAGATGCGGACAATCCTGGACCTCATCGACGTGGCCGGTTACCTCGTCGATACCCGGTGGACCACGCCCGCCCAGACCGTGCCTTTCGGGGCCTCGCATGGTGGCCTCGTGGTCACGGCTGCGGCGTTCCTGTCCCCCGCCTCATTCGGCGGAGTGGTGGCCGTAGCTCCATTGCTGGACACCGTGGACCTTCACCGCCATGGTTTGGGGAAGCAATGGCTGCACGAGTTTGGCGCCGATGGGGAGTGCTCTGATCACGATCGGGCGGCCTATTCCCCGGTTCACTTGCTGCGCAGACTCGGCTCCGCCGCGCTTCCGCCCCTGCTGTGCTGCCTCATGGGGCGGGACGAACGCGTGGACAACAGTGCCGCCGTCGATGTTGTTACCGGAATCCGCGAACGCGGGGACCGGGCCTGGCTGCTCCACGAGGACCGCGGCAGTCACGGCCAGCGTGCAGCGCCGGACGTGCTGGACTTCTCCGCCGCCGTACTCGCGTTCGCTGCATCCATTTCCCGCGAAGTCAGGCCCGGGTCAGGACCTTGCCCTTGAAGAACCCGGGCCGCAGCCGATACATCACCAGCATCACCACAACGCCCAGCAGGATCACACCCATCCCCAGCACAAACACCAGGCCTACCCCGCCAACGGACGAGCCCGAGCCATACGCGGGATCCATCGAGTCCATGGCCGTCTTCACGAACATCACCAGCAGGATCACCCCGCCCAGCAACGGTGCCAGGAACTTGAAGAAGAATGCCCGGACACCGCTGAAGGCTGAAGCGCGGAAGAACCAAACACAGGCCAGAGCTGTAATGCCGTAGTAGAAGCAGATCATCATGCCCAGGGCGGTGATGGTGTCCCACAGGGCATTCTCGGACACAGTCCGGGTGATCACGTAGAACGCAGCTGCCGCGATGGCCGCGGCGATAGTGGCAAAGCTCGGCGACTTGAACGTGGGACTGATCCGCCCAAAGCGGGGCGAAATGGCGCGGTAGTGGCCCATGGCCAGCATGGTGCGGGCCGGTGAGACGAAGGTCGACTGCAAGGACGCGGCGGAACTGCTCAGGATGGCCAAGGACATGAGGATCGCGAACGGACCCATCACCGGACCCGCCAGAACCGCGAAGATGCTGGATTGGTTCTCCGGGTTGCCGGCGCCCAGGCCGGTCTCGCCGACGCCCGCGAAGGACAAGGTAGCCAGTGCGACGGTCATGTAGATGATCACGATGACCAGCACGGTGATGGTTGCCGCACGGCCGGGCGTCTTTTCCGGATTCTTCGTCTCCTCATTCATGGTCAGAGTGACGTCCCAGCCCCAGTAAATGAAGATCGAGAGCGAGACACCTGCAGCGAATGACGAGAACGAATCGACGGCGAACGGGTTGAACCAGTCAGGCGAAATGGCAGTGGCATCGAAGGCCGTGCCGTTGGCTACATGCACGAACGCCGAGACCGCGAACCATCCCAGGACCAGCAACTGGAAGGCCACCAGCACGTATTGGACGCCCTTGGTGGTTTCCATGCCGCGGTACGAAATCCAACAAGCCAGCGCAATGAAAACCAGTGTGGTGGCAATGTTCAGCG
Organism: Paenarthrobacter sp. CC6; assembly: GCF_040560085.1. Lineage (NCBI taxonomy): Bacteria > Bacillati > Actinomycetota > Actinomycetes > Micrococcales > Micrococcaceae > Paenarthrobacter > Paenarthrobacter sp. CC6. The sequence goes on along the minus strand of NZ_JARDAN010000013.1, from coordinate 59,674 downwards.
GCAGGATTTTGCTGAGCTCGCCCAGCTCCGGGTTGCTGAAGATCTGCCCGAGCATCAGGTAGAAGAAGTCCACGGCAACGGCCGCCAGATTGGACAGCACAATGATGGTGGCCGCGATCAGTCCCCAGCCGCCCATCCATCCGATCCACGGACCAAACGCCCGCGTTGCCCACGTGAAGGAGGTGCCGGCGTCGGGCATGGCGTTGTTCAGTTCGCGGTAGCCGAGCGCCACCAGCAGCATGGGGATGAAGCCCACAAGGAAGATGGCCGGCAGGTGCACGCCTACCTCAGACACGGTGGGCCCCAGGGCGGCGGTCAGCGTGTACGCGGGAGCGATGCAGGAAACGCCGATCACGACGGCGCCAATCAGGCCCACCGATCCGGCTTTCAGTCCCTTTTCACTCAGGGTTGATTCTTTCGACTGGACCGTCTTTGGTGCAGTAGACATGGGTATTGCCTCTCAGGCGATTGCTAGGAGCTTTGGCGCGTGTAATCGCGGGGAACCACGATCATGGGAACGGGAAGGGCGCGCAGGATCCGGTTGGCGGTGCTGCCAAGGAACGTGGCACGGTGCTGGGCGAGGCGGCTGGAGCCGATCAGCAGGATTTCGCCGTCTTCCCAGTCGAGGCGGTCCACGGCTTCTTCTATGGTCCGGCCCTGCGCCACGACGATTTCGGGCTCAGGCAGCGGTGCGTCCGGGGTTGAACTTCCGACGGCGGCAAGCCGGTCGGCGGCGTGCATCCAGGCGGCGTCTGCCAGCGTCAGCGAGTTGCCGCCGTCGAGCGCCAACAGGGAAACGAGCCGAAGCGGGAGTTGACGGTCGCGCGCGGACTCGACAGCGACGTCGAGCAGTTCGTCTGCGCCGGGACGCGTCCCGAAACCACAGCTGAGCCGGGTGATGGCATCTGTCCGCTGGTAGCCGTGGGGTGCCAGCGCCACCGGGACCGGCGACGAATGGAGCAGTGAACCCGCCACGGAACCAATGGTGAACCGCTTGAACAAGCCGCCGTTCGTGGCGCCGATGACCAATGCCGCCGCGTCCATCTCGACGGCTGCGTCAATCAGTGCCTGGGCCTCGGAATCGCCACGGCGAATGTGTCCGCGCGCTGTGATGTCCTCCGGGACCAAGGCGAGGCCCTCATCCAGCCAGCGCTGGGCTTGCTGGTTGAGGATGTCGTCGTAGCCGGCTTCGGGTGGGTACACGGCATTGAACGGGGAGTCCTCCGGGATCACCAGGACCAGGTCCAGGCTGACATCCTGGTTCCGGGCCAAGGCGACGGCAAGGTGGACGGCGTCGTGCCCCCTTGCGTTGGCGGTGTAACCAACTACGTAGCGCATGGTGGTCCCTTTCAGTTCTTAAACAGTGCAGCCGGCAGGCCGGGAAATAGTGCTCCCCCGGCCTGCCGGTGTGGTTTCACAGCGATCAGACAGTCACTGATGCCAGTTTGTTGGCTTCGACGATCCGTGCGGCGGTTGCCTGGCCCATGCGGACTGCGCCGTCAACGTGCTGGTAGCCTTCGGCGGCGAGGTCGGACGAGGACCAGTAGATCGGGCCGACGTTCGCGTGCTGGTCCTTGCCGTAGCGGTGCAGGCCTCCGAGGTCGTAGCTGGAAGCGTATGCGCCACGGGTCCACTCTTCCGAGCCCCAGTCGGACTCGTAGTAAACCTCGGGGGTGAGGGCCTTGTCGCCCAGGAATCCGGCGATGGACTCCAGGATGGCCTTCTTGCGGTCTTCGGCGCTGAGCTCGAACACGGCGTCGGCCTTCTCGTCGGACACAAAGCCAACCAGGGTTCCGCGGGTGTCGCCGTAGTTGGTGTTGTCGTAGACCTCCTGCACCAGCGCACCGGCGCTGAAGCCCGTGCCGGACAGTCCGTCTTCACGCCAGAACGGCGTGTCGTACACAGCGTGGACCTTGATGACCAGGCCCAGCGACTGGTGCTGGTGCATCTGGTGCTGGCGGCGCGGGAGCGGCGGGTCGAAGGAAACGCGTGAGTACAGGTTCGGCGGAACGGCCATGATCACGTAACGGGCGTTGACGGTGGCCTGCTCGGAAACAACGGTCGCGCCGTTGTCGTCCCACTTGATGGTGCGCACCGGGCTGTTAAGGACGACATCGGCACCCAGTTCTGCTGCCTGGAGCAGTGAAACCTGCTGCATGCCGCCGATGACGCGCTTGTCCAGGATGAAGTCTTCGTCCGTGAGGTGCGTGAACGAACCGGCAGAGGCGGCCATCAGGACTGCCTGCAATGCCGAGAAGGCGTGCGCGGGCTTGGTGAGCATGCCGCCGGCGATGAAGAGGCCGATGTTGTTGCAGGCTTCTTCGTCTGTGGAGTTCCGGCGGAGCCAGTGGTGGAAGGAGATGGTGTCCAGCTCGCGTGCCTTGGGGTGTGCCCAGGGCTCGGTGGGGCCGATCTCTGCTGCGAGTTCGTCCAGGATGGCGACGAGCTTGTCCATCTCGGCCTTGGTGGTTTCGTTGACCGGGAAGGTGTCACCGGTGTACTGCGTGCGCTTGCCGTCTGCGCCGATGTAGACGGATTCGCCATCGCGGTAGCGCGGGTACATTTTCAGGCCGAGCTCGTCCAGCAGGTCCATGAGGGCCGTCTGGTCCGGCGAAACCCACTGGCCGCCGATCTCCAGCATGGCGCCGTCGATGGTGTCGGTCCAGGTGCGGCCGCCCACGCGGTCGCGTGCTTCGAGCACTGCGACGCTGAGCCCGGCCTTCTTCAGTTCACGTGCCGCCGTCAGCCCTGACGGCCCGGCACCGACGATCACAACGTCGCGATCAAGATTCTGCATGATGTCCTCTCCGTGGCCGTCCGTTGGTGGCTGACCAATAAATGAATGGCATTCATTTATCTCCATAGTAGCGGCTGAGTGCGCGGCTGTGAAGAGCCGATGGAATAATGCTGGGGACACAGGCAGCAGAAAGGCTCCCGATGCCCGAACCCACCCCAGCCCCATCCGCCACTTCCCGGCGCCGCGCCGGCCGACCAACGGCGGCGGTTCTGGACCAGGACGGCATCACGACGGCGGCGCTCAAGCTGATCAGCAGCAAGGGTTACGACGGACTCACCATGGCGGCGTTGGCCCGCACACTGGGAGTAGCCCCCTCCGCCTTGTACAACCACGTGTCCTCCAAGGACGACGTGCTCGTCCTGCTCGAGGACCACTTGGCCGCGATGGTTGATGTGTCGGCGTTCGGGATTGAGCCCTGGGAAGAGGCCGTTCGCAAGTGGGCGTGGTCCTACAGGGATGTGTTCTCCGAGCACACGCCGCTTATTCCGATCATCGCCGTCCTGCCTGTCGCCAATGCTCCCAAGACCCTGGCCATGTACGAGGCCGTGACGGCCGGCTTCCGCGACGCAGGCTTCCCGGAGGAGAAAATCATCTCCGCGATTGTGGCTATCGAGGCCTTTGTCTTCGGGGCCGCTTACGACGTCACCGCACCTGAGGACATCTTCGACGCCGGCACCCTCGCCGATCAGGTCCCCAACTTCACGGCCGCCGTGGACCGACTGGCCTTGGAACAGCATGCGCGTCCCACTGACATCGCCTTCAGCTTGGGCTTGGAGGCTTTGATTACGGGCTTTGGGGCTCTGCGGAACTAGGCCCACGAGAATCCGAGCTTCTTAATGCCAAGTTAGTGCATTATGCTGCACTTATGGATGACAGTGCAGAGGCCTTGGCGCGCGCAATTGGCCTGCGGGTGAAACAGGAACGCAAAGGCAGGGAGTGGACCCTCGACCAGCTTGCCGCCATGGCCGGCGTTAGCCGCAGAATGCTGGTGAGCGTCGAACAAGGCGGCGTAAATCCCAGCATCGGAACCCTCCTGCGGCTCAGCGATGCCCTAGGTGTTGGCTTGCCTGCATTGGTGGAGCCGCCCACGCTGCGTTCGGCCAAACTTACCCGCAAGGGCGAAGGCGCCGTACTGTGGTCCGGCCCCCTGGGCGGCAAGGGCGAGCTGGTTGCCGGTACCGAATCTCCCGACGTTGTTGAACTGTGGGACTGGTCCCTGGCTCCCGGAGAGCTCCACGAGAGCGAAGCCCACAGCTCCGGCACGCGTGAATTGCTCCAGGTGCAGGAGGGCGCCATCACGGTGAACGTCGAGGCCGGGAGCTACGAACTGAACACCGGCGATGCCCTGACCTTCCGCAGCGATGTTGCCCACTCCTATGCAAACCACGGCGGGACAACTGCCCGATTCTCCCTCGCCGTTTTCGAACCGGGCGTTGGAGCCGGACATCGGACGGAAAGCCCCAGTGCGTAATACCTTGACCCGAACCCTCACCGCCGCTCCCCCCTGGTCGATGGCCGTCGCAGCAATGATGGCCATCCAGCTCTCCAACGCCATGTCGGTCACCGTTATCGGCCAGGTCGGCCCAGCAGGGACGGCATGGCTTCGGATGTGCTTTGGAGTGGTCTTTCTCTGGGTAATCAGCCGTCCGGCCATCCGCTCGCTGCGCCGCCGCGACCTGCCGGCTTTGATCGCCCTGGGGGTCGTGACAGGTTTCATGACCACCTTCTTCCTCGCCGCCGTCGAGCGCATCCCGCTGGGAACCGCCGTCGCGATTGAATTCCTTGGCCCCCTCACGGTGGCCGGGATCATGAACAAACGCCGGAAGGCGTTGGTCTGGCCGCTCCTCGCCTTCATCGGCGTGGTGCTGTTGACTGAGCCATGGCATGGCGTCATCGACCTTGCCGGCGTGGGATTCGCTGTGGCTGCGGGTGCCTGCTGGGGCCTGTACAACGTGCTCACCCAACATGTGGGAGACCGGTTCTCCGGCATCAGCGGCCTGTCACTCACCATCCCGATTGCCGCTCTTGCCACCATGCCGGTCGGGTTGCCGCAGGTACTGGGCGGGTCACTCGACTGGTGGGTGCTGCCCCTGGCGGCCGGGATTGCCCTCATAACGCCGGTGATCGCGTTCGGCCTCGAAATGCTGGCGCTGCGGCGCATGACCCACACGGCCTTTGGAACGCTGCTTTCGATCGAGCCCGCATTCGGTGTCCTCATCGGGCTGCTTGTCCTCGCCCAGCAGCCGACACTCATGCAGGTGGCAGGGATAGCCCTGGTGGTCATTGCCGGGACAGCCGCACAGCAAGGAGGCAAGCGCACACCCAAACCCGTGCTGACAACGGATGTTCCGGCATCGCCAGCAGGGTCGTGAAGAAGCAAGTCTTGTAATACAAGTACTCAGCTTGTATCTTAAGTAGTAGGCAAGGATGCCCCGCCCCTTAGGAGACCCAGTGAGTACCGTAGACCTCATCCGCCACGTCAAACTGTCCACGGCGCGACTGCCGCTCAGCGTTCCCATCAGCGACGCCAAGGTCTTCACCGGCAGGCAGAAGCCGATGACGGAAGTAGTGTTCCTCTTCGCCGAGATCACCACGGAGCAGGGACACAGCGGCCTCGGTTTCAGCTACTCCAAGCGCGCCGGCGGGCCGGCCCAGTACGCCCACGCCAAGGAGGTCGCGGAGGGCATCATTGGCGAGGACCCCAACGACATCGGCAAGATCTACACCAAGCTCCTCTGGGCCGGCGCCTCGGTGGGAAGGTCAGGCGTGGCGACGCAGGCTCTCGCCGCGATAGACATTGCCCTCTACGACCTCAAGGCCAAGCGCGCCGGACTCCCGCTGGCCAAGCTGCTGGGGTCCTACCGTGATTCCGTCCAGACCTACAACACCTCCGGCGGCTTCCTCAACGCCACCCTGGCAGAGGTCAAGGAACGCGCCACGCAGTCCATCGACGACGGCATCGGCGGCATCAAGATCAAGGTGGGCCTGCCCGACTCCAAAGAAGACCTCCGCCGCGTGGCGGGAGTCCGCGAACACATTGGCTGGGACGTTCCGCTCATGGTCGACGCGAACCAACAGTGGGACCGGGCAACGGCGCTGCGGATGGGCCGCCAACTGGAGGAATTCAACCTCATCTGGATCGAAGAACCACTCGATGCCTATGACTTCGAGGGCCACGCCCACCTCGCACAGCTCCTGGACACGCCTATCGCCACCGGTGAGATGCTTGCCTCTGTCGCCGAGCACAAGGGCCTCATCAACGCCAACGGCTGCGACATCATCCAGCCGGACGCGCCGCGCGTCGGAGGCATTACCCAGTTCCTGCGCCTGGCAGCACTGGCCGACGAAAGAGGCCTGGGCCTGGCACCGCACTTTGCCATGGAGATCCACCTCCACCTGGCCGCCGCCTACCCGCGCGAGCCGTGGGTGGAACACTTCGATTGGCTGGACCCGCTGTTCGAGGAGCGGCTGGAGACGAAGAACGGTCGCATGATCGTCCCGGACCGTCCCGGACTCGGCGTCACGTTGAGCGAACAGGCCCGTGCGTGGACCACCGAAACCGTGGAGTTCGGCGCGTAATCTGGAACGCATGAGCCGAAACCTGACTGCGGATCTCGCCGCCGACCTCCGCAACCGCATTGTCGACGGCGTCATCCAACCGGGCGAGAAGCTCCCCAGCGAGAACACCCTCATCAGCGAATTCGGGGTGAGCCGAACCGTGGTCCGCTCCGCATTGACGCGGCTGCAGGCCGAAGGCCTTGTGGAAACCGAACGTGGGCGGGGCAGCTTTGCCCTGACTCCGCCCGCCGAAGGCCCGACCCAGGCACCGGGAACCCGGCCTGTGTCCAGCATGGAAGAACGGCTGCAGATGCTCGACTTCCGGATCGGCGTCGAAGCAGAGGCAGCTGCCCTTGCTGCCCGGAACCACAGCGAACGACAACTCAAGGCCGTCCACGGTGCCTTGGAACAATTCACTGCGAACGTTTCGCATCCGGCGCACGCCATGAAAGCTGATTTCGAGTTCCATCGTGCTGTGGCTGCGGCTTCAGGCAATCCCTTTTATACAGACTGCATCGCCGCCCTCGGCCAGACCATGATCACCATGCCCCGCCCACGCCTCGTCGGCGGGGATGACCGGGAAACCCGCGAACGCTTCGATCAAGTAGTCCACGAGCATTCCTCTATCTACGCAGCAATCGCGGACGGCGATCCCGTGGCTGCCGCGGCAGCCATGCGCCTTCACCTCAGCAACTCACGACGCCGGCTGGCAGGTTCCGCCCGCAGCTGACCGTGCGTGGGGACATATGACGTCGCGGCGCTTTTTACTGCGACACAATTCGTCTTTCAGGGTACCCGTTTAACGAAATGGGAATCCCCACGACGCCCCATTGAGAACTGTTGATTGACATTTCAAGAAACTGGCGCGCAAATTCCGAGTCCCGCTAACTTTTGAAGAGCCCGTCAATTTATGACCGGGAAATCCATCAAAAGCCTTTGGGTGCTTCACGCAGGAATGCCTTGTCATGCACCCGGACAGAGAGACACCGGCATGACAACAGAGCAAATCAACTCCCCCGCCCTCACAACAATCCAAAGCTACGTCCGGGAGCTCACGCGTCGGGTGGAAGGGCTCGAAGTCCTGGCTCCAGGCCCTGCTACCTCCCGCTACAGCCATGACGCTGCCACCGCCAAGACGGGAGCCGCAACCGGAAACCCGGGTCCCGCCGTCGTTCTTCCCACGTCAGCAGCCGAAGTTCAAACGGCCGTGAGGCTCGCAGCGGAACTCGGCGTGACCGTTGTTCCCCGCGGGGCGGGGACGGGCTTGTCGGGTGGTGCCAGCGCACAACAGGACCAGGTGGTCATTTCGACGGAAAAGCTGACCGCCATCATCGAAGTTTCCCCGCTGGACGAGGTGGCTGTTGTCGAACCCGGTGTCATCAATGCCGAATTGAACAAGCATCTAGAACCCTTCGGACTTTTCTATGCACCCGATCCGGCAAGTTTCGACATTTCCTCAATTGGCGGGAATATCGCCACAAACGCGGGCGGACTCCGCTGCGCCAAGTACGGGGTGACCCGGGAATCCATCCTGTCGCTCGACGTCGTCCTCGCAGACGGCAGCCTGATCACCGTGGGCCACCGCTCCATCAAGGGCGTCACCGGACTGGACCTGACGTCATTGTTTGTCGGCTCGGAAGGCATTCTCGGCATCGTCACGAGGGCCACGGTTCGCCTTCGCCCCATTCCGGTTGCCCGCAAGACGATCAGCGCGTTCTTCAACAGCACCGCCGAGGGGACCGCGGGACTGTCTGCGATCACCTTGTCGCCAGTGCGCCCGGCCGCGATCGAGTTCTTTGATGCGCCAAGTCTCGCCAACATCGACTCGCACTCCGGAACCCGCCTGCGGGACCGCGGTGCCGCACTGATCCTCATCGAAATCGACGGCTACGGCATCGGCGACCAAGCCGCGGACCTCGCAGTGGCACTCAGCGCTGTAGGTGGCCGCGTCACCGTGGAGTCGGACGATGACGGTGTACGGCTCTGGGAACTGCGCCGCAGCGGCCGCGGACTCCCGCAGGACAAGTGGTACATCGGCGAGGACATCGCCGTGCCCAAGTCCCAGCTCCCCAGGGTTTACGCCGCGTTCCCGGCTCTGGAAGCGCGTTTCGGGGTGGATATCTCAGCCGTGTCGCACGCGGGCGACGGAAACCTGCACCCTTTGATCACCAAGGACAAGACGCCCGACGACGGCCCGAACCCACCGGCCTCCCTCCTGGAAGCTGCCACTGAACTCGTGAGGGTGGCGCTTTCGCTTGGCGGAACGGTCACCGGCGAACACGGGGTAGGAACCATCAAGCGCGAATGGGCAGCCCTCGAACTGTCCGAACGCAGCCGCGAGTTGCAACACACCATCAAGGAGGCTGTCGACCCCCGGCAGCTTCTCAATCCCGGCAAGGCCATCTAAGCGCACTGCCTCCAGCAGCACCCCAACGCAATCCCCCCCAAACGCATCCAGGAGAAACACCATGAGCACTTTCAGCACCCCCGAATTCCGCCGAAGGGCCTTCCTCGCAGGCCTTGGCGCACTGTCCACCTCTGCCTTGGTCACCGCTTGCGGCGGCACAACTGCCAGCACCGGCGCCGGCTCCACAACCCCAGTGGACGGCGGAAACATCACCTTCCTGATCCAGGGCTATGACACCGGCTGGGTCTCCAGCAAGACGTCCATCTCCAGTTACGAGGGCAATCTATGGGGCCAGATCACGGACAAGCTGGTGTACGTCAATGAGAAGGGTGAGCTGAGCCCGTGGGTTGCTGAGAGCTGGGAAGAACTCAATGGCGCCAAGGACTTCGTGATTCACCTGAAGAGCGGCGTGACGTTCTCGGACGGGACACCGGTGGACGCAGCGGCTGTTGTGGCCAATCTCAACGCCTGGGCCAAGGGTGATTCCACCCGCGGCGTCAGCAAAGTAGGCCTGTTCCCGTCCAGCAACTTCGTCTCGGCCGAGGCCACGGACGCGGCTACCGTAAAGGTGTCCTTCTCCTCCCCCGCGCTGGGGTTCATCGCCACGCTCGCGTACCACGGATGCATCCTGCTTTCACCGAAGACCTTGGCTTTGCCGGTGGAAGCCCAGGCCGACCTCAGCCAGGAAATCGGCAGCGGTCCGTTCGTCGTGAAGTCCTGGAAACAGGGTGACAGCTACGTCCTGGAGAAGCGCAAGGACTACAACTGGGGTCCGGCCGCGCTGGGCCACACCGGCCCGGCCCGTTTGGACACCATCACCTACAAGGTCATCAAAGACACGTCGGTGCGGACATCGACGGTTGTTTCGGGCCAGGCCGATGTTGCCTTCAATGTTGAGCCGCAGGAAATCGAATCGCTGAAAGCCCAAGGGTTCACAGTAGGCACACCGCGCTATCTGGGCTTCGTGGACGGGTTCCAGGTCAACACGCAGGCCTTCCCCACCAATGACATTGCCGTCCGCCAGGCCATCCAGCATGGCATCGACCGCGACGAGATCCTCAAGACTGTCTACACCAGCGACTGGAACGCCGCCACCACCTTCATCCAGGGCAATGTTCCGGAAGCAGGCGAGTTCAGTGACTCGTTCAAATTCGATGCCGACAAAGCCAACAAGATTCTTGACGATGCAGGTTGGACCAAGGGCGCCGACGATTACCGCAGCAAAGACGGGAAGACCCTCGAGTTCACGCTCACGCCCAACCCCTATGTCCCGTCCACCAAGGCCGAGGACGAGCTCATTGCCCAGCAGCTCAAGAAGGTGGGCATCAAGGTCAACCTCAAGGTTGTGGACGTAGCCGGCTACGCGGCAGTGCAGGCGAGCAAACCCCCTCTGTTCCAGACCTCCCGCAGCTTCGTCGACGTCGGAACGGTTGCCGGAGTCCTGACAAGCCAGAACAAGGGCGAGGATTGGTTCGGACTCGGAACCAGTGATCAGAAGCTCAACGACCTCTCCACGGCCATCGCCACTGCCTCCGACCGGGCTTCACGCGAAAAGGTCGCCGACGAACTCCAGCAGTACGTCCTTGAGCAGGGCTACTTCATCCCTCTTAACCAGCTCGTCCAGCGCCTCTACCTGATCAGCCCGAAGATCAAGGATGTCCAGTACAACGGCCTTGCCTACGCAAACTTCTACACCGCCTGGATCTCACAGTGACCAGCGATTACAAGCGCTTTGCCCTGACCCGGGCGGGTCAGGCGGTCGTCGTCGTGCTCCTCGCTTACGTCCTGACATTCCTGGTGATCAGCGTGCTCCCGGGCGATGCGATCACCAACACGCTCCGGGACCCGCAACACGGACTGAGCGAGGAAGACATTCAGCGGATCGTGGCTTTCTATGGCCTGGATCAGCCCGTGATTGTGCAGTTACTCCTCTCCTTGGGGAGGTTTCTGACGGGTGAACTGGGCTTCTCGCTGCAGTCCAACCTGCCTGTGTCCCGGATTGTGGGGGACGCCTTGCCGTCCACGCTCACCCTGGCCACCAGCGCGTTGGTCATCGCCGTCGTTTTCGCCGTGGTGATCGCGTACGGCGCGCAGTATTTGCCGGGCAAGTGGGCCGCAATCGTCCGCTCCATCCCGTCGTTCTTCCTGTCAGTGCCCAACTTTGTGATCGGGCTGGTGCTGATCGAGTTCTTTGCCTTCCGCCTCCATTCGTTCACCACCACGGATCCCAACAGCCCGGTGGCCACGCTGTTCGCAGCCATCACTTTGGCCATTCCGGTCTCCGCGCCGCTGGCCGAGGTCCTGATTGCCAGCCTGGACCATGAATCCCGCCAGGAATACGCCTTGGTTGCCCGTTCCCGTGGTCTGACTGAGGCCAGGCTGTTTGCCAAGCACCTGGTGAAACCGTCCGCTCTGCCGTCCGTAGCCATGGTGGCGCTGATCGTGGGTGAGCTGCTTGGCGGATCCGTTATTACGGAAACGATCTTCGGCCGTGACGGCATCGGCACGGTTGTCCAGAAAGCCGTGACGGGAGAAGACCAACCCGTCCTTCAAGCCGTGGTGTCCCTTTCAGCCGTGGTGTTCGTGGCCGTCAACCTGGTGGCCGACCTCGCATCGCCGCTGCTCGATCCACGCGTCAAGCTTCGAGAGAAGGTGGCCGCATGACCGCCACACTTGGATACCCGCAACTACGCAATGTCGGCACCGCCTCAAAGAGGCTCACCGCAGGACTGCCCCCCATCACGGTGATCCTGTCATTTGCCGTGGTGCTCCTGGTTATCCTCTGGTCCCTTGTCCCGTGGCTCTTCACTTCGTACAGCCCGGTCACCGGAGATACGGCAAGCAAACTGGCCGCGCCGAGCGCCCAGCATTGGTTTGGCACTGACTACCTCGGCCGGGATCAATTCGCACGGGTCGTATACGGCACGGCATCGTCAGTTACCAGCGCCTTGGTCGCTGTCCTGATCGGCCTCGTGATCGGCAGCCTCATCGGCCTCGCCAGCGGATTCCGCGGCGGCTGGCTGGACTCCGTTTTGGGGCGTTTCGTGGATGTCCTGCTGGCCATTCCGGGCTTCCTCCTGGCCGTTGTCATCGTCAGCTCGCTGGGTTTCCAAACCATTAATGCGGCCATCGCCACGGGAGTGTCCGCCGTCGCGGTCTTTGCCCGGCTGATGCGTGCGGAAGTGATGCGTGTCCGCAGCGCCACGTATGTGGAGGCCTCCTACCTGGAAGGCGGAAACCGGCTCCACGCGCTGCTCGGCCACATCCTTCCCAACGCTTACAGGTCGGTGCTGGTCCTGGCAGTGCTTCAGTTCGGGACGTCCATCCTGATCATCGCCTCGCTGGCGTTCCTCGGCTACGGCGATCCACCCCCGGCCTCGGACTGGGGCCTCCTGGTCGCCTCCGGCAAGACCTACGTGACAGCCCCTTGGCTCGTCTACGCTCCGGCCCTGGTGATCGTGGGCACCGTCCTGTCCGTTAACCGCATCAGCCGCTGGCTGCGAAAGGCCAAGTGACATGATCTTGAAGACCAAGGACACCAACGTGTCAGCAGACCTATTAACAGTGCAGGGCTTGTCGATCGCCTACGGTTCCACCGCCGTCGTCCATGACGTCTCGTTTTCGCTGGCCAAAGGCGGGAGCCTGGCGCTCATTGGCGAGTCCGGCTCGGGCAAGTCCACCATCGCCAAAGCCATTCTCCGCCTGCTCCCACACGGTGAAGCGACTGCTACCGGGCGGGTGGAACTCAACGGCAGTGATCTTCTCGCGTTGCCGGAGAAACAGTTCCGTCCCCTGCGCGGCCGGGAGTTGGGCTTCATCCCACAGGATCCCGCGTCCGCACTGAATCCGGTCCGGACCATCGGCGCCCAGGCCCACGAAGCTGCCGCCTTGCTCGGTGAAACCGACCCGGGGGTCCGCCGAGCGAAGATTCTGGAGGTGCTTGACCAGGTGGGGTTGCCGGACCCGGCCCGGGTTTACGACTCCTACCCCCATCAGCTCTCGGGCGGCATGCTCCAGCGCGTGCTGATCGCCCTGACAGTGTTGCCTCAACCATCCCTGATTGTGGCTGACGAACCCACGTCAGCCCTGGACGTGACGGTTCAGAAGCTGATCCTGGACATGCTGAGCGATCTCCGCCGCGAGCTGGACATCAGCCTGCTGCTGATCACGCACGACCTCGCCATCGCGGCCGAGCGTGCCGATTCCTTGGTGGTGCTGAAGGACGGAGCCGTTCAGGAAAGCGGTGCCTCGCGGGACGTATTCGCTTCGCCCAGGACCGAATACGCGCGAAGCCTGCAGGCCGACGTGCCCGCTTTGCACCCGGACCGGTACAGGCGCAAGCGCACCTTGCTGACGCAAGCGGACGACGGCGGCTTCCGCACGGACACTGCCCCCTCACCAACCGCCCAACTGCAGATTGATGTACGGGGCGTAACCAAGAGCTTCCCGGTCGGCGGCAAGGACGTTCTTGCCTGCGATGGGGTGAGTTTCTCCGTGGAGCGCGGACGCACGCACGCCCTCGTGGGTGAATCCGGTTCCGGCAAGACGACAGCAGTCCGGTTGCTGCTGGGTCTTGAGCAGCCCGACGGTGGGGACATTACGGTAGCCGGTCAGTCGACGTCGGGCCGGTCCAGAGCCGACGTACGCGAGATCCGCCGCCACCTCCAGCTTGTTTACCAAAACCCCTTTACGTCACTTGATCCAACCTGGCGGGTTGGCCGGATCGTCCGCGAACCGCTTGACCATTTCGGCGTAGGGACCAAGGCGGAGCGGACCCATCGTGTGAGCGAAGCGTTGGAGGCTGTCGGGCTGCCGTCCGATGTGGCGTCGAGACGGCCCGCGCACCTGTCGGGTGGCCAGCGTCAACGGGTGGCGATCGCCCGCGCGCTGGTGGTGAGACCCGACGTCGTGGTTCTGGACGAACCTACGTCGGCACTGGACGTGAGCGTCCAAGCGGGAATCCTCGAACTCTTGACCACCCTGCAACACGAACTCGGCCTGACGTACTTGTTCGTCTCCCACGATCTTGCTCTCGTGAGGCAGGTAGCTGACACAGTGTCGGTCCTTCGACGAGGTCAAGTGGTTGAGGACGGTCCTGTGGAGGAGATCTTCCACAGGCCCCGGCATCCATACACACGCGCCCTGCTCGGGGCGATTCCACTCGCGGCCGTGTCCACCGAGGAACAGACAGCCCTTAAACAACCAGCGAAGGCAACAGCATGACCGTAAACCTGATATCTGCCCGGCGGCCCGCGCTTATCGAGGCATTCACCGCACCCAAGGGCTTTGGCGACCAGACACTCCGCGACCGGCGTGCCGACGCCATCGAGCTCCTTGGTGGCATTCCGGATCCGGGGGTCCTCCCCACGGAGGAACTGACCGCCGCCACGGCACGGGTGCTGGCCCGGCCGGGGGTCCCTGCACTCCAGTACTCACGAACGGAGGGGATTTCGCCCCTGCGGGAGTGGATCGCCGAACGCGAAGGCGTACCCGTGGATCGGATTCTGATCACCAATGGAGGCTTCCACGGCCTTTCCCTGGCAATCCAGTCCGTGGTGGAACGCGGCGACCTGGTGGCGGTGGACAACCCGATCTTCCCCTTGTTCCTCCGCGGGTTGCAGTTGTCGGATGCCGGGACACTGCCCGTCTTTGTGGGGCCACAAGGTCTCGACGTCGATCATCTCGCCGACCAGCTCCGGGCCGGCGCCCGCCCGTCCGCCCTTTATACGGTGCCGGATTTCCATAACCCATCCCAAGGAACACTGTCTGGAGAGGCCCGCAAGGAACTTGTCAGGCTGGCGGAACACTATGGCTTTGTGATCCTGGCGGACAACCCCTACCGGGAACTTCGTTTTGCCGGCGAGCCGGAGAGTGTGGAGGAGTTCAATAACTCGGACCATGTCCTTCACATCAATACGTTCACCAAGACACTCGGTCCCGGGTTGCGCCTGGGTTGGACTGTGGCCCCTGAGCGTTTGGCCCGCGATCTGGTGGCGTTGCGCAGCCGCCAGGATTCGCACAGCTCCACGCTTGTCCAGGCCATCATCGGGGAATTGGTAACCTCAGACCCCGGAATCTTCGGTGCCACCTTGGACCGGGCCCGCGCCTTGTACCGGAACCGTGCCGAAACCCTGGTTGCCGCGCTGCACCGGGAGGCCCCTGGCGCTTTCGAGACCGTACTTCCCGAGGGCGGCTTGTTCCTCTGGCCCAAACTCTCGGATTCCTCCGTGGACCCGGATCGCCTGGCCTCCGACGCCAGCGCCGAGGGCGTGGAGTACCAACGGGGATCGTTCTTCGCCTCAGGACCCGGAACGGACGCTGACCGGCATCTGCGCCTGGCCTACGGAGATGTCCCTGCGGCCAAGCTGGAGGAAGCAGCTGCGCGCCTGGCCCGCGCGTTGAAGCGCCAAATTCCGTAGACCCACAAAACAAAAGAGCCCCGGTCCTAAGACCGGGGCTCTTTCGATTGCGTGCGCGAGGGGGGATTTGAACCCCCACACCCTTTCGGATACTGGCACCTGAAGCCAGCGCGTCTGCCGTTCCGCCACTCGCGCGCAACTTCTTTTTCCGGACTTCGCTGGTCTCCCAGCTTCGTTTCCTTCAAAAGCAGCGAGATCAAGCATAACGGACATCCGGAGCAAAACACCAATCGGGCTGGGAGGCACCCTCCGGAAGGGCGGTGGACGGCCTGGAAACCGCAGAACTTCAAGGGATTTTCAACCCCTGCGAGCCCCGCCAGCAAGGGCCGCCGTCGAACTTTTCCGTGGCGCAAGGCGTTGTGGATTAAGGTCATTCCCAGTCAGTCCCAGTAGTATCGGGAAGAGGAAGGGCCGTGGGGCGCGCACTTTGGTGTGTGCACAGTCGGACCAATTGCAGGACTATCGGACAGGCACAGCAGGTGCCGCGGCAAGGAAAGGAGAAGGAACATGGGTTTGCTGGACAAAGTCGAGCGCGGCATTGAAAAGGCCGTCCGCAACGTCTTCTCCACGGGGTCGCGGGCACGGGTTGAGCCAGTGGAGATCGCGAGCAAGCTGAGGCGGGAACTGGACAATCAGTCCATCACCATCGCCGCCGGACGCACGCTTGCTCCCAACGTTTTTGATGTCCTGCTCAGCGATGAGGACTTCGCCCGGGCCCAGGAATGGGGAACGCCCCTCGCTGAGGAACTGTGCGACGTCGTTATCCAACACGTTCGCAGCCAGGGCTATACGCTCCAAGGCGCGGTCAGGATCTCGTTCCGTCGCAATGACGAGGAACGGGCCGGCCACTTCGAGATCGCTTCCCGGACCGAAAAGTCCTCCGGCGACGCAGCTCCTGCTCCGCAGCCTCCGCGGGCCAACGTTCCCGCAGCCCCCGCACGGCAGCCAATTCGCCTCCAGCCTGTCCTGGACATCAGCGGTCAGCGATACTCCCTCAATGCAGCCAGCGTGGTGCTCGGCCGCTCTTCTGAAGCCGACATCCTGGTGGACGACACCGGGGTTTCACGGAAGCATCTTGAGGTACGCACCGAGAACGGGAGCACGTGGGCTGTTGACCTCGGCTCCACGAATGGCAGTTACGTCAACGGACATAAGGTAAACGGCAGCGTGGAGCTCACAGACGGCTCAACCATCACGATGGGACGTACCAAGATTATTTTCCGCCTCCTCCCCCAGACCCCGGGTGGCCACGCGTGAACGATGTCAGCGAACTGACCATTACAGCGCTTCGTTTCGGCTTCCTCCTGTTGCTGTGGGTCCTGATCTTCAGCATTGTGTCCACCATGCGCCGCGACTTCCAGATCGGACGCAAGGCAGTGACCGGTGTTCCTACGGCACGTGAAGTCCGCAAGCATCCTGAACTGGCTGCCACACCACCGCCGGCCATCCAGCATGCCCGCAACCTGGTGGTCACCGAGGGTCCCCTCAAGGGCACCACGGTTCCCCTGGCGGCCAGCCCCATCCTGCTCGGACGCGCGCAGGAAGCCACCCTGGTCCTGGAGGATGACTACGCCTCCGGCCGGCATGCGCGTCTGTTCCCGCAGGGCAGCCGATGGTTCATTGAGGACCTCGGCTCTACGAACGGCACCTACCTGGCCGATCAGCAGCTCACTCGTGCGTTGCCGGTGGAGCTCGGTGTCCCCGTGAGAATCGGCAAGACGGTCATTGAATTGAGGCCATAGTCCATGGCCTCTTCTGAGACCCCCGAGGACAAGGAAAAGCCCGCGGAGCGCCCGCTGATCATGCGCTACGCGGCCCGTTCCGACGTCGGCCGGATCCGCTCCAAGAATGACGACTCCGCTTATGTGGGCCGCCATCTCGCTGTGGTCGCCGACGGCATGGGTGGGCACGCGGGCGGCGATGTCGCCTCCGCTTCGACGGTCCTGGACATGATCCACCTGGATCATGACGACTACCCTGAAGGCGCCGACACCGTCCTGGCGGACGAGATCCAAACCGCCAATTCACTGCTCTCAGAGCTCGTCCACCAGAATCCCAAGCTGTCAGGCATGGGTACGACGGTCACGGCGTTGCTCCTTGAGGACCGCAAACTCCACTTCGCGCATATTGGCGATTCCCGCGCTTACCGCCTGCGCAACAAGAAGTTCGAGCAGATCAGCGTCGACCACACGTTCGTCCAGCGCCTGATCGATGAGGGACGCCTCCGTCCGGAGGAAGCCGAGACCCATCCCCATAAAAACGTCCTGATGCGCGTGCTTGGCGACGTTGACGCGAGCCCTGAGCTGGACTTGGACGTCCTGGACGTCGAACCCGGCGAACGCTGGCTGCTGTGCTCTGATGGCCTGAACTACGTAGCAGGGCACGTCGTGGAGCGCATGGTCCGCGAGACCAAGGACCTTCGCGAATGCGCCGAGATCCTCGTAGACCTCACGCTCGAAGCGGGCGCCCCGGACAACGTCACGGTTGTCATGTTGGAAATCGTCGAGGAGACGGTCGACGACGTCAACACGGCCGCCGTCGACGTCGTACCGGCCGCTGCGCTTGCCGCCGTCGATGAGCCTGAAGCGGTGACGGCCACCAAGTCCCCCGATGAGGTGCCGTCCGGAGATGCGGCCAAGGGCGCCTCGAAGTCGGAAGCTGACCGGAAGCCGGACGCAGGATCGGCTTCCGACGACGGCACGAGGACGAAGGAATCGGACGAGGCGGACGAAACGTCCGGGACTTCTGATTCCTCCACCGAACCGCCGGCGACCACCGATCCCCACCTCGGTGAGCATCTGTCAGCCGAAGTCCTGCGCGAGGAACTGGCCAGCCGCCCCCATGAGCTCGTTGGCGCCGCGGCAACGGCTGCTGAAACAGGCTCCATTCCTACCGTTGCCGGCCGCACGGTGGCCCGTCGCGCTGCCACAGTCCTGACGCACAAAGCAGAGCAGGACCGCGCGGAGGCCGAAGAGCCGCCAAGGCGTCGCATCCGTTGGTTGATGCCCGCCGTCGCCGCATTCCTGGTTCTGGGCGTCGTGGTCGGCCTGTGGCTTGGCTACGCCTGGACCCAGACACGCTATTACGTGGGTGAATACGATCAGCGTGTTGCCATCTTCAACGGCATCTCGCAAAGGCTCGGCCCAATTCAGCTTTCCCGGCTGGAAGCCGTAACCGATGTCAGGGTGGATTCCTTGCCTGAATATGGCCAGCAGAGCGTTCGCCAGACCGTTCCTGCCGGGGACCTCGACGACGCCCAGCTCATCGTGGAAAACCTCAAACAGTACGGCAGCGCCTCGGCCAATTGCCCCAGCCCGACTCCAACCGGGACGGCGACTCCCACGCCGTCGCCGTCGGCTACGGCCACAGTGCCGGTACCCAGCACGGCAGCCGTTGCCAGCCCCACGCCATCTCCCGTTCCGACTCCCTGTGAGGGGGCAAAATGATCCAGACTGAAACCGCCCCCAAGCCCCGCCGGAACGTCGAGCTTCTGCTCATCGTGCTGGCACTTGCCGTTGGAATCGGCGCCAGCGCACTGGTCAGCCTCAACTCGGATCTGGGACTGGACAGCGACTTCTGGTTCCAATCGAGCCTGCTCGCCGTAGCCGCCTTTGCATTCCACGTGGTGCTCCGTCTCCGCGCTAAATATGCCGATCCGGTAATACTTCCCATCGTGGTGGCCCTGAATGGATTGGGCCTGGCCCTGATCCACCGCATGGACGGCCCTGGCGACGACACCGGCAACAACCAGCTCCGGTGGACGCTGATTGCCATGGCCGTTTCCATCGCCGTGATCTGGTTCCTCAAGGACCACCGCATCCTGCGCCGCTTCACCTACATCTCGTTGGCGGCCAGTGCATTGCTGCTGATTCTTCCTCTGGTGCCCGGCATCTCCGCCGGTGAGGTGCTCGGTGCCAGCGTCTGGATCCGCATCGGCCCCATGACTTTCCAGCCTGGTGAAATCGCCAAGATCACCCTGGCCATATTCTTCGCGGGTTATCTGTCGTCCAACCGGGACCTCATCCTCCTGGCCGGCCGGAAGATCGGTCCCATGCAGTTCCCCCGCTTCAAGGACCTGGGTCCGATGATCACCGCCTGGCTGGTGAGCATCGGCGTCCTGGTCTTCCAGCGCGACCTCGGATCGTCCGTCCTCTTCTTCGGCCTCTTTATCGTGATGATCTACGTGGCCACCAGCCGTATCTCCTGGGTCGTTATTGGCCTGGCCCTGATCCTCGGCGGCGGTTTCATCGCATCGAAGATCTTCTCCCACGTCGCGTTCAGGATCGACAGCTGGATCAACGCCTTCACCCCGGAGGTCTTCGGCAGGTCTCCCGGCGGTAGTGGACAGATCGTCCAAGGCCTGTTCGGCATGGCCGACGGCGGCCTGGTGGGAACAGGACTGGGACAGGGCCGCCCGGACCTGGTTCCGTTCGCAAACAGCGACATGATCGTGGCGCTCATCGGCGAAGAACTGGGCCTGATCGGCCTTTTCGCCGTGGTGATGCTCTATTTGCTGCTCTTCACCCGCGGTTTCCGCGCAGCCCTGGGAACGCGCGACGCCTTCGGAAAGCTCCTGGCGTGCGGATTGTCCTTCGCGATCGCACTGCAGTGCTTCGTGGTCATCGGCGGCGTCACCCGGCTCATCCCGTTGACCGGCCTGACCACCCCGTTCCTGGCCGCCGGAGGTTCATCCCTGCTGGCCAACTGGATCATCGTCGGGCTGCTGCTCATGATCTCCAATACGGCCCGCGGACCGGTTGACACCACACCCATGGTCAACAAGCCCCCGACCACCAGCTCCCACGGGACAGTCAAGACTCCAACAGGCCAGACACCAAGCGCACCAACTGAGGCGGTGAAGCATCAATGAACCAAGCGATTCGCAGCTCGTGGATGGCCGCCGTCGCCATGTTCGCGTTGATTTTCGGCGCCATCAGCTACGTCCAGGTCATTGGCGCGGACGACCTCAACGCCAATCCCTGGAACCAGCGCGCCATCCTCGCCACGTTCTGCAACGAACGCGGTGCCATCATCGTTGGCGGGAAACCGGTGGCAGAGTCCGTCCCCGGAACCGAGTCCTGCGCCTTCCAGCGTTCGTACCCCCAGCCGGAGCTTTATGCGGGCGTCACCGGCTTCTTCTCAAGGGGCTTCGGATCCACCGGGCTGGAGCAGTCAATGGGGGAAACCCTGGCGGGTAACTCGGACCAGTTGTTCCTGGACCGCATCAGCCAGATGTTCCTGGGCAAGGAACCCAAGGGCGCTTCTGTGGAGCTGACCCTTGATCCTGCCATCCAGAAGCTGGCCTACGACCTCATTCCGGACGGCCAGCGGGGTTCCATCGTGGTCACCAACCCGAAGACGGGAGCCATCCTGGCGATGGTCTCCAAGCCGTCGTACGACCCCAACCTGATTGCCACCCACGACACTGCCGCTGCAGAGGCGAACATGGCCCAGCTGAACCAGATCCCGGGTATCAACCTGAACCAGAACGTCAGCGGTCCCACCGGAAACCTTCTCTCTCCCGGCTCGGTTTTCAAGCTCATTGACACGGCCGCGGCGTTGAACTCGGGCAAGTACAACAAGGACAGCGAGCTGCCGAACCCGAGCAGCCTCCCGCTTCCCGGTTCCAATGCCAGCCTTCCCAACTATGCCGGGGGCAACTGCAACGTCCGGGAGACGGCGTCGTTCGCCTTTGCCCTGGAGCAGTCCTGCAACACGCCGTTCGCGAGCATTGCCCTGGACCTCGGCCAGGACGCCATCCGTGAGCAGGCCGAGAAATTCGGATTCGGTGAAACCTTCGGAGATCAGCTCAAGCTCCAGCAGGCCAAGAGCGTCTTCCCCAGGGACCTGGACCAGGCACAGCTCGCCCAGTCGTCCGTGGGCCAGCGCGACGTCAAAGCTACTCCGCTGCAGATCAACATGATGACGGCAGCCATCGCAAACGGCGGCGTGCAGATGAAGCCGAACCTGGTGCAGACAGTACGTGCTCCTGACCTGCGCGTCATCAGCGAAACAAAGCCTGAAGCACTCCGCACCAGCACCACGCAGCCGATCGCCGGCCAGATCACCGAATGGATGACCAGCGCAGTGGACAACGGCATTGCCAAGGGCGCAGCCGTTCCCGGCATCAAGGTGGCCGGCAAGACCGGCACGGCGGAACTCGGTGATTCAGGTTTGAACAACTCATGGTTTACCGGGTTCGCCCCGGCAAACGACCCGCAAGTAGCCGTCACCATTGTCATGGAACGTGTGGACGTGCTCAGCGGTGCCCAGCTAACCAGTCCGAACGCAAAGAAGATTTTTGAGGCGGTGTTGAATAAGTGAGGCCTACTTCGGGAATCACACTCGGCGGCAGGTTCCAGCTGACCAGTCGCATTGCGATTGGCGGCATGGGCGAGGTCTGGAAGGCCAAGGACCAGATCCTTGGCCGGATCGTGGCCATCAAGGTGCTCAAGGAGGAATACACGGGTGACCCCGGCTTCCTGCAGCGCTTCCGTGCCGAAGCGCGCCACACCGCCCTCCTCAACCACGTGGGCATCGCCAACGTGTTCGATTACGGCGAGGAAGCCGGCTCGGCATACCTGGTGATGGAGCTCGTGCCGGGCCACCCCCTGAGCGGCATCCTGGAGCGCGAACAGGTGCTGTCCCCGGACATGACGCTCTCCATCATTGCCCAGACGGCCCGGGCCCTTGCCGTGGCTCACGCGCAAGGCCTGGTTCACCGCGATATCAAGCCCGGCAACCTGCTCATCACACCGGACAACCGGGTCAAGGTCACCGACTTCGGCATCGCCCGCCTGGCGGACCAGGTTCCGCTGACGCAGACCGGCCAGGTCATGGGCACCGCCCAGTACCTGGCACCTGAGCAGGCAACCGGCCAGACAGCCACCGGGTCCTCGGATATCTACTCCCTGGGTGTCATCGGCTACGAATGCCTCACAGGTCACCGTCCGTTCTCCGGGGAATCGCAGATCGCCATTGCCTTGGCGCAGGTCAATGACGCACCGCCGCCCCTGCCGGAGACGCTGCCTACGCCCGTGCGTGCCCTCTTGATGTCCATGCTTGCCAAGGACCCCAAGAACCGGCCGGCCAACGCCATCAAGCTTGCCGAAGCAGCTGAAGCCATCCGTAACGGCGACATCGCCACGGCTCATGCCGCTGTGCCGGGAATGCTGTTGTTCGAAGACTCAACCGGCCCCATCACGGCGCCGGTCGACACCGCAACGGCACCCACCGGCGTCGTCGCCTCACCTTACGGCAAGGAGCAATCCTCGACGGCGACCTCCGCACTTCCGGTGCTGGGCGCCGGCGCCGCCGGAGCTGCTGTGGGAGCCGCTGCGGCATCCGCGGACAACCCACTGACACGAGCCAACGCCCTCGAGGCGGAACGGCAACTGAACGACGACGAAGAGGTCATCTACAGCGATGACGAACGCTACGACGATCAGGAACCGGAACGCAAGAAGCGCAGCCCCTGGACGTGGCCCCTTGTTGCGTTGATCCTCCTGGTCTTGTTCGCGCTGGTCGGTTTCCTGATTTCCCAGTCGGGATTCTTCTCGCCCACCCCTTCGCCGAGCCAGTCCACTTCCGCGAGCCCGAGCCGCTCTGCCAGCCCGTCGTCCTCATCGACGTCGTCCTCGCCGACGCCTACGCCTACGGAAACCTCCGAAGCGCCGTCGCCCACCCAGTCGACGCCGCAGAAGATCAACATCATCCCGGAGGAATTCCAGGGACAGCCGTTCGAGACGGTCAGTGCCAAGCTGCGTTCCCTCGGCCTCGGCGTCAACGGCCAGGAGGTCTTCGATCCGGCAACACCCGGGACGGTTCTCAGCCTCAACCCCACAGGTCCTGTTGACCCGGGGACCACCATCACGGTGACCTACTCAAAGGGACCCGAAATGGTTGCGGTCCCGAACATCGGTCAGGGAGTCTCCGAAACCCAGGTCCAGGGCGCCCTGCAGGGGGCAGGTCTTAAGTACGTGAGGGGCGAGGACGTCAACGGAAGCATCAGCCAGGGCCCGAACACGTTCGTGCGTTCCTCGCCTGCCGCCGGCACCGAGGTACCCGCAGGGTCCACGGTGACCTACTACCTGTCCAAGGAGCTCATCCCTACGGATCCCGTCACTCCCAGCGGCAACCCCAAGCCGTCCAGCTCTGCGTCCCCCACAGGCCGCTAAGCCACCATGTCTACGCCACGCCCCGGCCCCGCGCATCGAGAGGAGAGCACACCTGTGTCTTCACAGCGCATCCTCAATGGACGCTACGAACTCGGTGAGTTGATCGGTCGTGGCGGCATGGCTGACGTCTACAAGGGAACAGATACCCTCCTGGGCCGAACCATCGCCGTAAAGGTCCTGCGTGCCGACCTTGCCCGCGATCCCCAGTTCCAGGCCCGTTTCAAGCGTGAAGCCCAAGCCGTCGCGGCGCTTAACCACCCCTCCATCGTGGCTATTTTCGATACCGGAGAATATTCCGTTCCAGGTGGGCCCGGAGAGGATGTCCGCGTTCCTTACATCGTCATGGAGTTCGTCTCGGGCCGCACCCTGAGGGACATGATCAAGGCGAAGGAACTGGGCGTAGAGGACTCCGTCGGCTACACGCTGGGTGTCCTCTCAGCCCTGGAGTACAGCCACCGGGCAGGGATTGTGCACCGGGATATCAAGCCGGCCAATGTCATGGTGTGTGCGGATACCGGCGACGTCAAAGTCATGGACTTCGGAATCGCCCGGGCCATGGCAGATTCCGCGGCCACCATGACCCAAACACAGGCAGTCGTTGGCACCGCGCAGTACCTTTCCCCGGAACAAGCCCGGGGCGAAACCGTGGACGCCCGCAGCGACCTCTACTCGGCTGGATGCCTCCTGTACGAACTGCTGACCAGCAGGCCGCCGTTCGTTGGCGACAGCCCGGTGTCCGTCGCCTACCAGCACGTCCGGGAAACCCCGGAACTGCCCAGCACCCACAACCCGGATATCACAGAGGCGCTGGATTCCGTTTTGGTCAAGGCACTGCAGAAAAACCGTACTGACCGCTTCCAGGACGCAGCGGCCTTCCGTCGGGCCCTCCGGGCAGCCAGCAACGGTATCCCCGTGCCTGCACTCCCGGCAAGCGAAGCCCCCACAGATCCCAACGACCTCGTGGAACAGGAAGATCCCGCCACGCAGCTCCTGAGCACTACCGCCGTGGGGCTTTTGGACATGGACCAGTTCAAGGACGAGACCTTGGACCACGAGCACGAGGACCCCCTTCCTTTGGGCCTCCCAGCGGAACGCGAGCGGCCCGCCCAGCAGAAGTCCCGGCGTCGAGCGTGGATCTCCACCCTGGTGATCTTCACTATCCTGGTACTGGCCGGCGGCGGGTTCTGGCTCTACAACCTCATGAACGCCAAGCCGGCCGAACCTGCACAGATCGAGGTTCCGGTGGTGGCCAACATGTCGGAATCCCAAGCAATCCAGAAGCTCTACTCGCTCAAGCTGGTACCGAAATCCGTACGCGAGCCAAGCGATACTGTGGCCAAGGACATGGCCATTGGCACCTCGCCCGCAGCGGGCGCCAAGGTACCCCAGGACGGCGAAGTGATCCTCAAGGTCTCCAGCGGTCCGAGTTCGGTGACCATACCGGCGGATATCGTGGGCCGCACGGAAGCAAACGCGACCGACGCCCTGCGGGAACTTGGTATCACGGGCACCATCACCAGTGTCCGGACGCACAGCCCGACGGTACCCATGGGCCAGGTGATCAGCACAGCCCCGGCGCCGGGCGGACCCATAGCTACGTCCTCAAAGGTGGAACTGCAGATCTCATCCGGCAAGGTCCTGATGCCCCAACTCATTGGCCTGCCTGTAGCGGAGGCCGAAGCGGCGCTGAAGGCCAACGGCTTGACCATGCAGGTAGTGGAACAGGAAAACTCGCAGGTGGATCCGGGCAAGGTCACGGCACAAAGCGAGGTATTCAACAGCGAGGTAGATCAGGGCAAGTTGGTCACCGTTACTGTTGCGAAGGCTCCCGCGCCTGTCCCGACCCCGACCCCCACTCCAACACCCACAACGGACACGCCGACGCCGAAGCCTACGCCGACGACGACCAAGAAATAGCCTGCTGCCGGGGCGGATCCGCCGTCCCGCCGGGTAAGTCTTTACCGGCAGTTATTGCTTAATGAGCGGGCTCAGCTTGGAGGCACGTTCGGCGGCACCGGCCATGCCCAGGGATTCGAGCCAGTTCCCCAACATCTGGTACCCGCCCTCGGTGAGCACTGATTCCGGGTGGAACTGGACACCGCACAGGGGAGCGGTCCTGTGTTGAAGACCCATCACTACACCGTTCGTAGTCTCCGCTGTGACCTCCAGGACGTCCGGTATGGAATCACGAACCGCCGCCAGTGAGTGGTACCGCGTTGCCGTAACGGGCGAGGGCAGGCCGACGAAGACGCTTTTGCCTTCATGCCGCACGGGCGATGTCTTGCCATGCATGAGTTCCGGCGCGTGGGTCACCACTCCGCCGTAGGCCTCAGCGAGGGCCTGGTGTCCCAAGCAGACACCGAACATGGGTTTGGAGGCCTCACCGCACCACTTGATCAGCTCAATGCACACGCCGGCTTCTGCAGGGGTCCCGGGCCCGGGGGAAACCAATACGCCGTCCCGCGTTGCGGCCAGTTCGATGGCCTCGGCAAGCGTGACGTCGTCGTTACGGACGACCGTTGTTTCCGCACCCAGTTCCTGAAGGTAGCCCACCAGTGTGTAGACGAAGCTGTCGTAGTTATCTATTACCAAAATCTTTGTTGTGCTCATGGCTGCTGCACTAAACCAATCGTTGAGTCAGTCAATGTGGTGAATTGGGAAAACCAGGGGAAGAGGAACTCGACCATCAAGACAAGGGCCACACCCACCAGAACCAGTGAGGTCAGGATCCGTACCCACAGCGGACCGGGCAAGTTCCGGAAAATCCATGCGTACATCTGCTACCCCTTTCCGTGGGCGCGGGCTACTTGGGCGGCTATTTCCGACGGCGGCCCTGCCGAGGCAGGTTGCCAACCATCCAGCACTGAGTACGCGATGATGCGTTCCTGTGCACCAAAGCGGGGATTGCAGCTGGTCATGGTGAGGAAACTTTCCGTGGGGGTTGCCCCCGGTTGGGTAGGCACGGGCATCAGCACGTCGGTACGGTCCGGCAGGACAATCTGATTGTTGCGGAACACGTAGGTGTAGTAGCCATCCGCGGTTTGGACGTAGATCTTGTCACCGGGAACCAACGTGTGGATGTTGTCCAGGACCGCACCGTGCGTTTGCCTGTGGCCGGCCACCGCAAAATTGCCGGGAGCTCCAGGCATGCTGGTGGTTCCGTAGTGGCCCAATCCCAAGGTGTCCAGGACGTCCGAGCCCGTGCCTTCAATGATGGGGCGGGTGTAGTCCTGGCCGAAGCGGGGGATGTACATGATCCCGATGGTTCCGCCGTTGCCGGGGGCATTGCCCACCACGGGAGGGCCATAGTCCACCGGACCCACCGGCGCCGCCGGAGCTACCGGGCCGGTGAATTCCTGGGCGAAGCTCTTCACCGCTTCCGTTTGCTTGGCATCGGCTTCCACATTGGTCCACCACAATTCCCAGCCAACGAACAGCAGCAGTACTATCCCGGCTGTGATGAGGAGTTCGCCGAAGATCTGGCTGATTTTACGGATAACATCCGAGGCCCGGCGACGCTTTCGGGGCCGCCGTTCGTGCCCCGGGCTGGCGGACGGCACGGCTGATGCCGCCGTCGTCTGCTGGTGCGCCACAGGGTCTCCTCATATAGGGCGCGGGCGTCGCGGGCGTATCCCGAGTTGCGGCTAGACTTGACAGCTAGAACCAACCCGGAACGCCGTGTGGCCGTTAACCGCTGGAAATTTCCTTCCTGCAGGATATCAAGGCCGGCAGGGACGGGTATCAACCGAACAGTCCAGGAGGATCCGTGCCCGAGTCCAAGCCCCGCAAGCGGCCTGCCCGCCAGGCCCCACAGACTTCGGCCACGCAGCAGTACAAGCCCAACCCGGTTTGGTACAAGGCCGTCATGTTTGGATTGATGATCCTCGGCCTCCTGTGGATCATCACCTTCTACATCACTGAAGGGCAGTTCCCGGTCCGCGACTGGGCATCCTGGAACATCGTGGCCGGCTTCGGCATTGCAATTGTCGGGTTCCTCATGACCACGCGCTGGCGCTCCTAGGAATTCCGGACCTCACATTCCAGTGCTTGCTGGCGTCTACAGGATATGAGCAACCGGCACACCACGTTGGACTCCCCGTTGGGTCAGTTGACGCTGACAGCCCGCGGGGAGTTTTTGACGGGCATATTTTACGAAGGCCACTGGCATATGCCTCCGCCCGACTATTTCGGAGAGCCCACCACCATCGAGGACCCGGTGTTCTCCCGCACCCGGAGCGAGCTCTCCGAATACCTGGCCGGTCAACGCACCGAATTCAACGTGCCGTTCGAGGCACGCGGAAATCCCTTCCAGGAGAAGGTCTGGGCACGCCTCGAGACCATTCCTTTCGGGGAAACGGTCAGCTATGGGGAATTGGCCCAGGAACTGGGTGATCCCCACCTGGCGCAGGCAGTTGGTTCGGCTGTCGGCCGTAATCCCATCAGCATCATCATCCCCTGCCACCGGGTAGTGGGCCGGAAGGGGCAACTGACCGGCTATGCCGGCGGGCTTCGCAACAAGCGCTTCCTCCTGGAACTGGAAGAACCGGATTCCGTAAGAGAGGGCAAGCTCTTCTGATGGAAGACGGACAGGCGGCCAGCAAGAAACCGTTCGAAGCAGTTGTTCGGGAACGCGGGGCGACAGTGCTTCGTGTTTGCCGTGCAATTCTGGGCGTCCACGATGCCGACGACGCCTGGTCGGACACGTTCCTGGCGGCTCTCCAGGCCTATCCCGATCTTCCCGTGGGGGCCAACGTGGAAGCCTGGCTGGTGACCATCGCCCACCGGAAGTGCATTGACCATCTGCGGGCCGGTGCGCGCCGGGCATTACCTGTGGAACAACCGCCGGAACAACCAACCCGCCTGGGCCTTCCGGGCGAACGGGACACCGAGCTTCTCGACGCCGTCGCCAAGTTGCCCTCGAAGCAGCGCCAGGCCGTGGCGTACCACTACCTCGCCGGGCTGCCTTACAAAGAGATCGGCGCCCTTCTGGGCAGTTCCCCGGAGGCCGCACGCCGGGCCGGAGCAGATGGCGTGAAGGCGCTCCGGGCAGCCGTCCACACCCCCGTTCCGCTGGTCCATTCATCGTCGAAAGGTGAAGTGCAATGACCCTCGACCCCAGCCCCGGGCACACCGAGGTGTTGTCACTCCTGGAACCACTGGACGTTGCCCTTGGGCCCGCCCTCGCGGACCTCCATGCCCGCCTGGCCCTCGACGCACAACTGACCCACACCCTGGACATCGCCTACCGAACCGTCGATTCACCGGTGGGGAAGCTCCTCTTGGCAGCCACGGACCGCGGAATCATCCGGGTAGCCTTCGAATTGGAAAACCATGACTCCGTCCTGCAGTTGCTGGCGGACACGGTCAGCCCGCGCATTCTGGAAGCGCCCACGCGCCTCGACGACGCTGCCCGGGAACTCGAAGAGTATTTCGCCGGTACACGCCGCGACTTCGACCTCATCCTCGATTTCCGGTTATCCCGCGGTTTCCGGCTCAACGTCCTCCGTCACCTGCCCCGGATTCCTTACGGCAACACGGCGAGTTATGCACAGGTGGCCCAGGCGGCCGGCAGCCCCAACGCCGTCCGTGCCGTGGGCACCGCCTGTGCCACCAACCCGCTTCCCGTGATCGTTCCCTGCCATCGGGTGGTCAAATCCGACGGCAGCTTCGGTGGCTACCTTGGAGGTCCTGAAGCCAAACGCGCATTGCTCACGCTGGAGGCCGCGGCGTGAGCGACGACGCCCTGTTCCCGCTGGAGCTGGTTCAACCGGAAAACCACGACGCCGGTCCACGCCTGGTGCGGCCGGGTGCGGTTCACGTCCCCGGTTGGCTGACCCTGGAGCAGCAACGATGGATCGTCGGGCGTTTTGGTGAATGGACCCAGGGGCCCGTTCCCTTGCGGGCTGCAACTCTGCCGGGAGGGCATCAGATGTCCGTCCGCACGGTTTGCCTGGGATGGCATTGGCAGCCGTACCGCTATTCACGGACGGCGACCGACGTGAACGGCCAACCCGTCCTCGACTTTCCTGAGTGGATGGTCCGCCTGGGGAAGCAGGCCGTTGCTGTCGCGTATTCCCCGGACCTTGGAGTCGATGAATCCTTGATTGGCCTGTCCCGGGACTACGCACCGGATGCCGCCCTGGTGAACTATTACGGCGATGGAGCCGCCATGGGCATGCACCAGGACAAGGACGAGCATTCCAACGCTCCGGTGGTGTCCCTCAGCATCGGAGACACGTGTATCTTCCGTTTCGGCAACACCGAGTCACGGACCAAGCCCTACACCGATCTGGAACTCCGTTCGGGCGATCTGTTCGTATTCGGCGGGCCCTCCCGGTTCGCCTATCACGGCATCCCCAAGGTCCTTCCGGATACGGCTCCTGAGGGCTGCGGCCTCGATCGTGGACGGATCAATATCACCATGCGTGTCACGGGTCTGTCGTAAGACCGGACCCGTGGAAACCGGCTCCGTGCTACCCGGCTGTCGACGTGACAGCTGTTAATGTCACAGGTGCCGGGAAGAATATCCCCGGCAGTTAAATGCATGCCGGCCGCTGGGCCGGCATGGTTGCGGAGGAGTGCGCATGACCCCGGATAACGGTACCATCATCGGACCGGACGGCTTGGCTCGTCCCTCATGGGCTGCCTCGGACCCGCTCATGCAGGCCTACTACGATCACGAGTGGGGCATGCCCGTGCGCGATGAACAGGGCATGTACGAACGCATCAGCCTCGAGGCGTTCCAGGCCGGCCTCTCCTGGGCCACCATCCTCCGGAAGCGCGAGGCCTTCAGAGAGGCGTTCCTGGACTTCCACCCGGAAAGCGTGGCCGCCTTCACGGAATCCGACGTGGAGCGCCTGATGCTCGACGCCGGGATAGTCCGGAACCGCCTGAAGATCCACGCCGCGATCACGAACGCCAAAGCCACCATTGCCTTGCGTGAGGAGGGCGGGCTGGTGGAATTCGTCTGGTCCTTCCAGCCGGACAGCACACCCGCTCCCCGCACGCTGGCGGAAATCCCCACAACTTCGCCGGAGTCAATCGCCCTCTCCAAGGCCCTGAGGAAGAAGGGTTTCGCTTTCGTGGGACCCACCACCATGTACGCCCTGATGGAAGCAGTGGGCATCATCGATACCCATTTGGTGGACAGCCACCGGCGCGGCACGTCTGGAGTATGGACCTAGGGGAAGCGTCCACCTTCGCTGTGGGCGGCTGAGCCGCTGTCCACAGAAGTGCGTAACTTTATCCACAAGGGTGGATAACTTCTGTGGACATCCACGTACTTAGGTCCAAAATCGGTGCCACACCGCGTCTGGAGGGGCTAAACGGCCCATGCTGCGACTTATGCCCACTGTGCATCGAGCTGTGGATAGTGGTCCAAGCTTCACCGAAAATTCAACGTCGCAGGATTGCCTGGTTCGTCTTGGCGGAATAATCCGGCCACTACCTTGAGGCACCGGAGGCCCCGGTCGACTCTCGCCTCGCATCTTCCGAGTCCGTGCCGGTTACCCACTTAACAACAACCCCCTACCCACAAGTTATCCACAGATGGGGAAAACATGTGGGTTTCAGCAAAGGGATCGCTGTCGTGCCGGGCCTCAGTGGCCCTAAGCCGGACTGAACTACACGTGTGTAAGTTATTAACATTGTTGATAAGCCTGTTGATAGCCGCTTCCACGCAACGCAATTAACAGGCTTATCCACAGACATCCCAAATTAGCCTTGTTTGTCCACAAATTCCGAGCTGGTGGGGACATAGTTATCCACAGGTGTGGAGAAATCCATGCCTTTCGGGGGATATCTAGCGCTTCAGGGGCTGCAACGAGGGCTTAACACGATAACTACACGTGTGTAAGTTACTCACAGTGTGGATAACGCTTGTGGATAACACGGGTGCCGCAGGGTGGGACGCCCTGGCCTGTGGGCTTAGCGTGGGTTCCATGAAGACCGACCTCAAGAAACTGATACCTGCCTACAGTGCGACCAAGGGACGGTTTTCCCTGCTTACCGTCCCGCCCATGCAGTACCTGATGATCGATGGCAAGGGTGACCCCAACACTGCCCAGGCGTACAAGGACGCGTTGTCGACCCTTTATCCGGTCGCCTACAAACTGAAGTTCTTCAGCAAGGGCGAGCTCGCGCGTGATTATGGTGTCATGCCGCTGGAGGCCCTGTGGTGGGCCGAAGACATGGATTCCTTCACCAGCGCCCGGGACAAATCACTCTGGTCATGGACGTTGATGAACATGGTTCCCGAGTGGCTTACACAGGAACACATGGAGGCAGCGTGCAGGTCGGTCGCCGACAAGGGAGCGGCTCCTGCCGTAGATGCACTCCGTCTGGAATCGTTGGAAGAGGGTTTGAGCGTGCAGACACTTCACGTTGGCCCCTACGACGACGAAGGCCCCGTACTGGATGAGATGCACAACAGGTTCATACCGGAGCATTCACTGGCCATGGCGGGGAGGCACCATGAGATCTACCTCGGTGATCCCCGGCGTACTGCCCCGGACAGGCTCAGGACAATCCTGAGGCAGCCAGTCGTGCGCCCTGCGGACTGAAGGTCGGAAAAGCAGCGAGCGTGGGGGCCAGTCCAAGCAACGGGCAGCCCGCTAGCCGGCAGTAATGCGGAACCAGGTCACCACGGCCAGCAAGCCGGCCACGAGGACCAGGCCGCCGGCTTGGAGCAGGGCCTGGTTCTTGCCCCGGGGCGCGTAGGCGATGGCTGCTGCGGCCAGGCCACCGGTAATCAGCCCGCCCAGGTGGGCCTGCCAGGCAATGTTGGGGACAAAAAATCCGATAGCGCCGTTGATGGCGATCAGGATCCAAAGTTGCCGGGTGTCGCCGCCGCGGTGCCGTTGAACCACCAGCATGGCCCCGAAGAGGCCGAAGATGGCACCGGAGGCACCGACGACGCCGGACAGAGGGTAGTCAGGGGTCAGCAGGAGATAGCCAATCGAGCCACCGACAGCAGACAAGAGGTAGACAGCCAGGAAGCGGATCCGCCCGAGCAGTGGCTCGAGGGCTTGTCCGAAGATCCACAGCGTATACATGTTCAGGACTATGTGGAGCAGGAATCCCTGGGAGTGCAGGAACGCTGCGGTCAACATCCGCCAAGGTTCCGTGGCCGCAAAAGCATTCGCGAACGCGAAGTCCTGGAAAATCAGGTCGCCGGGGACAATCCACTGAAGGATGTACACCAGCACGCAAAGCCCGATGATCGTGAACGTCACCAAAGGACGGCCGACAGCCAGGGCCCCGCCATACGGGGACCGGTACGCCGGCATCGTACGTTTTTGTTCGTTGACGCAGTCAACGCATTGGAACCCGACGGCGGCCGTCCGCTGGCACTCGGGGCACGCGGGGCGCCCGCAGCGCTGGCACCGCACATAGGAGGGCCTGTCCGGGTGCCGCGGGCACACCGGAATATCAGCGGACGGCTCTGCCGACGGGATTCCGTAACTCATGGATTCAGCTCAGTGAATGACTAGAGCTGTTCGATGTCGATGCTGTTGATGACGACGTCCTCAACAGGGCGGTCGCCCATGCCGGTGCGGACAGCCTCAATGGCGTCGACAACCTTGCGGGATTCCTCATCCGTGACTTCACCGAAGATGCTGTGCTTGCCGAACAGCCAGTCGGTGTTGACCGTGGTGATGAAGAACTGTGACCCGTTGGTGCCCTTGCCCATCTGGATGCCAGCGTTTGCCATGGCCAGCTTGTACGGAGCGTTGAAGGTCAGTTCCGGGTGGATCTCGTCATCGAACTGGTAGCCGGGGCCACCGACGCCGCGGCCCAGGGGATCGCCGCCCTGGATCATGAAATCCTTGATGATCCGGTGGAAGATCGTGCCGTTGTACAGGGGAGTTCCGGTCTTGTCCTCGCCCGTCTCGGGGTGGTTCCAGGACTTTTCGCCGGTAGCCAGGCCAATGAAGTTGGCTACGGTCTTGGGCGCGTGGTTGCCGAAGAGGTCAACCTTGATGTCGCCGAGGGTAGTGTGGATCGTTGCTTTTGCAGTTGCAATGGTCATAGGGCCATTCTTCCATGCAGGGTCAACGCCGTTGCAGTTGTAAAGCCGGTTCCGCGCTCGGTGAAATCCGGGTCGAATCCGGCAGATGAATAGCCGGTGTTCCCCAAGCGACGTAGGCTAGCAACAAACGAGCACGTGTATCGGGAGGTAGTTGTGAAGAAAACAGACCGTATTGCCCGCGAACTCGAACAATCCGTTGCGGTTGGTGTGGATAACGCACGCGACTGGGCTGCGCCCCGTGTGGAAGCAGCCGTCAATTGGGCTGTTCCGCGCATCCAGCACGGCATTGACACCGCTTCCCCCAGGATCCAAGAGGGGCTGAAGTCCGCCGCGCACAACCTTGCCGACGGCGTGGCAGTTGTAACGCCGCGGATCCAGGATGGGCTGGCGCACCTCGCGCCGAAGATCCACGACGTCGTAGAGGACGCAACACCCCGGATCCAGGAGACGCTCAACAAGGCCACTCCGGCTCTGGGTATTGCGCGGGACAAAGTCGTGGACGAGTACCTGCCCAAGCTCTCTGAGCAGTTGGGTCAGGCCTCTGTAGCCGTTCACCACGTTTTGGAGAACGCCCCCGCACAGGTTGACGCGGTTGCGCAGAAGCTTGTTGATTCAGGCGTGGTGCACAGCGTCCAGGAGCAGGCACACGCTACCGGCAAGCAGATCAAGGCCGTGGCTGACGAGGCCACCAAGGCCGTCTCCACGAAGTTGGGCAAGGAACCGAAACCCAAGAAACGTGGATGGCTGATCTTCACCGTCATTGCCGCAGCTGCGGCCGCCGGTGTTGCCGCCTGGAAGGCTTCCAAGCCGGTTGAGGATCCGTGGAAGACGCCTTCTCCGGTCACCCCCACGCCGGCTCCGGTTCCGGCCGCCCCGGCACCGGCTCCCGCGGACACCGCAGCATCGGCAACGGCTGCGGAAGCTGCCAAGCCGGGTGCAACGGACATCACCCCGGAAGATGCAGCAGCCGAGGCCGAGCAGGCCACCAAGGACGCCTTCAAGAACGTCGAGGACTCCACCGCCAAGGTGGCAACCGACGCCAAGACGGCCGTGAAGAACATCGCGGCCAGCTTGAACAAGGACACCGAAGGCACCGGGGCTGACGCCAAGGGTACAAACAGCTAAGTGCTTTTCAGATAGGCACCGCTTCAATACTGGAGGGACTTCGGCAGCAGCCGGGGTCCCTCCAGTGTTTGCCGGCTTGTAACCAAAGCCTCCGGCTGGGGCGAGGATGCGGGTGTTAGATTTGGAGAGATGTCAGCCGATAGCCCCTTGACGGGTGCCCTCCAGGATGCCCCGGAACCCCCCGGGGTCTCCATCGTCATCCCGGCGTATAACGAAGAAAGCGTCATCCGCCAGTGCCTAATCGCTGCCATCTACCAGTCTGTCCCTGCTGACGAGATCATCGTGGTGGACAACATGTCCACGGACCGGACAGCACGGATTGTGCGGCAGATGCAGCAGGAATACCCCGAGAGCCCCATCATTCTCCTGCGGCAGGACGCAACGCAGGGTCTCATCCCCACACGCAACCACGGCCTGAACAGCGCTACGGGGGACGTCGTGGGCCGCATCGATGCCGACTCTGTCCTGGAACCGGATTGGGTTGAGCAGGTCCAGAAGGCGTTCACTGACAAGT
This sequence comes from Paenarthrobacter sp. CC6, assembly GCF_040560085.1. Taxonomy (NCBI): domain Bacteria; kingdom Bacillati; phylum Actinomycetota; class Actinomycetes; order Micrococcales; family Micrococcaceae; genus Paenarthrobacter; species Paenarthrobacter sp. CC6. The sequence continues at coordinate 24,647 of NZ_JARDAN010000013.1, read as the reverse complement.
CCGTGGCCGCTGCCACGGGGCCGGTGGTGTACTACGACATGCCCATGCGCCGGTTCGGGCTCAAGGCCGATGACAAGATGCGCCAACTCATGCTGCGCCTGGCCAAGCACCAGTACCACTTCCTCTTCGGCTCCAACATGGCCCTTCGCCGGACTGCCTGGGAAACCATCCGCGACGAGGCATGCCTCGATGAGAAGGATGAGATGCACGAGGACATCGACCTCTCGCTGCACCTTTTTGAGCACGACCTCAAAGTCCAGTACGTGCCCCAGATGGTCTCCGGCATGTCCGCGCGCAGGCTGGAAGACTCACCGAGGGACTACCGCTACTACGTCCAACGCTTTGACCGGACCTATAAGGCGCATAACGTCAAAAAGATGGCCCTGAAAGCCCCCATGGTGGTGTTCTTCTCCGTGTATTTCCCCGCCAAATTGCTGCGGGCCATCCACACAGCCAATTCGGCTCAGGGCGTCCGCCGCGGCGGTCTGTAACGCCTGTAAGCCGTCGACGTACGACGCCGGCACTTCAGTCAGTGCCTAGCTCGGCTTCCCGTCGGTCAGCTTCCGGGCGCTCCGTTCCCGGGCGCTTGCGCCTCTGTCCGGCCACCACAACGGCCAGGCCGGCGAGTATAAGTCCCAATCCGGCGTAGATACCGGGCGGCAATGTTTCGTTGAGGAAGATGGCTGCCAGAATGGCTGCCCCTGGGATCTCCAGCAGGATGATCATGGATACCAGCAGGGGACTCATCGTTGCCAGCAAGTGATTGAAGGCCGTATGGCCCACCAACTGCGCACAAACGGTGATGGCGATGATGCCCAGCCAGCCGCCGGCGTCGAATCCTGACAACGGCTGCCCACTGACCAGCGCCATCAATGCCACGAGGGCCGCGCACATGCCGTAACAGAGCGTGGTGTAGGTTCCCGTTGCCATGGACTGCCGGGCTTTGCCGCCCGCCAGGGTGTAGAGACCTGCCAGGGCCCCGCCCGCGACGGCCAGGAGATCTCCGAGCAGTGCTTCGGGGGAAGAACCCATATCGAATCCCGTGATCGCCACAACGCCCACGAATGCGATGCCAAGGCCGGCCAGGACAGGCCAGCGGTGGCGGGTACCACGGAACATCTGGAAGACCGCGATCCACGCTGACTGCAGGCAGACCAGAGCAGTAGCGGCCGCAACGGACGTCAACTGGAGTGCGGTGATGAAGCACGCGAAGTGGAATGCCAATGCGACGGCGGCCACCGTCGACCAGCCGAACTCACGCCGGGTGATCCTGCCGAACGCTCTCGGCTCCCGGATAGCTACAGGCGCCGCCATCACCACAGCCCCGATGGCGTTCCGCCAGAAGGCGATGGCCAGTGCAGTCACCGAGGTGGCACCCAAGGTCCCGGCAATCAGTGGTCCGGAGGAGGCAACACCCAGGACTCCCAGGGCGGCGATGAGAAGGTTCACAGACCAACCCTAGTGCGCCGGAGTTCCCTGTCCATTCGAGCTGCCGGCCAGATCATATTCCGGATCCTGGTGTTAAACGCGAAAGTCCCGGTCATTCCTGACCGGGACTTTCCTTATGGTGGAGGCACGGGGACTCGAACCCCGAACCCCCTGCTTGCAAAGCAGGTGCGCTACCAATTGCGCCATGCCCCCATAAGAAGCAACCCGTCAATCATACCCCATCTCCGGACTGGCTTTTACCAGTTCAGAACCGGGATCCTCGGCTAATCAACCGTATCGGTTGACTTGCTCCAGACATCTTTCCGGGCTTCGGATTCCTGGTTCTTTTTATAAACCAGGACACCTGCGATTGCCGCTGCCACAACTATCAGCAACTTCTTCACAAGTACCTCATTCCGGCTCAGTTTTACCTGAACCTGTTTTGGTTCCGTGGGCGTACCAGGACTTGAACCTGGGACCTCTTCGTTATCAGCGAAGCGCTCTAACCGCCTGAGCTATACGCCCCGATGCCTCATCGGGCCGAGATATGACTGTACAGCACTTCCCGGCCCGATCTCAAATCGAGGCAATTTTGCGGAGGATTTCCGCCGAAAACGGCGAAATTCCGCGGATTTCTTCTAGTCGTCCGTCAGGGTGACGCCGACGCCGCCAACCAATGTTGCAGAAATGTTATACAGCACGGCCGACAGCATGGACAGCGCCGTCAGCAGAACAACATTCACCACGGCGATGATGGTGGCGAACGAGGCAACCTGGCCCAGCGAGGCAATCTTCTTCAGCTCGAAACCGCCGCCTTCAGAACCTGCGAGAGTGCCCAGGAGGCTGTCCACCTGGTTGAAGATTCCCGTAAGGTCCAGCACAGTCCACAGAACGATTGCAGCCACGACAGTGACAATGCCCAGCGCTACGGACAGCAGGAACGCCATCTTGAGCACCGACCACGGGTCCACCTTGCTGACCAGGAGGCGTGCACGGCGCACCTTCGCCTTGGGAGCGGGCTTTACCAAGCCGGGGGCACCCTGGGCCGGACGCTGGCCCGGGGCCCCTGCAGGCCGCTGGCCGGGCTGGGCCGGACGCTGCCCGGGGGCACCCGCAGGACGTTGTCCTGCCGGGGCAGGTCGTTGTCCGGCTTGAGCGGGACGCTGTCCGGGGGCACCGGCAGGTCGGGGAGCGGAGTTGGCACCCGTCGCCGGTCGTGCGCCTGTGGCTCCTGAACCGGTGGCTCCTGCTCCGGGTCGTTGCTGGGGCCGTGCAGGCGTTCCTGCCTGTGCATTGCCCGAGGGCTGCCGGAGTCCGCCGGGGACACCTGTGCTCGGCTTGGGATATGAGTCGGAATTACTCACTCGTTACCTCCGGTATTGTCTTCGTTCAGCTCCGCGCCCGATTCACTTTCCGGGTCTGCGTCGTTTTCCGTTGCGGGCGTTGCGGTCACCGCAGCGGCGCCGTCCTCTGCAGCCAACGTTACGTCATCGTCGGCTCCGTCTTCGGATTCCTCGCCTTCCAAACCGCGTTCGCTGTTGCGGGCAACTTCAATAATGCGGTCATTCTTGTCCGGTTTGGCAAAGATGACGCCCATGGTGTCGCGGCCCTTGGCGGGAACGCCGGTCACGGCTGAGCGGACCACCTTGCCGCCCTCCATGACCACCAGGACTTCGTCTTCTTCCTGGACGATCAAAGCGCCTACAAGGTCGCCACGGTCCTCGGCCAGCTTGGCTACCTTGATACCCAAACCGCCGCGGCCCTGGAGCCGGTACTCATCCACGGCAGTCCGCTTGGCATAACCGCCTTCGGTCACGATGAACACGAACGAGCCATCTTGAACCACGTCCGCAGCCAGCAGTTCGTCGTCCTCACGGAACTTCATACCCGTAACACCTGAAGTGGCACGGCCCATGGGCCGCAGGGCGTCATCCGTGGCTGTGAAGCGGATGGACTGGCCCTTGCGTGAGACAAGCAGGAGATCGTCTGTTTCACTGACCAGCTGGGCTGAAACCAGCTCGTCACCATCGCGCAGGTTAATGGCGATGACGCCGGCGGTGCGGTTGGTGTCGTAGTCTTCCAGCCGCGTCTTCTTGACCAAGCCGTTCTTGGTGGCCAGAACCAGGTACGGAGCCTGCTGGTAATCCCTCAGGTCCAGGACCTGGGCGATGTGCTCGTCCGGCTGGAAGGCCAGAAGGTTGGCAACGTGCTGACCCTTGGCGTCGCGACCGGCTTCGGCAAGTTCGTAGGCCTTCGCGCGGTAAACACGGCCCAAGTTGGTGAAGAACAACAGCCAGTGGTGGGTGGTGGTGACGAAGAAGTGCTCAACCACGTCGTCGCCACGCAGCTGGGCACCCTTGATGCCCTTGCCGCCGCGCTGCTGCGAACGGTAGTTGTCACTGCGGGTGCGCTTGACGTAGCCGCCGCGGGTGATGGTGACAACCATTTCCTCTTCAGGAATCAGGTCTTCCATGGACATGTCGCCGTCGAAGCCCATGAGGATGTGCGTCCGCCGGTCGTCACCATGCTTGGCAACGATTTCAGCGAGTTCCTCGCTGATGATCTGGCGCTGGCGTTCCTCGGAAGCCAGGATCGAGTTGTATTCCTCGATCATCGCTTCGAGCTCGGAGTGCCGGTCCTGGATCTTCTGGCGCTCCAGGGCGGCCAGGCGGCGCAACTGCATGTCGAGGATGGCCCGGGCCTGGAGTTCGTCAATCTCCAACAGCTCCATCAGGCCTTCGCGGGCTGCTTCCGTGGTGTTGGACGCACGGATCAACGCGATGACTTCATCCAGCATGTCCAGTGCCTTGAGGAGTGCGCGCAGGATGTGCGCTTCTTCCTCGGCCTTGCGCAGGCGGTAACGGGTGCGGCGCGCAATGACGTCCATCTGGTGGGCAACCCAGTGCCGGATGAAGGCATCCAGGCTCAAGGTGCGCGGCACGCCGTCGACAATCGCCAGCATGTTCGCCGAGAAGTTGTCCTGCAGCTGCGTGTGCTTGTAGAGGTTGTTCAGGACCACCTTGGCCACGGCGTCGCGCTTGAGGACGATCACCAGGCGCTGGCCGGTGCGGCCGGAGGTCTCATCGCGGAGGTCGGCGATGCCCTGGATCTTGCCATCCTTGACCAGCTCGGCGATCTTGATCGCCAGGTTGTCCGGGTTGGCCTGGTACGGAAGCTCGGTGACTACCAGGCAGGTACGGCCCTGGAGCTCTTCAACGTTGACCACCGCGCGCATCGTGATGGAGCCGCGGCCAGTGCGGTAAGCGTCCTCGATACCCTTGTGGCCCAGGATGGTGGCGCCTGTGGGGAAGTCGGGTCCCTTGATACGCAGCAACAGGGCTTCAAGCAACTCTTCGCGCGTGGCGGTGGGGTTTTCCAGTGCCCACTGGACGCCCTCGGCAACTTCACGGAGGTTGTGCGGCGGGATATTGGTTGCCATGCCGACGGCGATGCCTGAGGAGCCATTGACCAGCAGGTTCGGGAAACGGGCCGGCAGGATGGTCGGTTCCTGGTTCTTGCCGTCGTAGTTGTCCTGGAAATCGACGGTTTCCTCGTCGATGTCCCTGACCATCTCCATGGCCAGCTGCGCCATTTTGGTTTCCGTGTAACGCGGTGCAGCAGCGCCGTCGTTGCCGGGCGAGCCGAAGTTACCCTGGCCCAGTGCCAGCGGGTAGCGCATGGTCCAGTCCTGGATCAGGCGCACCAGGGCATCGTAGATCGCCATGTCACCGTGCGGGTGGTAGGTACCCATGACGTCGCCCACGACGCGGGCGCACTTGTTGAAGGAGCGGTCGGGGCGGTAGCCGCCGTCGAACATTGCGTACAAAACACGGCGGTGAACGGGCTTGAGTCCGTCGCGGACGTCCGGGAGGGCGCGGCCGACGATGACGGCCATGGCGTAGTCCAGGTAGGACCGCTGCATCTCTGTCTGCAGGTCCACCTGCTCCACGCGGTCGGTCAGCACATCACCCTCAAGAACAACTTCCTCGGCGTCGTTCGATTCCGCCGGGACTTCGGGAGTTTCGTCACTCATAATCTAAGGTTTCCGTTTCAGGTATATGTCGGTTCTGGAATATTCAGGTGCCCTGCTGGGCCCTTAGATATCGAGGAACCTGACGTCCTTGGCGTTCTGCTGGATGAAGTTACGGCGTGATTCAACGTCCTCGCCCATCAACACGGAGAAGGTCTGGTCGGCTGCCAATGCGTCGTCCATGGTTACCTGCAGCAGCGTGCGGCGACCCGGATCCATGGTGGTATCCCACAGCTCGGTGTAGTCCATTTCACCGAGGCCCTTGTAGCGCTGGATGCCGTTGTCCTTGGGGAGGCGCTTGTTCATGGCGGCACCCTTGCGGATGGTCTCGTCGCGTTCACGATCGCTGTAGACGTAGTCGTGCGCGGCATTGGACCACTTGATCCGGTACAGCGGCGGCTGGGCCAGGTACACATAACCGTTCTCGATGAGCGGGCGCATGTAGCGGAACAGCAACGTCATCAACAGGGTGGTGATGTGCTGGCCGTCAACGTCGGCATCGGCCATCAACACGATCTTGTGGTAGCGGAGCTTGGAGATGTCGAAGTCTTCGCCGATTCCCGTGCCGAATGCGGTGATCATGGACTGGACTTCAGCGTTACCCAAAGCCTTGTCCAGGCGTGCGCGCTCCACATTCAGGATCTTGCCACGCAGCGGCAGGATCGCCTGGGTTTCGGGGTTGCGCCCACGCTTGGCCGAACCGCCGGCCGAGTCACCCTCAACGAGGTAGACCTCGCAGCGCGAAGGATCCTTCGACGAGCAGTCAGAGAGCTTACCGGGCATACCGAAGGACTCAAGCGGGCTCTTTCGGCGAGCATTGTCGCGCGCCTTCCGGGCGGCCATGCGGGCCTGGGCGGCTGAAATGGCCTTACGGATAACGTCGCGGGCCGGGCCCGGGTTCCGTTCCAGCCAGTCTCCCAGCTGGTCAGTAACCACGCGCTGGACAAAGCCCTTGACCTCGGAGTTGCCCAGCTTGGTCTTGGTCTGGCCTTCGAACTGCGGTTCAGCAAGCTTTACCGAAATCACCGCAGTCAGGCCTTCGCGGATGTCATCACCGGTAAGGTTGTCTTCCTTTTCCTTGATGATGCTCTTCTCGCGCGCATAGCGGTTGATCAGCGATGTCATCGCGGCACGGAAGCCTTCTTCGTGCGTTCCGCCCTCGTGGGTGTTGATCGTGTTCGCGTACGTGTGGACACTTTCCGAATAAGCGGTGGTCCACTGCATGGCAACCTCGACGGCGATGTGCCGCTCAGTGTCCTCGGTTTCGAAAGCGATGACGTCCTCGTGGACGATCTCGACCTTCTTGTTCGAGTTGAGGTGCTTGACGTAGTCCAGCAAGCCGTCCGGGTACTCGTAGACAACCGTGCGGTGCTCGGCTGCAACTTCGCCTTCGGTGGCTACTGCGTCCAGGTCAAGGTCGTCATCGCCATCGCGGTTGACCGGACGCTCGTCAGTCAACGTGATCCGCAGGCCCTTGTTGAGGAAGGCCATCTGCTGGAAACGTGCGCGAAGAGTCTCGAAGTCGAACTCAGTGGATTCGAAGATCGTTCCGTCCGGGTAGAACGTCTGGGACGTTCCGGTACGCTCGGTTTCTTCTCCCTTGACGAGTTCGCCCTGGGGCTTGCCGCCGTCGGCGAAGGTCATCCGCCAAACGTGGCCCTGGCGGCGCACTTCCGTGTCCACACGACGGGAAAGGGCGTTCACAACCGAAATGCCGACACCGTGCAGACCACCCGAAACCGCGTACCCACCACCGCCGAACTTGCCGCCAGCGTGCAGGATGGTCATGACTACTTCAACCGTGGGCTTACCCTCGGTGGGGTGGATATCCACGGGAATGCCGCGGCCATCATCGACCACCTGCACACCGCCGTCAGCGCGGAGCGTTACTTCGATATGGCTGCAGTAACCGGCCAGGGCCTCGTCAACAGAGTTGTCCACCACTTCATAGACCAAGTGGTGCAGGCCGCGGGGACCGGTTGAACCGATGTACATACCGGGGCGTTTGCGCACGGCTTCGAGGCCTTCCAGCACGGTGATGTCGCTGGCACCGTACTCCCTGGGGGCCTCCGCAGGCGTATCAGGCGTGGGAACAGTCTCCTCTTGGGGCTCTACTGCCAAGGTCTCTGCATTGTCGTTAGCCACAGGCGCTTTCGACTCCTCTGTACTCGATGTCGGCCGTTCCCGCAGCTGCCCGCGGCGAACCGCGGCCGCCAACGGGCACGTGACTGATTGCGCCGATTACTCCGACGACGGGGTTCCCAACTGCCACAGGAGTGGATTCGGGATCCGACGACGTTTCACCGGCGCTCAGTGATCTACGCCAATTCTATCGTGGAAACCCGCGAATCCTTGCAAATACGGGGGCAGCCCAGAGCTGAATATGCCGATGGGAGGCCGCTGGCCCTATCTGCAATGGCCCTGCGGAGGTCCCGATGGGTGCCTATACGACCCGGGGGCGTTGAAACGCCCTGCACGCCGTTCAGCCGTAGGTATCCCGGGGGCCGCGGCCGTTGACACTGCGCCCGCCTTTTCGCCAACTTGGAGCTGATGGCCCCAGGACCTGGATGCTGGTGACCACCCCTTCACCCAGCTCATTCCGGAACATCTCCAGGAGGCTGGTACTGAGCAACCGCAATTGCGTGGCCCATGCCGTTGAGTCACAGCGGACATGCAGCGTGGTGTCGGTGAAACTCTCCGGGGTGCAGTGGGCGGAGATGTCCGACCCAACCAACGTTTCCCATTCGGCCATGACGGAACCGACGGCAACAGGAGAAGTCCAACCCCGTTCCGCCACAAGCCTTCCCACAACATTGCCCAAGCCCAAGGGGTCGCGGCCGCTGCCATGAAACTGCGCAAAACCCCGGGTATCCCGCAGACCCTTGCGTTTGGGAGCAGATCCGGGCCTGGGGGCACGCAGCCTTACTTCACCTCGGGCCGCGGCTGCTTCACGCATGCGGTTCAGCGCCGCCTGGGCAGCATCAATTTCGTCCGGATCCCGGCCCGGTTGCAGTCCTTCGGGACTATCCTTCGCCATCGATGCCTCCCGGAACAACGGTTACGCGCCGTCCGGCCAGCTCCTCAGGGATATCGGCACCGACGGCGGCAGTCACCAGAACCTGTTCGGCGCCGGCCACTATTGCAGCCAGTCTACGCCGCCTCTGCACGTCCAATTCGGCAAAAACATCGTCCAGAATCAGGATCGGCGCAGTTCCACCAGTCCGGGCATCGTCCAACATGACGTAGTAGGAAGCCAGGCGCAAGGACAGGCACATGGACCACGTTTCGCCGTGGGAGGCATAGCCCTTGGCTGGAGCCTGTCCCAGGACGAGTTCCAACTCGTCGCGGTGCGGGCCAACAAGCGAGATGCCCCGCTCAAGTTCCTTTTTCCGCGAAGCTGCAAAGGCCTGGACATAGCGTTCGGTGAGTTCGTCGACGGACAGCAGCCTGAGGTCCTCAACCGACGGCGAAGGTTCCGTTCCGTAGTCGGCCGGACCGCCGTCGTCGTCCAGGATGTCCTGGATGGTGGAGCGGTAAACCGCCCCGGCGTCCTTGGAACCATCCGTGAGTTGGGCGTAGGCGCTGTTCAGGTGCGGACGCAACCGCTCCACCAACTCCAGCCGGGCGTGCAGCAATTCGGCCCCGGCCTTGGCCATGTGTTGGTCCCACACATCCAGGGTTGCTTCATGACCCGCAGTGAATTTGCCTGCACGGGCCGATTTCAACAAGGCGTTCCGCTGTTTCAGGACGCGGTCGTAGTCACTGCGGGTGGCAGCATGGCGGGGTACCAGGCTGACCAGCAGTTCATCGAGGAAGCGCCGGCGGTTGGAGGGGTCCCCCTTCACCAGTGCCAGGTCCTCGGGCGCGAACAGCACCGTGTGGCAAATGCCCAGGATGTCCCGTGCGCGCACCGGGTTTCCCCGGTTGATGCGTCCCCGGTTGGCGCGCCCGGCATTGATTTCAAGCTCGATGACCGTCGCTTGCTCACCACGGACCAAACGGGCCCGGATCAATGCGCGTTCTGAACCAAAACGAAGCAATGGCGCGTCTGTGCTGACACGGTGCGAGCTCAGGGTAGCCAAATAGCCGATGGCTTCCATGAGGTTTGTCTTGCCGATGCCGTTGGAACCCACCAGCACGGTGACACCGGGACCCAGTTTCAGGTCTACCTGTGCGTAGCTGCGGAAATCAGTCAGCGAAAGATGTTCGAGGTACACGCCGTTTGCAGGACTCCTGCGGCCTAGTTGGCCGGACGGGTGGCGTGTCCGCCGAACTGGTGACGCAGGGCGGAAACCATTTTCATGGCCGGTGAGTTGTCTTCGCGCGAAGCAAAGCGTGCAAAGAGCGCAGCCGTGATGGCCGGTGCCGGAACAGCATTGGCGATGGCTTCCTCCACGGTCCAGCGGCCCTCGCCGGAATCTTCGACGTAGTCGTCAATGGAGGCCAGCCCCGGATCTTCGTCGAGTGCCTTCACCATGAGGTCCAGGAGCCAGGACCGGACAACCGTTCCCTTTTGCCATGCGCGGAACGTTCCGGGAAGGTCCTTGACGATGTCCTTTGCGGCGAGGAGTTCATATCCCTCGGCATAGGCCTGCATCAAGCCGTACTCGATGCCGTTGTGCACCATCTTGGCGTAGTGGCCGGCGCCAACGCCGCCAACGTGGACAAAGCTGTCGGCCCGATCGCCTTCAGGACGAAGAGCGTCGAAGACCGGCATGGCAAGTTCGATGTCTTCGTCAGCTCCACCAGCCATGAGGCCGTAACCGTTCTGGAGACCCCAGACGCCGCCGGAAACACCGCAGTCAGCGAAGCGGATGCCCTTCTCGGCCAGCGCGGCAGCGTGCTTCTGGTCTTCGGTGAAACGTGAATTTCCGCCGTCGATCACCATATCGCCGGGGCTCAGTTTCCCGCCGAGTTCCGTCACGACCGCGTCAGTGATCTCCCCTGAGGGAACCATGACCCACACGAGCCGCGGAGTAGGAAGGGCGGCAATGAGCTCGTCGACCGAAGCGGCATCGGTGACCTCGGGATTCCGGTCGAAGCCTGTGACCTCGATGCCGCCTTTCCGCATGCGTTCCCGCATGTTGAAACCCATTTTTCCAAGGCCGATCAATCCGATGTGCACAGTGCGAACTCTTTTCTGCGAAAGCGGGGCGGGTTTTGCCGATTAGTTGGGAAGGCGGACCGGCATCACGAGGTAGCGGTAGTCGTCCTGGTCTTCGCCGTCGGCCTCAGCCTGGGCCGTGATCATGGCCGGCTTGGGAGCGGTGGTGAAGGAGAAGCGAACGTACTTGGTCTCGATGACGCTCAAACCTTCAACAAGGTAGTGCGGGTTGAAGGCCACGGTGATGTCATCGCCGGACAACTGTGCTTCGAGCTCTTCGGAAGCCTGCGCGTCTTCGCCGGTGCCGGCGTCGAGGTTCAGCAGGCCCTGCGTGAAGGCGAGGCGGACGGGAGTGTTGCGCTCTGCAACGAGGGAAACGCGACGTACAGCCTCCACCAATTCCTGGGTCTGGACTGTTGCGTGGATCGGGGTAGAGTCCGGGAAAAGTGAGCGGATCTTCGGGTAATCGCCGTCTACCAGGAGCGACGTCGTGGTACGGCCGCCGCTCTCGAAACCAATAAGCCGGCTGTCGTCGTCCGCGAGGGCCAGGTTGATGTCACCGCTGCCGCCCAAAGTTTTGGCGACTTCGTTCAGGGTCTTGGACTTCACGAGTGCGCTGGTTGAGATGCCGGGAGTTACTGGCTTCCACGGCACTTCCCGCATGGCCAACCGGTAGCGGTCCGTAGCCAGGAGCGTGATGAGGTCATCCTCGATCTCCATGCGGACGCCGGTCAGGATCGGCAAGGTGTCGTCCTTGCTCGCAGCGATGATGACCTGGGACACGGCTTGGGCGAAAGCATCGCCGGGCAAGGTGCCGCTGATGGCCGGAAGCGCAGGAAGGGCCGGGTACTCGGACTCAGGCATTGTGGCCAGGTGGAAGCTGCTTCGACGGCAGGTAAGAGTGACTTTGCTTCCGTCTGTTTCAACCTCGACCGGAGCCGAGGGGAGGCTGCGGCAGATGTCTGCCAGGAGGCGTCCGGAAACCAGGATGGTGCCCTCGACGGCGATATCGGCGGGGATTTCCAGGCGCGCCGATGTTTCGTAGTCGAAGCTCGAGAGGCTTACGGTTCCCGCCTCAGCTTTGAGGAGGAGGCCGGAAAGCACAGGAACGGGCGGCCGCGGAGACAACGACCGCGCGGTCCACGTAACGGCTTCTGCCAGGACGTCGCGGTCGACTCTGAACTTCACGGAGGGGTGCCGCCTTTCATTGCTGCTGCCATGTAGTAGCCGCGGATTCCTGCTTGGAAACCGCTAAATCTTCGCAGTCCGGCATCGGAACCTGCATGGTCCGCACTCAGCGAACTACAAACAAGACCCAAGGATGGGAGCGCTGCTGACAGCTTAGCCGGAAGATCCGCGATTAACCCATCCCCGATTGCTCCGACCCGTCCTATGTGGACAGCCGCAGGCTGGCCGTGGCCCGGAACTTGGCATGTCCTTCGGAGGGTCGGGTGGGTGGCAGAACGAGATTGTTATTTGAGGGATTTCAATTTTTTGGGATTCGTAGTGTTAATAACTGCTGTGGAAACTGTGGATAACCCCATCCTGCGGCGCAGATCCGGGGTTAAGCCCTGTTCATGGACTGTGCGTTAACTGGGTTTTAAACAGGTTGTGGATGGGGACAACTCCAAAGCCGGTTTTTAACGATCCACAGACGGCTTAAGGGTTTTAAGCCCATTAACCGTGCTTGTCCCCTTAAGTATCCACAGGCTTATCCACATGTGCCTGTTAATAAGGTATGTAGTGGCGGACGCGATGTGGATTTCAGGAGTCGCGTTGCTGCTGTTTGATGCGGTTGGTGAGCTCTGTGACCTGGTTGTAGATCACACGACGCTCGGCCATGAGCTCGCGGATCTTGCGGTCGGCGTGGATGACCGTGGTGTGGTCACGTCCGCCGAGCTCCTGCCCGATCTTGGGAAGCGACATATCCGTCAGTTCGCGGCAGAGGTACATCGCGATCTGGCGTGCGGTCACCAGGGTGCGGGTACGGGACTTGCTGCAGAGCTCTTCCATGCTGAGCTTGAAGTAGTCAGCAGTCTGGTCAAGGATCTGCTTCGCCGTGATCTCTTGGGCGCCGTCGTCGGTAATCAGGTCCTTGAGCACCATCTCTGCGAGGGCGACATCCACCGGTTGGCGGTTCAGGCTGGCGAAAGCCGTGACGCGGATCAGTGCGCCTTCAAGTTCGCGGATGTTGCTGGAGATCTTGGACGCGATGTACTCCAAGGCGTCATCGGGGGCCGAGAGGCCTTCGCTCAATCCCTTTTTGCGGAGGATGGCGATACGCGTTTCGAGTTCCGGCGGCTGGATGTCCGTCAGAAGGCCCCACTCGAAGCGGGAAGTCATGCGGTCTTCGAAGCCGGCCAGCATCTTGGGTGGCTGGTCCGAGGTGATGACAACCTGCTTGTTGGCGTTGTGCAGCGCGTTGAACGTGTGGAAGAACTCTTCCTGCGTCCGGTCCTTGCCTGCCAGGAACTGGATGTCATCGATCAGGAGGACATCCACGTTGCGGTACGTGGTCTTGAAGCTGGTGCCCTCGTCATCACGGATGGAGTTGATGAAGTCGTTCGTGAATTCTTCCGAGTTCACGTAGCGGACCCGGATGCCGCTGTAGAGCCTGCGTGCGTAGTGCCCGATCGCGTGCAGCAGGTGCGTCTTGCCAAGGCCCGAGTCGCCGTAGATGAAGAGCGGGTTGTACGCCTTTGCCGGCGCTTCCGCGACAGCGACGGCGGCCGCATGGGCAAATCGGTTCGAGGAACCGATCACGAAAGTGTCGAAGATGTACTTAGGATTCAGGCGGCCGAACTCATGTGAGGTGCTCGGCGGGGTTGGCTGCGGCTTCGGCTCAGCGAAGTCAGGAACGGCGGAAAGCTCGACGGCGGGTTCCGGCTCGGCATGGACGGGTACCAGATCGGTGTCGACATCGATGGCACAGCGGATGTCGTCGGAGAAGACATTGCGCAAGGCGTCATCCAGAGCATCCTTGACCTGCGTCTGGAGGACTTCGCGGGTTAGCTCATTGGGCACGGCCACCAGCAAGGTTGAACCGATAAGGCCTTGGGCCTGGGCGAGAATGACGAAACCACGCTGACGGGGTGTGACCCGGTCGTCCTGTTCCAGGAGGGTTAGCACCCTGCGCCAGGAACTTCCGACAGTGTTGGCGTGGTTGGCTTCGTCTACTGTCATCAATCAGTTCCTAAATACTTGCTTGCCGGCGTTGCTGGCAGCCGAGGTGTCTCAGGCGGGCGCTGGTCCGGGCGTTAATCCACAGAGTTATGCACAGCGGGTGGACAATGGGCTACTGAGCCACTCTAGGGGATGAAATCGCCAGAAGATAGCTGGGAAGTTGCCTGTGGATAATTACACTGTTGTGGTTCTGCAAAACGCTCTGTGAGCCACTTCATCCACAGGCTTGAAGCCGCTGTTGAACACAACTGTGGATAGATGCGCGGCAGGCTCCCGGTTTGACTGTGGGTGCCTTTTTGCCCTAACGTTGTGAAGTCCTTTGTGTCCGCTTTTGAGATCAGTTGTAACCCCGTACGTTCATCGTTCGGAAGGCAACGGCGGCAGGCACATACAAAACTTAGCGTCGGCCAGTTCTTCCCCTTTTTTGATCGGGTGGGCGCACCTTTGATCCACTGGAGTAACTAACGTGAGCAAGCGGACTTTTCAGCCGAATAACCGCCGTCGGGCCAAGAAGCACGGCTTCCGCCTTCGTATGCGCACCCGTGCCGGCCGCGCCATCCTGGCTGCCCGTCGCGGCAAGGGCCGCGTCGAACTGTCGGCGTAAATAACTGACTTGTCGGTCAGGGTCTATTTGCGGGTTCGACGGTGCTAGCCACCCCTAACCGTCTGCGGACGTCTACCGACTTTTCAACAACTGTACGTTCCGGCGTCCGCAATGGACGCCGGAACTTAGTGTTATATACGGCTCCTATCGGAGCCGGGGAGCCGAGTCGAATCGGCTTCATTGTCTCCAAAGCCGTCGGGAACGCCGTGACCAGGAACCTCGTTAAGAGGAGACTGAGAGAAGCAGGCGCACTTTCCTTGCATACGCATGGAACGGGCCTGGCGGTCGTGGTCCGGGCACTGCCCGCAGCTGCAAATGCGAGCTGGGAGCAGTTGCTTTCGGACTACAACGCCGCACTGGCAGTGACGACGAAGCGATTGAGTGGCTCAGTTCCACGCAATGCTTCGACCGAACACAACGGCACCACAACGGAAGGGACACCGCGTGCATGACATAAGCACCGCCGTCGTTCCTTCCTCAAGCGACCCCTCCGGGAAGGTTCCCCGGCGGAGCCTCTCGGCGGCGGTGGGCACATTCCTCTGGGAGCTGCCCCGCAACATCCTGATCATCCTGCTGAAGACATACCGCAAGGTGATCTCACCCCTGTACGGCCAGGTTTGCCGTTTCTTTCCCTCCTGCTCGGCATATGCCTTGGAAGCAGTGACGGTGCATGGCGCCGTGAAGGGTAGCTGGCTGGCAGCCAGGAGGCTCGCCAAATGCCACCCCTGGAACGCCGGTGGAGTGGACCATGTCCCCGCCGGCCATCGTCATTGGCCCGAAGGCCGGACGCCCACAATTGTTGTACTGAACAATCCGGACCAGTTCCTGGCTGCTCAGGCTGATGAAGAAGGCCGCACTGCGGCCTAACGAATAGGGATATCGTATGGACTTCTTTGGAACGATCATGTTTCCGTTCAAGTGGCTGGTGTCAATCATCATGGTTGCCTTCCACGACGGACTGAGCTTCATCGGCTTGCCCGCCGCCAACGGCTGGACGTGGACCTTGTCGATTATCGGCCTTGTGCTGGTGATCCGTGCTGCCCTGATTCCTGTGTTCGTGAAGCAGATCAAGGCGCAGCGCGGCATGCAGCTGCTGCAGCCGGACTTGAAGAAGCTGCAGACCAAGTACAAGGGCAAGACTGATCAGCTCTCCCGCCAGGCCATGGCCCAGGAGCAGATGGCGCTGTACAAGAAGCACGGCACCAACCCGTTCTCGGCATGTTTGCCGATGCTGATCCAGATGCCGTTCTTCTTCGCGTTGTTCCAGGTGTTGTCGGGTATCTCCACCAACGCCAAGGAGGGCCAAGGCGTCGGTGCCATGAGCCACGAACAAGTGGTGCAGTTCGATCAGTCCAGCATCTTCGGCGCGCCTCTGTCAGCATCCTTGCTGCACGGCGGGGCTGGCGGCAATGACGTTACGGTCTGGGTACTTTCGATTGTGATGATCGTCGCCATGACCGCCTCGCAGTTCATCACCCAGAAGCAGATCATGGCCAAAAACATGTCCGAAGAGGCCATGGCCAGCCCGTTCATGCGCCAGCAGAAGATGATGCTCTACATCCTGCCGCTCGTCTTCGGTATCGGTGGCATCAACTTCCCGATCGGTGTCCTCATCTACTGGACCACCACGAACCTCTGGACCATGGGACAGCAGTTCTTCGTCATTCGCCGTATGCCTACCCCGGGCTCACCGGCCGCGAAGGCACTTGAAGAGCGCCGCGCTGCCAAGGGCCTGCCCCCGCTGCTGGGTGGCAAGAAAGCCGCGGACGCCGCTGCCGAAGCCGAAGCTGCTGCAGCCGCCGCAGCCGAAGCCCGTGCCCAGCGCGTCCAGCCACAACGTAAGAACAGGAAGAAGAAGTAATGTCTGCCGAGAGCACTGAAGAAGTTATCGCCGCCGTGACTGAAGAGCAGGATGACTCCCAGGAAGAGACACAATCCAAGACGGCAAGCCGCTTGGAAGAGGAAGGCGACATCGCCGCCGACTACCTCGAAGAACTTCTTGATATAGCCGACATCGACGGCGACATCGACATTGAGGTCCGGAACGGACGTACTTACATCTCCATCGGTACGGACGAAGAGTCTGCGGCCCTGGACAGCCTGGTGGGGCGCGACGGTGAGGTCCTCGAGGCCCTGCAGGAACTCGCCCGCCTCTCCGTTCTCTCCGCTACCGAGACCCGCTCACGCCTGGTGCTGGACATCAACGGCTACCGCAAGGAGCGCGCAGGCGTTCTCCAGCAGATCGCCGAAGACGCAGTGGCCAAGGTTAAGGCAGACGGCGGGACTGTGGCCCTCGAACCGATGAGCGCTTACGAGCGCAAGATTGTCCATGATGCCGTGGCTGATCTTGGATTCGTCTCCGAGTCCGAAGGCGAAGGCGCTGGCCGTCACATCGTCGTTTCGGCTGACTAGAGCCCATGGTCGAAATCACCGCAGCAGAACTGGCAGCTGCAGAGAAGATCTTTGGGGAGCGCCTGGATCTTGCCAAGCGCTACGTTGAGCACCTGGCCACGTCAGGAGCAGAACGTGGGCTGATTGGCCCGCGCGAGGTTCCCCGTTTGTGGAGCAGGCATGTTCTCAACTGTGCAGTGATCGAGTCCGCCATCGCAAGGAACAGCCACGTTGCCGACGTCGGTTCCGGCGCCGGGCTACCTGGTCTCTGCCTTGCCATAGCCCGCCCGGATCTCGAGTTGACCTTGATTGAACCCTTGGAACGTCGAGTCATCTGGCTTCAGGAAGTGGTGGATGACCTGGGACTGGACAACGTCACCATCATGCGGACACGTGCCGAGTTGGCCGTAGGCATGGTGGACGCTGACGTCGTCACAGCCAGGGCTGTATCAGCGCTGACCAATCTGGCCGGGCTGACCATCCCGTTGCTTAACGGCAGCGGAGAGGTAGTGGCCATCAAGGGTCGCAGTGCTTCTGAAGAGATAGAGAAGGCCGGCAAAGTCATCCGCAAGCTCGGGGGCGTGGAAACGTCTGTCGTGGTTTGCGGGCAGGAGCTGCTGGAAGAACCCACCACTGTGGTGAGGATTATCGTCAAGAAGCACGGAAAGACGGCGTAGGTACCGCTTGGTTTCCCGCGTGTCGGCGGCTGAGCGGTTAGGCTAGAGAACGGCAGCAAGCGCCGAATGAGAGTGAGAGTGTGACCAGTGGGCAGTAGTGAAACTTCCACGCAACGGATACCCCCCTTTATGTCCTTGGGGTCCGCGCGGGCCATGGCTACACCCTCTTCGTCTCTCCAGTCCGCGATTGTGCGCACTGATTCAGTTGCAAACGCTGCAGTTTCACGTGAAACCGTCTCAGATGGAGTGCAGAACGTCATGGATTCCATCGATGATTCCAGCCCAATAGCGCGGCAGCTCGCGAATGAAACGCGGCGCCGAGAGCGCTTGATCGGCCGTGAACTTCCCAAGCCGGAAGGGACACGTATCTTTACGGTTTCCAACCAAAAAGGCGGGGTGGGTAAGACCACTACCACTGTGAACATTGCAGCAGCCCTGGCCTCGGCAGGCCTCAACGTGCTCGTGATCGATATCGATCCGCAGGGAAACGCATCTACGGCCCTGGGTATTGAGCACCATGCAGATGTAGACAGCATCTACGACGTCCTCATCAACGATCTTCCGTTGAAGGAGGTCGTGGCCCCATGCCCCGACATTCCCAACCTCATCTGCGCGCCGGCGACCATTCACTTGGCTGGCGCTGAGATTGAACTCGTTTCGCTGGTGGCCCGTGAGCAGAGGCTCCGGCGTGCCATTGATGTCTATGCCAAGGAACGAGAGAAGAACGGTGAGGGCCGTCTGGACTTCATCTTCATCGATTGCCCTCCCAGCCTGGGTCTGCTCACTGTTAACGCTTTCTGCGCAGCCAGTGAGGTTCTCATTCCCATTCAGTGTGAGTACTACGCCCTTGAGGGACTGAGTCAGCTACTCAAGAACATTGAGATGATCCAGAAACACCTCAATGCTGACTTGGTGGTCTCGACCATCCTGCTCACGATGTATGACGGCAGGACGAACCTTGCCGCACAGGTCGCATCAGAGGTACGCCAGCACTTCCCCCAACAGGTCCTGAGTGCGGTGGTTCCGCGCTCGGTGCGTATCTCTGAGGCGCCGAGCTACCAGCAGACCGTCATGACTTACGACCCTTCATCGAGCGGCGCGCTGTCCTATATGGAGGCCGCAGCCGAAATCGCTGAACGTTAGAATTCTTGAAACACAGCAACAGCCAGGGCAGGTCCGTGCTCGGCTATTCCATCGGAGGGATGAATCAATGAGCGAAAAGCGAAGGGGCCTCGGCAGGGGTCTTGGGGCTCTCATTCCTAGCTCGGCCGCGGCCCAGGGAAATGGCTCAGCGCCGTCCCGCCCCGTGGACCTGTTCTTCCCGGAAGCACGTAAGGCGTCGGAACCGACAGTTGAATCTCCGCGTGAGGAGTCGGTGCCTGCCGATTCAGCGCCGGCAGCTGCGAAGTCATCACCCGCGACGTCAAAAACCAAGGCCCCTGCGGCGAAGTCACCGGTCAAGAGCGCGTCAGCCAAGACGCCTGCTGCCAAGTCCAGCGCGAAACGTTCTGCCGACGCTGCGTCCACTGCCGTCGAACAGCCCGTGCCTTCTTCGGATGCAGATGTCCAGGTTCCCTCAGCTCGTGCAAAGGCTCCCTCGGCACCCCAAAGCAACGACGTCGAGTTGGTGGAGGTTCCCGGGGCTCGGTTCGCTGAGATCCCGGTCGGTGATATCCATCCGAACCGTAAACAGCCCCGCTCCGTCTTCGATGAGGACGACATGGCTGAACTGGTTCACTCCGTTCGGGAAATAGGGGTTCTCCAGCCAATTGTTGTACGAACCTCAACCGAAAAGGGTGGAGAACCGTACGAGCTCGTTATGGGCGAGCGTCGGTGGCGGGCAGTACAGGCCGCAGGGCTGGAAACCATTCCTGCGATTGTCCGGGATACCACGGACGACGACCTTCTCCGTGATGCTCTTCTGGAGAACCTGCACCGTAGCCAGCTGAACCCCTTGGAAGAAGCTGCAGCGTATCAGCAGCTCTTGGAGGACTTTGGTACTACGCACGAGCAGCTGGCAGATCGCATCGGCCGCTCACGCCCGCAGGTCTCCAATACACTGCGCCTCCTCAAGCTTCCGCCGTTGGTGCAGCGTCGTGTGGCCGCTGGTGTCCTATCCGCAGGCCATGCACGGGCTTTGCTTGCCCTTCCGGATGCGGCCGCAATGGAACGCCTGGCGCAGCGTATTGTCGCCGAGGGTATGTCTGTGCGTGCCACCGAAGAGGCAGTGACGCTTTACCAGGATCCCACCACGCCCGCGAAGAGCAGCATTCCCAAGCCAAATGCTCGGCATGAGCGGCTCGATTACCTCGCTTCCTCACTTTCGGACCGTTTGGACACGAATGTGAAGATCACTTTGGGCGCCCGTAAGGGACGAGTAAGCATCGAGTTCGCCAGCGTTGAGGACCTCAACCGCATTATGGATGTTCTGGGTCCGGGTTCTGAAGACTAAGCTAACGCGCAATTACTGAAGGGCTCCACTCATTGAGTGGGGCCCTTCCTCTCTTTCCAGATCGATGTGCCCTTTTTGGGGGTTTCTGGCCTTGCACCGTGAGGCACCGTTTCATTCCCGGCGGGCGCGCGGAACGGTTCTCTCGATCCGCGCCGGCGCTGGGTGTTGGTGCATCGCAGAGTGGGGCTGACTAACTGATTTGACTAGGACTGGCGTGTTTCACGTGAAACACGCAGTGCCGGGGTCTAGAAATCTCCGGCAATCTACTCATACAGATGCCGTCTCAGTAGCGTCTCGCGCTGTGGTTAGGCCCTCTCTTTGGGTGTCTGAGCTGTCAGCTCTCTTAGCAGTTGGTCAAAATCATGATTTAGTGCCGGGACGTCTACCTAAGATCTTGATATTGGAATAACTCGGGATTCCATGTGCTGGGAGCACAGGTTTGTTCCGCCGGTATCTGAAACCACGCCAGATGTTCACGGTGTTTCACGTGAAACCTGCGGCCGCCCTATTCTCCGTGTCGAAATCAGCGCAATGCGCCGTGCAGCGCCAAAAGCACTCTTCCGGCCATAGGCGATCCCCTTCAAGTCGCCCTGGACACAACTGAGGAACGAACCTTACAGCAGCCAGCGGCGACAGAGAATGCCCGAGAGGTCCATGCGTACCTGTTTACGGAGATGCGGCGCCTGCAGTGATACATCTTGTACTCTGACATTGCTGGTTTCACGTGAAACACCCAGACTGACCATAGGGCTATGGTCCGCTGGTTTGCCGCCTTGGCTGAGTCGTATCACTGCCTTTGGACTGGGCGTGGGATCCTTCTGATTCGAGTCAGGATCAGTCTCCTCCCACGCTTCTACATTCGATATCCCAAGCCGTGGGGGCTCAGTATCCCGTCTGTTTCACGTGAAACATTGCCGTACAAATCTACTAAAACGGAATAGGGTTCACATTGACCTCTAAGGAGGTTGCTCCGCATACTCTGGGCCAGAGGAATGTTGCTGGCGTCTGGGCCTAGCGGTCTGTATAGACCGTCTTACCTGCAACCGGACTGTGCCTGAGGGTGTCTGCAGAGCTGGCGACTGCGGACCCGGACTTCGCTGGCGTCGCTGTCTTGGAGTCATGAGACACTGCTGTAGGGCGGAGGATGATGGAGCCACGGATTAGCCGACCGTCGCACATAGCCCGGCAGGTCCAGAGAACCAGATTGATCGGGTCGCATCAGGTGCGAAGGAGCGCCGTGGCTGGTTGGCGCGGCTGGCTGCTCGCATAGTTCCCTGGCTTGCAGCCGAACCAGTGTGTCCTCGGAAGACCCATTGGTTAGGCCGGTGCCATCGTCAGATCAGGAGCAACGCGGCCAAGGTGTGGCAGTGAAGCGCTCGATTGCCCAAATAGTTAGGTGTAGTCCCCAATTGAATGGTTGTCACCGTGCTGTTCAAGCTGTGGAGTCGAGCACCAGGGCAGTAAGGGAGTACAGCACCGTGGGTGTGTAGGGTCCTATAGTGATCCAGGGTCTCGGTGATAGCTTAGCCGCGGCCAGTTATCTAGCGATGTTGAATGCTCCCCCAATGCCTGGGCTAGCGAGGTCTCGGGGCGTCCATGGGTGTCGGGAGTGTCGAAGGCCTGTGAGGCATGAACCAGCCCAGGTTGGCACCTTCAGGGGTGAAAAACAGGCCAAGGGGCTCTTGGACCACCTATAGTTCGTTCCGTCCGTAGGGCGCTCTGCCCTGTGCAATCTCATCGTCTTCGCCGTGAGGATTCAGGCTAGGCCGGCAGTATCCGGCATCTGTCCATACACTCCCCCGTATCACGCACCCTGGATCTCTGACGGTGAGTGCGGGGTCGAGGCTTGTATTGGTCGGATGTTGAGGACGAGTATTTCGTCCGCGTTCACACACTATTGTTCTAGCGATTCGACGACTGGCTTTTAGGCCGCTGAGTAGCCGGCTCCCCTATTACGACCTCATCAGCCGGCGCACCTGCAGGCGCTGCATAGGGCCATCATCTCCGCTTGTTTCACGTGAAACGCAGAGGGGACCATTACCTCGTCGTGGTCTAAACTGCCCGTTACAACTGTGCATATCGCAGTGGATAAGCCTGTGGATATCTTTGGGGATAACGTTCGGCCGATGTGGGTCGAACGAGCGAGCGAATATGACTCGACGGCTTCCTCAGAGCCCGTTCGCCGGATGGCCTGAAGTGATGCGGCAAGGCCTGTTCTGGGTTTGATCCCGAGTGGTAGAAATTGAGCTTCAACAGGGGTTTATGACACGTAAAAGCGCTGTATTCTTGCGCAATTTCGGAACTTTCGAGCCTCAGCAGTTTGGGCTTTGTGCATTGGAATCAACTTCCCCAAAAGATGCCATAGATGTCCCACTGTCTTGGCTCTCTTAGTGGGATGGTGAGATTGAACACCCGCAGTGGATAAGCCTGTGGATAACTATGTGCATAAGAAGAGGGCTCTCCTGCGGATAACTTGGGAATGATGGCGAGGATCGATCCTGAACCATCCGAGAGCACGACAGAGTTGAGGCCTTCGCCTAGGCTGGCGATTGGCGCGGACGGTAGGGTGATCCCCTCCCGGTCTCAGCCTGGGATGACAGAACTGGAATGAAGGCCGACACCTGTGGCTGCTGACGGAGCATTGCGCCGAACGTGCCTAAGATGCCGAGCACCTAGGTGCGTAAATCATCGGATGTTCTGTCACGAATGACCATAGCGACTGAGATACGAGCTGCCTCATGTTGACGTCCATGCAGTCCTCTGGCTCCGCATAAACAGTGCGCCACCTGGAGGCACTGAACGGTGGCCGCAGTTGGCGTGGCGTGGGGGCCGAGTAGCTGTCAGAGTTCCCCTGCCTCAGCAATCAGAACCCGGGATCAGCATGGGCAAGTATCTCGTGATCCTATTCGGCCGTCGCAGTAGGCATCGTCGCAGTCCGCCCCACACACACAAGGGTTCAGCGAGGAGCCGCTCTGAGTCTACTGAGAGAATAGGTGCCCTCCGTAGCCGCTGGCTAGAGAGTGTTCTGTGGTTCGGTTTCACGTGAAACGACCCATAGCCCGGCATGCCGTTGGTGTTCCGTCGCGAAGAGTTGTCGCCATTAGCCCACAGGGCAATGTGCGGAATCTGGACACGCTGACGGCGTACCCGCCAATCCGACAGCTGAATACCTGAAATCACATGGCGTACTGTAGACCTGCTGCGATCGTCGACATGGGCTTAGGCCGTCAGGCTGAACACTCTTGCGGTCGGGTGACACGATCATCCTCAGAGAAGAGGCAATCCCGCCCTTGAGCTACTTCTCGGTGGCTGCGAATCAAAAGGCAAAGCAGCAAGCCACACGGGCGTTCCGGTCACTCCCCGTGTTCCTCATGAGATGCTCGCTCCGCAGCAGCAAACAGCAAGCAGCAAAGAGTCCTAACGGCGGCAGCGATGGGCTGTCTTGCTTGTGATCAGATTCGAGTGTGCTTCCCGGGACACCGGTCGTCGTGAAACTACGGATACGTTTCACGTGAAACAGAGAGTCCGTGTCTCTGTCGGGGTACCGCGGAGAGGTCTCAGCGGAACGAGTCTGCTTGGAGGTGGAACGTTCTGATGCTTTCCTGAATGGGCCTGGTTCAGACTCTTGAACCTTCATTTCGCGGAAGTCGGCTAAAGGGGTACTGCGGGTCATACGAGCGCTTCTACACCAGCCTAGAGGCTGCTGGTCGCAACTCTGCCACTTCATGCCACTTCAGGGCTCTGGCAGCCATGGAAGCACGCCTAGAGCGGACAGCATGCCGCTGCCCCGGAATCTGGTTCGGGAAAGGCCGCGATCGCCTTACAGGGCCCGCTGAGCATCCGGAGCGGCCTCCCTGAGGGCATACGTCCCGGTAGGGGCCGATGAAAGAACTTCCGAGGCCGCCGATAGCACTGAAGGCGCATACGCGTTTGCTGTGCAGCCGCTGGTACGACTCCTCGCCGACCCCGCGCATACTTCATCGCTGGATCCTGAGACATCTACTCCGTTGCGTTTCCGGACGAGACGGTGAATGAATCCAATTGTCGGGATCGGATTCAGTCGCCGTTGGCCTACCCTGTAGTGCTGTCGTAGTGCCATCACCGTGGTGTCGAACGGATCCGATTGGTCCTGTTTCACGTGAAACACCGAGCAGAGGGTGCTGGCCATTTCAGTGCCTGGAGGTCGTTTCACGTGAAACAGGAGGGCCCCGTCCTACCGAATTCCGAATAGGGACTTCGATCGCCCTCTTGCCCTGTTAAAAGTGGTAGATGGCATTTTGACGCAGGAAGTGGGCTGATCAACTCGCCATAAAATCTGAACTAGGGCTTTGAAGGCCGCACTATTGCCTCGAAAGCTCTGATTCTCGACTCCATCGACGTCGTATCCGTAATGGTACGGCGAGGTACACATCCCAAATGGGAACACCGGCCTCTACAAAAGACGAAGCTGTCACTCTTCTTAGCTGTGCCCAGATGCTGGGTCATCCGATAGCCCTCCCAGGCCGCAACTTGCCCCCCTTCGGCCAGGGCGTGGGAATACTTGCGGCCCCTTGATCTATGGAGGAGCCATGACCACACCATTCGGGTTGTCTCAGGACTTAGCTCGCGGTCGAATCGGCATCAACTCTGAGCTTCGCGTGCATCACGTTACGCGCACTATCGGGCGGCGGGTCTATTCGCGCTAACAGACAGAAGAAGTGATGTGGAGGAGGGTCGGGTGGGAAGGGGTTGGGGTGTGGAGGAGGGTCGGGTGGGAAGGGGTTGGGGTGTGGAGGAGG
>NZ_JARDAN010000012.1:0-31070 GCF_040560085.1 Paenarthrobacter sp. CC6 | reverse complement strand
TCCCGCTCATCGTCAGGCTGCTGGCCAGCTGCTTGCCGATGCCTTCCATCGGATCCCGAAGACCCTTCGACAGCTGCTCGCTGAAACCAGTCAGGGCGCTGGGTACCTTCATGTCCAGCAGCGGGCTCTTGTAGTTGACGATCCCGCTCATCGTCAGGCTGCTGGCCAGCTGCTTGCCGATGCCTTCCATCGGATCCCGAAGACCCTTCGACAGCTGCCCGCTGAAACCAGCCACACTTGAGTTGGCAGGAAGAGTTTCGGGGTCAGCGGCTTCCACCGGATCTAATCCATTGAGGTCCTGATTATTATCATCGGAGTGCACCTGTCCATTCTCGCGGTTCACTCCGACATTCTTGGTCCTACTCCGGCCTCAGCCACTGTTATTCCGGGCCGACCCTAGGATGCGTCTCTGCCGAGACCTCGTACATCTGCTCAAGTCGATCCCCACGAGTTGGCACCGGGCCGAAACAATGCCAGCGCGGTCCCCGCCTGTAGGCTGGTTTGACTGGCCGGCAGGCCCGGCTGATGGCAAAGGGAGAACATGGGGAGTTTTCGCGAGCGGGAGGCACAGGAGCGTCTACGCATCCTGTACGCCCGCACTCCCGGGCCAGTGGTGTTCGTCGATGAGAGCTTTCGCCCGCCGGGCAACAGCTACGGTGAGCGCCCGTTCTACACCATGAGTGGAGTCACGATCCCCAAAGAGTCGTTGGAGATCGTTCGCAAAGAGCTCGAACGCATCGTTGATGCTGACTACTGGCACACCACCGAGGCGTACGCTGGGAAACTCGGCCCCGTTGCGGAACTACGTCCGCGGATCCTGGAGCTGAACAACTACCTCGCGCAGACCGTGGATTTCAGCATTGTCACTGTTCAAACGGAAGTCAGGACCGGTGGTGACGGCATGGCGAAGGCGCGGGAGGAATGCATCACTACCCTTGCCCGCGCTGCCACCCAATCCGGCCGCGAAAATCCACCCCGGCTGATGGTCTTCGAACGCGTCAATGAGGAACACAGCCCGGACGCCAACCGACAGGACCAGGACGTAGTGGCCAGGTTGCGTAAAGCCGGGCTGTTGGACAGGCAGGTGACAGTGGAGGCCGTCTCACCACGTGATGAGCATCTGCTGTGGGCCGCTGACCTGTCTTCCTGGAGTTTCTACCACCAGATGGCCAGAGCAGAAGGGGCATGGTTTCAACCACTCGCGCCGGTCACTACGGTGCTGCATGCCCGGACCGGGTTGCCCGTTAAAGGAAGCAACCCCCATCTGCCGCAGCCAAGTCCGGGGGTCCAGCCAACTGTCGGCTCTCAAAGAGGCGGAGGGCCAGCTGTTGCTTCTGAATCAAGGTTAGTCCACCAAGGCAAAGAGAACCAAGCCCTCAGGGCCGTACGGGCTCAAGCAGATACCCAGCGCCCTGCGCTGGACCACTCCGTCAGTCTGGGAGTCGGAACGAACTCACCCAAAAGCATCGACGCGATCAAAGAGCGCTTCGACTGGTACCACAGTGCCCAACGCAGCCAGCGCGCAGACCCTGCAGCCTCCGAACCCATCCGACAGCTTCTCGAACAGGCCGCCCAAGCCCTGAAGGAACCCCGCCGACGGGATGGCCCATCCAACGCGGGACCGAACATAGGCCCACAAGCGGCCCCTTAGGCCGCTAAGCCCCTGGTTCTTCCTCCAGCACGATATAGACCCGGTGCCCTGCCCCATATCGTCTGCCCAGCATGTCCTGGGTGCTGTGCTGCCGGAAGCCCGCGACACGATACAGCTGACCGGGTTTGAGAATGAGTTCGTGTTCATTGAACTGCATCGTCGTTGCCGACCCCAGATAAAAGCCCTTGGTTGCGGTGATGATGAAGTGAACGTTTCGGTTCTCGGGGCTCCATTCCTCACCGGCGCCCAGACCCGGTGCCCCCTGCCGGGTGAACCCCGGATCGACCGAGGTCGAAACCGGACGGTCATCCCAACTGATGGTGTCCCCTGGGGCCAGCGCCAGAAGACGGTCCCACCATTGCCGGTCCAGCAGGTAGGCACGGGACTCCTGCCGGTACGTCACCACGGGCAGCGGAAGCTGGCCGTGCTCAGCGATCCATGATCCGAGCTGCTGCACCGGTTCACCGGGGATCCGGCCCCAGCGGTTGTAATCATCCTTGGCGTGGTTGTGCAGTACGCGCTGGACGTTTTCAGGAACGCTGTCCCAGATCGTTTTGCGGTGCTGTTCCAACATCTCGATCACCGATGGATCAGGGCCAATGGCGTAGGCCGACGGATACCCGGCCAGCAACGCCATGGTTTCGTAATAGCTCAGGAATGCAGGACTGCCCACAAATCCCAGCTCGTCCTTCTTGAACGTCTCATAGGCCTGCCGGGTGGGGAAGCCCCGCTCTCGCGGGCTCTCAACCCGGAACGCTTCGATAGCGGATACTTCCTTGGCTGCCAGCGCAAACGCGAAATCACGACCGGGCTCTGCAGGATCTTTGCGGACCCACCACCGTTGACGACGTCGTATTTCCTCGCGGGCCTCACGCGCAGCAGCACTGAAGTGCTCGACAGCCTCTCGCGGGGTGGACTGTTCACGGACGGCGCTCACGAGAGCCTGCGCGCACTCTTCACATCCGTACCGTCCCTGCCGCTGATGCCGCGGGACAGCAACACAAACAATGTTCATTGAGGGCCTAGGGCGGAGATGAATTCTGAGAAGCCGTCGTCGGTGGAGGGCTCGGCCTTGGGGCGCGGGTCCTTGTGCGCGGGTATGCACGCAGCCAGGCCCCAGTTGCTCTTGATGATCCGTGCAATGGCCGGCCAGAGGATCCGTTCATGCCAAGACGCCGGAGCATCGTTCGGTGTTTTGTGGCCGTAGTAGGCTGCCCGCCAACCGATCCATACCCCGGTGAGCTCTTCCACGACGGGCCCGTGTCGGTACCAGCAGCCGGGGATCCTTGAATCGGCCGTTACCCCGTAGCGGCCGTTGTACCAGTCAACCCAGGCGCGCAGCTCCGTCAAGAGCGCCGCTGCGCCAGGTCCGTCCAGTTCCTTCCAATTCCAAGGCGCTGGTTTCCCAGCGGGCGGCGTCCGGATCAGATCCCCGACCAGTCCGGCCAATCCGTCGACGTCTGCGCGGAGCTGGCCCAACTGGCCGTCATGGTCCAAGACCAGTTCCTCCACAGAGGGCAAAACGCCGTCGCCGTCAACGCCAGCCGGTGCATCACTTTCGGTATAGGAATCCTCCGGTGTCGGTCCCTCATCCGGTAGCGGGAGGTCGGCGTATGGGTCCTGGCTCATGCGGTGATCCGGCGAGTCATGGCCTCGGCGGCCTTCTTGTCCTTCTTGATCTGCTCAACATCTTCCCGTTCCCAGTAGGGGGTCAATTCCACAACGGCCGGGCGGACGTTCGTGTAATGCATGAAGGCCTTGCCTTGGGGAAGTTGCTGGATTTCGTGGCCACGGATCACTGGGCGTTCCTCTTCACTGGTGGTCTTCGAGGACCCACCCTTTCCTTGTGATGTGGAGATGCGCTTGCGGTGGGTGGTTCCGGCGGCTTTCGCCACGGTCTCAAGTTCGGCCATTTCCTCCAGCCCGGGAAGGAACAGACGCACGGACGAGGTGCCGCGGATTGCCTTGGCCCCATCGTCTCCCCAACGGGCACGGTTCTGGGCGAAGGACTGGCTGAACCCGATGATGCGTATACCGCGCCCGCCGGAGTCCGAAAGGGCACCGGCCATCTTCGGAAACGCTGCGACGTTGGGTGCTTCGTCCAAAACCATGGTGAAGACCGGCCACAGGCGTCCCCCGGCGCGGGTCTGGGAGATCTTCTGGGCTTTACGGAAGACGTGGTCCGCGAACATTGTCACCAGCGGAGCGACCGGGGAATCTTCCCCATCAGTCACAAGGTAGAGGGTGTTGGCGCCGGAGAGGAAGTCTTCGACGTCGAAGCCTTGTCCTTCGCCAGGGGTGAGGAACTTCAGGGCCTTCGGCGACGACAGAGGCTCAAGCAACCCGGCAAGGGTCTCCTGGATGGAGTCCACCGTTTCGCCGGCACGGGAGGAAGTCAGCGCTTGCAGGCGTTCAGCGAACGCGGCCGGTGCCCCATGTTCGCGGAGGATTTCCAGAGGTTCGGGATCGGCGAAGTTGTTGGACCAGCGCACGACGTCCTCAATCGTTCCACCATCGAGCGCCGCGGCGTGCAGAAACCGGCCCAGGATCGCGGCGGCCTTGGAATTGAACCAGTCGCCATTCTTCACGTTCCCCATCGGCTGGGCACCGGCCCAGGCTTTGCCCCGGGCAAGGGCTTCGTCCGGGTCTTCGCATCCTGCGACGGGGCTCCAACTGATCGTGTCAGGCCAACCGGAAATGTCCTGCAAGTCGAAGACCTGCGCGCGGCCGCGCCGCTTGCGGGCTATCGCTGTGTACATCAACAGGTCATTCTTCGTGGACGTCGCCAGCACCGGGCCCGGCGCATCCAACACGATCCCGACCGCAATATAGAGGGTCTTTCCTGAACGCTGCGGCGCGTAGACCCACATGGAATCTTCATGCTGGACGTAGAGGACTTTGCTGTCGAGTTTGAACGCAGGGACAATGATGTCCGCTTCGGCAGCGTCTTCGGGAAGGTGGAGTGACTGCCGGGCTTTGGCCAAGGCTGCTTTCTTGCCCATCCGGGGTTCGAGGTCCTTGTACCTGGGCAGGCCGTCGTCCTTCGGCTTGCTGCCCCCAAGCACGATGGTCACTAACGCAATGCCGAGGAAAGCAAGAATCGCGAGCACGATCAGGATGTATGTTGCAGCTCCTGGCCAGACGAAGGTGCCCTCCTTGAACCGGGCCACCAACTCCGTGAAGTTCGTCCAGGGCATCCCCGTGGGTGTCAGCATCTCACCGAAGAATGCTGAGACCCAGGCGAGGCCCGCCAAGACGACGACGGATCCGGCAAGGCCCAGCTTCAGAAGAGTGTCTGTTGACGTTTGCTTGCTCATACCGGGAGAACCTCCATGGCTTCGTCGGTGCTGGTTTCTTCGGTGAACGCGATCGTGGAGGTGGACTTCATGGCACCGTCCGTGTCGGTCAGCTCCACCTCCAACGGGCTGCGGACGTGGATGGCTTCGAAAGGATCGAACTGGTCGATTTTGAACAGGCACGTCCCCTTGACCAGCTTCGTGATCACTTCGGCCGTCCCAGCCGGGAGGGTGAACATCTCTTCGCAGGCCAGCGCGTCGGCGCTCTTTTGCTGTTTGTACAGCAGGACCGTTCCGCATTCTTTGAGCATGGAGATCGCCGGACTGTCTGCCGGGATATCGGAGATGTGGTGGAACGCGAACTGGCACGACAGGGACAGGGCGCGGGAGAGTTTGGTGTTGCGGCGCGTCACCGTGGCCACCGAGCCTTGCACGGTGTGCCAGGCCTCTTCAATCAGCAACACCGTCGGGACCGCTTCTTCCTGCCGGTAGAGGGTATTCGCCAGCCAGGTGTTGATGATCGTCATGACGATCGGCAGCGCCGGTCCGTCCTCCGGGAGCAGGGACACGTCAAAGACGGTCAGCCCGGCGTTGAGCTGGATGTCGGAGCTGGTCTCCCCGTCGATCAAACCGGCCAGATCGTCCTCGATCATGCGTTCAAGCTCAAAAGCAGGGTCCTGGCCCCACTCACGCAACTCTTCCACGGTCAGGTCAGTGGCTTTCGCGGCGGCTTCGTTGGGCGCGTACAGGGCTTTGAGGACGTGCCCGATGTGCGCGACTTCCCCGGCTTTCTTCGCCTCCGTCAACGCCTGCCGGTGTGCCATGCGGACTGCTTTGCCTTCCTTGGGTGTCATCGGCCGGCGGAGGGCTTCTTCCATGACGGCACGGACCAGCATGGACTGGCCGGCCGGGGTGCTGAGCGACTCTGCGCTGTCGTGATTTTCCTCGTTCAACCGGGCAGCGATACGGGGATCCAGAATGTTGATCCGGGATCCACCGCCACCGATGCTGAACCGGACCGGGGCAACGTCGAGCTTCCGCGCAAGCGGCGTGTACTCTCCCCCGCCAACGTCCTTCTGGTACTTCTTATCGATCACGACCACGCGGCGGCCGAGGACCAGCTGACGGAGCACACCCCAGGTCTTCATGGCCGAGGACTTCCCCTGCCCAAGGTCACCGATGTAGCAAACATTCGGGGATTCCAGGGTGTCACCATAGGCGGTGAACGGGTCATGGACGATCATCCACCCCGAACCGGCATCGACCCCGAACACCAGGCCGCGGTGCGACGTCGGCGGTGAAGCAATCGCCATATGCGAGAACTCCATCTGCCGCGTCGAAGACGGCACACCCGGTGCTGCAGGATCGTAGAAGCCCAGCTTTGAGGCGAACGTCCACTTCCGTTCGTGGTGCCAGCGGGTCTTTGCGGTCGCTTGGGCCTCGATCAGCTCACGGTCTTTGGCTTCCTTCTTCTCGGCCTTCTTCACCGCCCGCTTACTCAACGGCTTATTGCGCCGCAAACCCTCGGCGGCGGTGCCGGATGCAGATGCTTCAAGCTCCAGCTTCCCGGCGCGGGCCTGAGCCCGGAGTGTCCGCTTGGATTTGCTGGCCACAGCCCACGGCAGGCTGAAACGCTTGACATCGTTCGTGGTGCTCATCGGATTCCCCTCGTGAACGGCATGGTGGCGATCAGGGCAAGGTCGTTGCGGTGATCCAACCAGTCAATGAACTCGATACCGGCATCGGAAGCTGCTGCCTCAACGATGTCGGTGGTGGCCAGGATCTCGTTCGCGTCTTCCACCGCGAAGGAGATATACAGCCCGTAAGCCGCGCCGTGATGGCCGGAGCCGGGCTTCAGATCCAGGAGACGTTGGTGGGAGGCCCCCATCAACACTTCTTCGGTGCCATCGGTCACGACACCCGATTTGGCGACCTTGTTGCCCGTGGCCCTGTCCATGGCGGCATCTGAGCGAGCCTTGGACCGGGCGCTGCGGGCGTCTTCAAGTTCCATGACCATGGACACCGAGTGCACGACCGCGGGCTGGATGCCGCTGATGATCGCTTCCAACGCCTCGACCGGGATGGGTGCGGGACTGAATGCAGGGGCCGGCACGTAGCCGGTGCGGATGTGCCAGTGGTCATTCACTACCACCGAGATGGGCGACGCTGCACCGTCAAGGTGCTGCCAGCAGTCCATCAGGTTGGCACCGTCGTAGTCGTCAATGTCGAAGTCCGGGTCCTGCAGGTGACGCAGCAGCGCGGCCATGGCCTGGGGTCCAAGGGGCCGGGAGTTGGTGATCGAACCCATCATGGACGCTTGGGCCATGGCTGAGCGGATTTCCTGATAGATCGCCTGACCGATAGCTTCGTCCCCTGACCCGTACGCTTCCGCGCGGCGGTACAGTGCCGGGGAGCCGGGGATCCGGAACGTCTCGTAGGTACGGTGCTGTTCGGAGCGTGAGCGGGTCGTCTCGCACAGGTCACCGTAGGACTCCAAGAGGATCCGTGGAACATTCTGTGCGACGCGTTTTTTGACCCACAGGAGGTGGTCGGCCGAGTCCATCGGCACGGCGCGGGCGAGGGTCTGGATATGGGTGACCAGGGACTGTCGGCGGGCCAACCGGGCGAGGTACTGGCCACGGGCGACGTGTCCTGATTCTTTCCGGTATTCCTCCCGGATTCCCGAGGACGAACCCATGACTTCCATCGTGGCCGTGTAGTAGGACTTCTTGACCTTGCCTTGATGCCGGAAGATGACCAGCGGACCTTCCGGGGTATCGATGGAGAAGTGGCGGACGGTGCCCACCATGAGAGGGGCGTTCTCCTTGTGCCGGACAGGGACTTCGATCATGCCGTTCTCGTCGGCGCGGTCACTGTCCTTTTTCCCGGCCTTGATCATCCGTGTCTGCGGGCGGTCCTTCACCGGGACGTAGACCAGGGACTTGTTCTTGGCGCGGACCTTCTTGTGCCGGACCTCAACGAAAATGGCGCCCAGGGAGCGGTGGCCGGAGAGCTTGTTGGGCGTGGTCAGGATGACTCCTGCCAGAACCAACACCGCGGCGAGGATCAGGGCAACGATCTGGCTGCCGCCGGCCAAAATGATTATCAGGGCGGCGCCGATGGAAACGGACAAGCCGATCCATTCCGGTGCCGTCCGGTTTCCCCCGAACAGGCCACGGCTCTGGACCTCGCCGCCGACAACAACCATTCTTCCCATGACTACCTACTCCTTGCCGTACTTCTGTTACCGACCACTGATGTGGTCGGTATCCGGTGCCATCGAACGGGCGGAACGCTGCCCGCGCATGGAGGCCTGACGTGCCGCTTCCCGGCCCGCCAGCAGGAACGCCGTCGCGCCACCGGCTGCAACCTTCACCGATCCCCGGCCCACTGCCCCGGCACCGGTCTTCAAAGCCTGTGCCGCTTTGGCACCGCCGGTCGCGGCGCGGTCTGCTTTCTGCAGCTCCCCGATCGTGCGGGTTTCCGGCTGCCCCTGGGCATGACTGCCTTGACGGTCTTGGCCCGAGGAAGAAGTACCCTGCTCGTTGGGAACCCTGGAGGCTGCACTGCGGCGTCCGGAGATGCCGGAGCCGTTCGATCCAAGTCCGGAACCGCCCTGGCCCTCTGATTGCGGTGTCATCGAAGATGGGCCCTTTGTGGCCGCCGCGCCGCCATAAGGACCTCCGCCACGGTTTGCTCCGGACTGGACTTGGGCGGTCCGTTTCTGCCTGATTGCCGAGGAGATCGCCGCGCCTGCTCCGGCGACCATTGATGGCCCGGCGATGGACTGGCGGCCCTCACCAAGGCTGGTCGAGGACGCTGGCATGATCGGGACGAACTTGTAGAGCATCGGCAGGGCGAAGGCCAGAACGCACATCGCGGCCGCGGCCAGGAACACCGATGTGGCGTTCACCATGCCATCGTCCACACCCTCACCACTAAAGGCTGGTCGGGTGGAAATATAACTGAACACCGCACCCATGATCAGCAGCAGCAACGGTTTCGAGAAGGAAATGCCGAGCCACAATGAGGCGATCTTGCCTACTCGTTGGCGGTATTTCGGGTGAATCAATAAGCCGATCATGATCGCGATACCCAGCCCCAGCAGATACAGGGCCAAAGGTTGTAGCGCGAGCAACCCGAGCATGGCCCAGGCTGAGAGGAACAACAGCCCGAACAGCAAAACAGCCGCCAGGGGGCCGAATGCGCCGCTGGACTCATAGGAGGCGAATCGGGAGATAGCGACACCAAAATCCGTGACCCTGCTTGAGGTCCAGAACGTGATCCCTTCAGTGATGCCGCTCATCCATCCGTTGATCACGTAGCCGATCGGAGGACCGAACAGCACCAGGATCATGGATAGAGGTCCGTACCAGAACAGCGAGTCCCTGACGGATTCCATGTCGATCTCTTCGTTTGAGACGTCTTTCCAGAGCTTGAAATACATCAAACCCATGACGATGATGCCGATTCCGGAAAACAATGCCCACGTTGCGCGGAAACCGTCGTCAACCACAAATTCGGAGACCTTCAACAGGTTGTTCAGCACCTCGTTGGTGGACTTCACGCCCTCGGCTTTAACCGTGTTAGCGAAGTCCTCGAAGCCATTTTTCGCGTTCGCGATGAACGCCACGGTATCGACCGTGCCCAGGACGACCTGACCGCCCGGCATCGCCGAGATGGCCGTCCGCATCACCACGCCGGCAATCGGGGCGAACTTACTGAATACAGCCCCTTGGGCGCACCAGGCGGTACCCGAATCCGGCGCACCGACATTTGGAAGCGCGGCGCAGAACGGGACGGTGTTTTTCCCGTCGTAATCCAGCACTTTTTCGGGTGTGGTCAGGAAGGTGCCGAAGGCTTTGGCAGAGACGTTCTCACAGTCGTTTCCGCCCATGAGTCCGAAGAACCACGGATCGGCACAGACTGACTTGCCCAGTTCCTGGTTTAGCCTGTCCTTGATTTTGACGCGTTGGTCCTCGGGCAGACCAGAGAGGCGCTTGAGTTGGTCGGCGTTCAGTTTCTCGGACTTGCTCACTTCGTCGGCTGCCTGTGCGGGACCGGCGACGATTACCCCAAAGCTGAGGAACAACACCAGAAAGACTGCGACCAGGCGGACGGTACTGCTAACGCTTAGCGTTTGCATACTCAACCCACCCTTCACGGGTCTTGTCCTTGAAGAAGGCGTTGACCAGATCGTCCCGGAGAACCGGTGTGGCTTCATCATCCATGTTGGTTCCCACGCTCATCGGGCCGGCGTCCTTGACCCTGCCGCCGAAATCCTGGCCATTTGCGACAATCGCAGCATCGGCAACCTTCCAATCGCCATCCCAAACCAGTGCAAAGGTGACCGTTTGGAAGAATGCACTTGGAGCTGCCTTAACGTTGGCGCTGGTGGCCCCAAAGAACACCTGAACCACAGCAGCCTCTTTAGGTTCGCAACTGGCCACCCGGTACAGACCACCAGCGGCAACATCGGAGCGGTAAACCCAGCCACCGTCAAAAGACAGACTGGATAGTTCCTTTGAAGTGGTCAGAAGATCCCCTTTTGAGGTGATCTTCTCCGTCCAGGCCCCAGCCTTACCAACCTCAGCCAAGGTCTTTTTCTGCTGAGCCCAGGTGGAGACGTTTACGTCCTCGATGAGGTGGGTGTAGTTGGCGGCTGCTTGGGCGGCTGAGTCGCAACTGCCGTTGTAGCCGGTGATGGTTTTGCCGTCGCTGGCGGTTTTGGTCCCGCCTTCGCCGATCCTGATCCCGGAGACGGGGAACCCGAACTTCCCGGAGGCCTGCAGTGAGCTGGGGTCATCTTGCTTGGCTGCCGGTGGGGCTGGTGGGTTCAGCAGGACGACGGCAACCGCGATGACCAGGATCACCGCCCCCAAGGCTGTGAGGAGTTTCCAGTGCTTCCGCATGGGCTAGACCTCCACCGAAGTAATCTGCACAGAGGAAGCAGCCGCAGGAGCGGCCGGAGCCGGCGGGGCAGGGTTGCTGGCAGAACCGGCAATCGCGAGGATGGCACCGAGGATGACACTTGCCCCGGCTGCCATGCCGAAGGCGACACCGGTCTTCTTGGCCCCTGCTGCGCCTTCTTCAATGTCGTCGGAGTGGCCGCGGTTGCGGGCGACGCCCCACTTCATGAGGTTCCACAGGAAAGCGCCGGCGAGGAGGACCAGCACGAGAGCCCAGAGCGCGCCCAGGACAAGCTGGACGGCTCCTTCGAATTTCACGCCGAGGACGCTGATGCTGGGAGTGACGCCGTCCAGCGGGTTGTCGATCATGGGCACGGCGGACCGAATAATGATTTCGTTGCTGATGGTGCTGAACATGTTTCTTCTGCTCCTAGAGGTCGGTGGTTTTGGTGGAGGTGGCGCGGTCAATGGCCAGGAGGCCTTCGGCGATTTCCGCTGAGGCACGTTCGAAGGCCCGGCGGGCCGGGTCACCAACGAGCTGCCAGTCGATGATCGAGCCGGTATCCAGCGCCCCGTCGTAGGGGATGTCGATCAGGACCCGTACCGCGGAGGCAAGGTTCTCGCGAAGCTCCGCCTGCTCGGCTGCGGAGACTTTCGCCCCGCCGCCCTGGGTGACCAGCATGACGGCGTTGGTCACCAGGTCCTTGTAGTGTGGGTTGCCGGTGCGCTCGGACATGGATTCGAGCTGTTCGATCATCCGCAGGGCGGAGACGACAGCGTTGCGCTTGAGCGTCGTGGGGATCACGAGCTGGTCGGTGACCTCGATCGAGGCGAGCCAGTTCGCTGAGCGGGTGTTGTTCCCGGTGTCCACGATGATGGTGTCGTAGAAACGGCTGACCACCGTGTGGATGCGGTTGAACTCATCGGCACCAATGGATTTCATCCGGTCCGCGTCCTCGTCCGCGACCAGGACGGAGAACTGGTTGTTGCCCTGATGGCGGGTGTAGTAGGACAGCTCGCCCTTGCGGGCGGTGACGGTCTCGAAGGACTCCAGGACGTTCAACAGATCCCAGACCGTCCGGGTGGAGTCGTTCGCGTTGGTCCGGACGCCGGCGGTGCCCATCATTTCGTTGTTGTCCCACACCAGCGTCTGCTGGCCGGAGTGGATCCCGAACGTGGAACCAAGCCCGACGCTGCACATCGTTTTACCCACCCCGCCCAGGGGCTGGGCGACCATGATCTGCATCGGGCGGGAGTACACGCGCTGGATCGCGGACAGATCCGCCCGACGTGCCAGCTCGGCCGTGCCAACCTTGGGGCTGATCAGACCGAAGCTGACTGCCCGCAGGAATGCCTGCCAACCGGTGGCCGGCGGCAGTTGGTCGTTCACGTTCTCCTTGCGCAGGACAGCCGCGCTGCGGCGGCCACTGACCAACGGCGCTTCGCGGTGATCCACCACCGTCTCCGCCTTCGGTTCGGCTGCGGCCGGTTCGGCATCCGGTACGGCGTGGATGATCATGGCCGGATCCGTTGCGATGGCTTCGGCTTCGGCTTCGGTATCGGTCAGGCTGATGGGTGCGCGGCTCTTCCGTTCGCTCCCTTGCCAGTTCGTGCTCATCGGATGGTTCCTCTCGCTCGTTTCAGGTTCTGTCTTTGGGTTCATGAGGTCGGGTCTTGGGGGGATATAGCTGTTACCAACCAAGGCTGCTGCTGTCCGGACCGGTGCAGGAGCATCGTCCAGCGGCCCGCACCCGTGGAGAACGTTGCGGTGACCGTCATCGGGTTGCCGGCGTCGCGGCTGATGGCCGGTCCGTCCGTGACTTTGCGGATGGGCACCCTGGCCGGGTCAATGTACTTGGCATCCTCGGCGTATTCCGGTGCGAGATGCGGGGCGAGGTCAGAGAACCAGGTTGTTTCCGGAACATCGGGCCGGGCGAACAGGCCCATGACCTTGGCCGCGGTGTCCTTGACTGCTTTCTCTGAGGCGGCGTCCCACGTCACCTCGGGGACGCCGTAGTGCTCATCGGCGCCGTGGTCGTGGCCGTCGTCGGCATTGTGGCTCTCCTGGCCGGGCTGTCCGGTGTTCACCGTGGGGGTCGAATCGGCTGCCGGTTCGGTGCCCGCGTTTCCGGCGCAGGCACTCAGCGAGAGCGCGGCGGCAAGTGCGGCTGTGAGTGCGAGGTGCTTGCGCATCAGAGAATGCCTTTCTCTTTCATGATCGGGGTGGGGTCGATGGTGGGATTGATCGGGACCATGGGGTTGGGCAGGGCGCCGGCGAAGAACTCCATGTGGAGGTGGCGGCCGGTGACGTTGCCCGTTGCGCCTTCGGTGCCCAACGGTGTTCCGGCGGCCACGGTGTCGCCTTCCTTGACCTTCACCGAGCCTGCTTCCATGTGGTACATGCCGATGGTGAGCTTTCCATCCACTGTCTGGCCGGTAACGCCGGTGCCGAACAGGCCATCAAGATTGCGGACCTTGACGATCTTCATATCCGTCAGGGCCACGATCGTTCCCGGTCCTCCGGGATGAACGAAGTCGATGCCGTAATGGAAGTTCGCCAGCACTCCCCCGGCGGTGCCGGGAGGTGCAGGACGGGGTCCGTAGCCGCTGCTGTTGGTCGCCCCTTCCATGGGAGCGACCCACTTACCGGCCAAGTCCCCCACAACCTGGTTGCCCTCAGCCGGGCAGACGCCGGACGGGTCCACCGCAGCGCCGGACTCCCCACCCAAGGCTTTGAAGACCTCTGTGGCCTGGGCGCGGAACTTCGTGTAGTGGTTCGGGTCCGCGTTCCGCTGCGTCCGGTGGATCGCGATAGTCGGTTCGAGGGCTTCCCAGCCCTCCACCTGCTGAAGGGCCTTGAAGAAGTTCGTCGCCGAAATGGTAGGGTCCATCCGGTCTGCGTACGATCCCCACGCGCCATTGGCGCGCTGCTGGAACAGCCCACGTGAATCAGGCCCGGCCCCGTCGCCGTAGTCAATGACACGCAGCATGGACTCACCAATCGCGGCCTGAATCCCGATCAGCTGCGCAGCGACCGGCAACTTCAGGGCCTTCGCCGCATTCATGATCGCCTGGGCGTTCTTCATCTGTCCGGCATCAAACCCGGCCACTCCCCCGGCCTGGGCAGGGCCGGCGGCTACGCTGGCGGGTGCAGCACAAGATGAGGCCGCCTGCGCCGGATCACTGTCATCCAAGACAACAGTGACGAGCCCAACAGTCAGCAGCGCAACAATCGAAGCGCCGGTAATGACTTTACGGGCTGTCATCGCTTCATCACCGAACCGTGCCTGCGGCAGTTAGGCCCTGACGGATCCGACGGACGTTGTGTGCCGAACGGCAGCTGTTCTTCAAAACCTGTCCCCTCCCCCATGGGCTTCTCGGTGCTTTCGTGGACCCCAACATCAAGTCCATCGCTTGGAACGCGCCGAGCAGAAAGGCTGGAACAAGGCTGACGGCTAGGCCAATCTGTGGCTGACTCATTGATACGAAGCCACCTTTGACGACGGATCTCCATCAGCCAAAGATCAACTCTATTATTTACCAATAGAGTTAATCCAACGATCAGGCGGCAGTTTGGTGCATAGTCCGGCAAGATGGACCCATGCCGCGACTCATCCGCCCCAATCTGCCCTCCAATGTTGAGGCTGCAATAAGTTTCATGGGCAGTCGGGCGCAGGCGGACGTTCTGCGTCAGTTGGCCATACTGGGTCCCGCCACAATCGGGCAATTGCAACATGTGTTGGAGATCAGTCGACCTAGCCTGAACCGACACTTGGAAGCCCTTGCTGCTGCAGGATTGATCAGGACCGATCCGCCGCGAGGCATGCGTCAAGGTCGAGATGTCACTTACGAGCTGCAGCCCGTCAGAATTCGAGAACTGTCGCGAGCCTATGTGGATTACATTGAAGGTCATTAACGACGGCTTGCGGGCGGCGATCCTTGTGGACATGGCTCAACCCTAACACCACTGAAACATGTTTCGAACATGAATCAGTTTGGGTCGGTCTCGTTTCTTTCGAACTCTTCTACGTCGTCCAGTAGAGCGTTGATTGCGTCTAGCGTCTTGATATCAATATCACCGAGAGTTCGGGCAGCTATGTTCTTTAGCTTGTTTCGCCGCATCGTCTTAAGGAGTTGCAGCTCTTTCTCGATGCGTTCCGGAAGGTCACCAGTGTCCGCTGTGAGGTAGACAGGGTCAATTTCAAAGAAATTGGCTAGTGCAACCAGTGCCTCCACCGGGACCACGTCGGGCGATTCCCCACTTCTAATGCGCCACCAGCGGGTCCTGGACAGCTCGTATCCGTACTGCCGGACGCCCATCTGTATGTCGGCGAACTCATAGGATTTGCCACCCTCCGCCACTACGACGTCCAACAACAAATTTACCTTGCGTGCAAGGGTCTCCGCCCGTTCGAGCCGATCTCGGGCAGTATCACCGCCAGCCATTATTCAACCCCATCTAAATGTCACCAGCCGTTGTCTCGGCTTTGCTCACAGTTGTGCTTGGCTGGAACAACCTTCCGTACCAGCGACGAACTGCCAAATCCCAGCCTACCGGGTCCGAATTCCATTCCTGAGTGTGGCCGGCGCACTCAAACTCAACGAGTTCCACCTGCTGCGGATGGGTTTCAGCAAATCTGGCTGAGGTCTCGAAGGGTACCGACCAATCCTTCCTATTATGAATAATCAGGATAGGTGTCTTGAGCGGATGGCCCAGCCTTGAGGCGTCTGATTTCCTGATCTTCAGAGGCGTGCTGATCCCGGCCAGCCTGCTTAGCTCTTTAGAGCCCAGCAGCGATACGACTTGGGACCCCAAAAAAGGAGGCCAACCCTGGTGGCTTGCGTTAGCTCGGAGAACTTCCTCCCAGCTAAGTGCGGGTGAGACCATCACAATGCCTTTGATCATGCTTGCGAGTCTGGAACGCTGAAGGGTGTTCAAGGCAATGGTGGCACCGAGTGACCACCCGAACACGATGCATTTGGTCCCTCCTCGATCGGAAACGAACTGCAGCGCATCTTCCAAGTCGCGCCATTCCGACTCTCCGAGGTGGGATCGGCGGTCGGCTGATGCCGGAGCGTCACCATCGTTGCGATACGAAACGATTAGGGAGTTCAAGCCCATTGCCGTTGCACTGGCAACGCCACGCAAGGGCTGGCGGCGGTCACTCCCCTGGCCATGAACATGGATCGCCCAGACATCACTTCCATTGTCCACAACCCATGCTGGGGCCGGCCCTACCGACGTTTGCACCTGGATTTCACTGAATGGGGGTTCGGGAGTCGCAGCCACGATGCCACTCCACCTGCATCGTGAATCTGTTGTTAGCGAGACTGGCCTGCGGATGAGGCTGCGCCTGACAGTATTGTCCGCCTTCGCAATAACGGGTCCGACAGCAGCCGGTTCATCCTCTCCGAAGATCTCGAGGCCAAAAATGCCCGGTAAGTCCGTCCTACTCGTGGCTCGGAGCTCAATCTCCTTCTCAGTTACCCCTAGAGGAACGATGCCGTATCGTTTCCGGGACGCGGAAGACAGTGCCTGCCTAGCGGCGACGGCCGCAACAGCTGCTGCTCCACAAGTGGTAACTGCAACGAGTAATGCGGTGACGCTAGCTACCTTGAGCGCCACGGCCGGGTCTCCAAATGGCCTGTGGCGTGGGCCAGTTTAGACAGCCCCTCATCACCGATGCGTTCGCGAGCCCTCGGATCTCTAACGAGAGAATCCTGAATCTCGACAATCATGCGATGCAACTCTCGGCGAGGTCTGTTATCTGTGTAAGTCACTACTCGTGTATCCAGAGTTATGCCTGAGTTTCCAACGACAGCTTGGCTCTGAAGCGGGGCTGGCTGCTCTGTGGATCGCGCGCGCAAGGAAGTAGACGCCAACCAACAACAAGAGATTAGCTCCCAAGTCGACATAGTTCCGTCCAGCTAAAAGTCCATCCACGAACGTATATGCGGCGTTGATGTTCAGGACCAATGAAATACAGATGAGCACCGCTGCCCAGAGAATACTTGTGTCCTTTCCTGGGCGTCGAGTTGCCAGGACGATCAAAGCCAAGGTGGCCATCAGCACTGCCGCAAGGATTTCCACTAGCCGAATACCTCCTCAAATGCACCCGGCTCACCGGGGATCTCTCTGATGGCCTCGGCCATCAGATCTGCAAGGTACTCGGCTGTTGCTTCCTCGACGCTTCCGAACTCCGTTCGCATGAGCGCTCTCCGTACCAGATCTGCGGGAAGATTCTGCAGGCCGTCATGAAGTAGGGCCCCAGCCCCTGGACGTGCGTCGTGCCCAAGGATCATATGCGCTAGCTCGTGGAGTACGAACTGCTGCCGCTGGAGTTCCCAAGGCGTAGGTGGGTGAAATACCCACTCCTGTCGCTTTCCAGGCAACCAAAGGCCACAAATGGAAGTGCCTATGAGGCGGTCTGTTGAACGGATTCGGATTCGGCGGCCACGGATTTCTTCGACGGCACCCACGAGCAGTTCGAGGGTGATCCTGGTCGGTAACTTCAGCGCAGCGAAAGCTTCGGACGCGTCCCGGAACGCTCGCTCTGATGTGGTTATCGAAAGAGTAGGCAGACCTTGCGCCACCACTAATCTCCCCTTGCTAGCTATTGGGTTCGGCTAGGCTATGCTGAAACATGTTTCAGACATGTTCAGACGGTGGATTCTTATCCAGAGCCTAGCCAAGCGACTCGGCCCCACCATACCAAGTCGGCCTCGTTGAACGCCTGTCACAAGTAGGAAAGGATGGCATAGCGTGGATGCGATTGACAGCTGCCCTACTCGTGCGAGCACGATCGTTTTGAGCCTCACCGGCGGCACAGCCCTACCTCGTCCAAACTTGCCGGCAATCGAGCCCTTGGGCGAGAACAGGCGGTCCAGGCGTCGAGCAGACTCAATGATGGGGTCGACCCTGTGCTTCACGAGCGATGGGAGGCGACACGCGGGACCGTTTTCTGTAAACAAATCCCCTAATCAGACTCTGCGCGGTGCTAGGTTCGACTCAGTCGATAGCTGTAAACAAAACTCCGATCGACCGCACGTGGCATCAACAATGAACCAGCTACAACCTCTGGTTGTGCGAGATTCAAAGGACCTGACAATGAGCGCAGTAATCAATCGTGGAGGCGGGCGGCCCAGCAAGGGCCTCCGCAAATACATTGGCTTCC
Organism: Paenarthrobacter sp. CC6; assembly: GCF_040560085.1. Taxonomy (NCBI): domain Bacteria; kingdom Bacillati; phylum Actinomycetota; class Actinomycetes; order Micrococcales; family Micrococcaceae; genus Paenarthrobacter; species Paenarthrobacter sp. CC6. The sequence continues at coordinate 13,039 of NZ_JARDAN010000012.1, read as the reverse complement.
GCACGCCAGCCAAGACCGCGGAGGACGTTCACATGATCGCCGCCGCAAAAGGCATGACTGTCACCGACTATGTTGCCTCTGCAGTCGACCGGTCCTTGCGCGAAGATTTGGCCTTGCTCGATCCGTTCACTCAGCAGGATGAACTCCCGATCCGTATGGCCTCATAGATACAAGGAAGGCCCGCCATGGGCGGGCCTTCGAAGCTGAAGATTCACGATCCGGATAGCTTGCCGGCAGACAGATCGTAAATCGTATGGAAGTCCTTAACAGGCCTTCATTTGTGTTGCAGAACCGATCTGGCAGGATCGGCCATTTCTCATTCCCTGAACAGGAACAAAATCATCGTACAACAGCACGCTCTCGTGCTGCCAGCAGCCAGCGCTGTTGGCGTGTCTCGCGAGCTATCTCAGACCTCCGATGCTGCCCAGGCATGGGCCTCACTGGCGCCTCTTCTCGCAGGTCAACCCCGTGTTCGCCTGTCTCGTGACGGTGGTAAGACTTATCCCCAAAAGCACGAACGCGCGTTGACTGAGACGCTACCCACTTTTCCTGCGGCGGTCCGGATCTTCGGGAAGGACGGTAGCTGCTCGGCTATCTTCCTTGACTTCGACTCCTCTGTTGCGGGTATCGACTGGGTGGAAGCGGACGTGAAGTCACTCCAATCGTGGCTGCACAGTTGTGGGGCCCGGTGGATTGAAGATCACTCCCCCAATGGTGGCCGGCACGTTTACATACCTCTAGAGACAAGGGTTTCTTTCTCCGAGGCGCGCGACGTTGTCGAGGCTCTCGGCACTCGATACCGGACACTGGATAAGTCTCCACACCAAAACCTTCTCCACGGTTGCATGCGCACACCAGGATCACCCCACAAGCGTGGTGGCCACCAAAAACTCGCCATGAGTCTCAGCATGGCGTACGACGTTGCACGACGCCCTAACACGGTTCGGGTTTGGGACTCCATGCGCCAGGAATTGAGCGATGAAATCGCCAGTGCTCGGGCGCTGCGGCTGGAACAGCCGCTTTCCCCGGAGGACGGAAATCTGGAAGTACCGCAGATGATCGGACGGATGTCCAGGCCAATGCAGCAGATGGCACTGTCGGGCCTGTACGACGCTAATCGGTACGCCTCGGACTCGGAAGCCCGTCAGGCTGTCCTGACCGCGGCGGCCGCCGCCGGAATGAAACTTGTCGAGGTACAACGACGGGTCCTCCAGGGTGTCTGGCCCGGGCTTGCATCGTTCTACACCCGCTACGCCTCCCATCATCGGCTCCCGTCTCTGAAACGGGACTGGAACAACGCGATCGACTACCTACGAAAAAACCAAGGCTCAAGGACAAGGAATAACAATGCTCGTAAATCCCCCACAAGCCAGCCAAATACACAGCCCCTACTAGGAACAACCTCAAACCCAGATCCGAGCAGCGAGCACCGCTACCTGCGATCCTGGAGAAACGCCCTGGCCCTGAGGGAGCCTGCATACGCCAGCTCCCGGACTGGGCTGGCACGTCGGATGGTTCTAAGAGCGTTGGGCGCGGCTGCCCATATGACAGCATCCCGATTTGTTGAGTTCGGTGACCGGTCAATTGCCGTGGCGACAGGGCTGGATCACACAACCGTTGGCTCTCACTTGCGGGCTTTGCGGGCTGAGAATGACCCGCTGGTGACGTTGGTAGAACGTGGCCGGGGAACCAAAGGTGACCTCTATATGTTGACGATCCCCGAAGGACTCCGCGCAGCGGCCGAGGATCTAACTTGGCGAAAGGGAAAGATTCACTCGCTCAGGCCGGTGTTCAGGGAGCTGGGTTTGCCGGCAGCGTTTGTCTACGAAGCCCTGGAGAGCACGCCAGGGCTCACAACGACGGAATTGGTCACTAAGACAAAAATGTCCAGAACCGCCGTGAGCGAAAGCCTTGAGGTGCTGGCAGCTTGGAACATGATCTCCAGGAACGGTGCCCGATCCTGGAGGATTGTTGCTGCGACTTCTCTCCAAGAGCTGGCAGAGTGCTTCGGTGTCCTAGAAGCAGTAGCAGCTCAACTCCAGAAGTACCGCATTGAACGGATAGTGTGGCGGGAGTGGCTGACAAGAAACGTGAACACAGTAGCGGAGCTCCTCTCCCCCACGGACGATTACCCGTGGGAAGCCTATGAGGGGCCACCAGATGAATGGTCGCTCGCTGACATGGCGTTCACCCGGACGAGGTGATCCATGCATAGGTCTAGCATCTGCGTCCGTGATCGAATTCGTCGGCAGCAATGGGGTCCTCTGGTATAGGCATGTGAGTATGCGGGTTGTTTCAAGAAAGATCGCTCGCTCTCCAGCGACGGCTATTCTGGCTGGTTCCAACGCTGATGAGCCGCTTGGCGTGTCATTCCTGTCTCTGCACCTATGGCGGTCCAAGTCAGTCCCGAGCCACGTGCTGCGCTAACTGCCTCGTTTAGACGCAGAGCGGCCCGCTCGTAACTGCGTGCAGCCATCTGCAGGACCCAAGCTTTCACGTGCCTTTGCCATTCGTTCAGGATCGTCTCTTCGACTGCTACGGGAGGTGTAGCTGGGGATCCTATTAGTGCTTTTGCTCGGTACCTGGCCATGTCGGTTTTTCCCGGGCCTTGGACGCGCTGCCACTGTTTACCAGTCCAACCACACTCGCAGCTACCTTGCCAGCCAGTCGCCTCACTTTCCGGCACGAGTTCATAGCCAGGCAGCCGCGGGTCTCGTTTCCTTCTGCCGGTGATTCCTTCGACGCGGATCACCTCGTTATTTTCGTGTTGCGAACCCAGCCGGCCATCGTTCAGAAGGATCCCAAGTCGTCCGCGGTGGAATCCGTCTCCAAGATCCCATTCCATGAAGTGTCCTATCTGTCAGGTCATCTTGACGTTTCTCCACTTTACGTGATGCTGCTCGACTGGCTCCCCTGGTTGAGCAGAGGAGCCTTGAGGCATTCCTTGACGATGACGGAAGAAGAAGTTAAATAATTATGTCATGACAGAAATATTGATTGATTACCGTTATTGGTTCCATATCTGTTTCGACCCCTTCCCCACGAAAGTGTTGGTGGGGGGGCTACGCCTTCTCAACTCTCAGGAGCCCTGCGCGCTCTCCCGGAGCCCCGGATCTCTCATAGGACGCGAGTCTAGCACCGACAAATAAATAATTATGTCATGACAGAAAGAATGATAGATGGTTTGAAAGATAGATACCAATAATGATTGAAAGATGTCCAGACATATTGATGGATGGCCAGATTGGCTGATAGATTGATGGCGAGATTGAAGGACTGATGTATCGATGGGCGTATCCCCGTCGGCACCTAACTAAATCCGGAGGATATCGATGAGAGTCACGGCCATAGGCAATCGCAAAGGTGGTGTGGGCAAGACTTCAGTAACGCTTGGCCTGGCTACCGGTTTGCGCCTAATAGGTAAGCGAGTGTTGATAATCGACCTCGACCCACAAGCCAATGTAACGGAAGCGCTTGAAGGGGCCGGAGAGTTCGACGTCTTCGATGTGTTGTATGGGGGAGAAGCGGGAACCCTTGGCCAAGCCATCACTCAGACGACATGGCCGGGGATCGACCTGATCCCGAGTTCTGAGTCTCTTGCGCGACTTGAGTCGGAAGCCCTACTAACACCCGAAATGCGACTCAAGACCGCAGCGTGGGGCGCAGATGAGCTTGAGCAATACGACCACATCCTCATCGATCTTCCGCCGGCACTGGGACGACTGACACTGAACGGATTGATTTGGGCCGATCGGGTACTTGCGGTTACTGAACCAGCGGCCTTTTCAGTAAAGGGCGTAACAGAGTTCCTTGACACAGTGAAGAAGGTTAGATCGCTTCCGCACCTAAACCCTCAGCTGGAATTTTTGGGCATCATCATCAATAAGACGAGCTCACCTCTTACATCCGAACACTCCTTCCAAATCGGAGAGCTGGAGAGCACGTACGGGCCCGAAGTAAGAGAGCCTCATCTTCCGCTGAGGACAGCAATGCAGGACTCTGTCAGCACACGCTCGCCGCTTACCAAACTCTCCGGCAGGGGAGCCGCAATCATGACTGAAAAATTCGTTGCGCATGCGCGATACCTGGATGAGGTGAACTAGCAATGGCTTTGGAACGCAAGTCGTCAATACGCAAAGCACCAGCTGCCGATGTAGTGGATGCTTTGACTTCCGCGGAAAATCGAATGGAGGCCCCGAAACAAGAGGACGCTCCTCAGTTCGCCACGGTTCACACGGATTCTGCGCCACCCGCCGACCTTGAACCCCAGCGTCCTGGGCCGGGAAGGCCGAGAGGAAAGCGCCGGATGGAACCCTTCTCATCCAAGATTGAGATAAGCCTTCGCGACGAGTTGGATGCGTACGCGATGAAGTACGGAATCACTATTACGGATCTTCTGGACGAGGCCTTACGGGAGAGACTCAGGCGCTGATAAATCTATCTGGACATAATTATTCTTTCGCGATCTGAAGTGAAGCTCGCGCCTTCAAACCTGGAGACTGATTTCTGCGGCAGATTGTGCCGGGAATCACCGCTTGCGTGAGCTTCGATGCAGAAGACGCGCCATGGGGAGAGGTTCACGGTAGGCCGCAAGAAGCGGATTGATGGCCAGACGACGCCAGGGGCACAGGACTTGCCTCTGATCCACGATGCAGCGGACGGGGCCGTGCGACACAGATGACTCTAGATGCCCCACCCGGCGGTCAGATCCTCAACAACCGTCATGATGCTAAGGAAGCCCTTCGCGCACAGGCTGCACGGCAGGGGATACCCGTTGCCTTATGTGCTGGGCAGCGTGTCTCTGAATCCTAATACTTCATGAGACAGCGCTCCTCAGCGCTGCCTCATGAAGCCGCGGCCGTCAAAAACTCTTAGAGAGGTGGATTTCGCGCGCAGGAGGAGTCTCGTTTAGTTGCCCCGCCGTGAAGTGTCTCAGCAAACGCGGGGGAGGGGCTTCCGAGCCGGAGCGTGGTCGGTTTCCTGAGGTGCTCCTAAGAGGATCACTCCCCGTAGGGCCAACCATCAGGCGGCCAAAAGGCCAGCACCAAACAGGCGGCCAAAAGGCCAGCACCAAACAGGCTTGGATGGTCCAAGCGCCCGGTCTATGTCTCAGACCGCGAGAGATTGGTCTGGGTGCGAGTTCTCAGCCAATAATCCAATCCTCGGCGCGAATGAGATCGATGAATTTCCCATGCCCTATTTGGCGCTGGGAGCAAACATATGGGATTTTCGGCTTAGCGGGACCCCCGTTGGTTTCCCCTGAGATCACAATCCCGGATTCCACCTCAGCGACGGCGATGACGAACGGATCGGCCCCGTTCTTACCCCCCTGGGTCGACCACTGCGGGAAATCAGCTCCTATTTGACCTGCAACAGCAGCAACTGCCGCCGTGGTCAAATACATACTTTGTTCTCTGCCCATGCCTTCTTCCTCGCACCATTCACGAACAGGAGCATCCACAGCGATTGCCTCTGCCCATGCCTCCTCGGAGATGTGCAGCCGGCCCTCCGCGATCAGAGCGTCGATACGCTCCCACAACTGTGGAAAATGCCGGCGAGGGTAGAAACGCTCGATACCATCAATTAGGGCGCTGGTGTCGAGTGAATAGGTCAGTGCGGTCACGCGAGAACCTCCGCTGAAGCGACTCGTTCAATGAGCTTTGGGATCTTGTCGTACGAGACGTCGAGTAGACGTGCAGTGTCCCTGGAACTCAGTGCGCCTTCGTTATGTGCACGAATCATCGACGCAATGAAGGGGCGGCCGAGGTCGCGAACTTTGAGTTGGTAGTAGATTGGTGCATCTTTCCCAACTCGAGCGTCCTTCTCGTCCTGCTTGTGCCTGTCGTACGCCGATCGGAATTCACCGCGGAGCAGGGAATAATCATCCCAAGTCGCCAGTCCAAGGTGGATCATCCTGATGAGGCCGGCTTCAGCACTTGAGCCGAATCTGTCTGATAGAACTCGAAGGTCGTTGTAGGAGGTTGGATCGATCGCGAGCGTTTTGGCTACCGAACGAAAGGAACGGCTGGGCATAAGGGCTGCGGCGGCAACTTGGTCGCAGAATCGTTCCTCAGCCACCGACGACTGACGACTGAGATCGCACAGTCCGCTATGGCGTAGACCGAGGTGAGCAAGCTCGTGCAAAAGCGTGAAGACCTTTCCTCGGGGCCAATCAGCGCCGTTGATAGCAATTACCGGCGCTAGTTCGGCAGCGATCGAGAATCCTCGCATCTCGCTGATCGGAACGCGCTGGACCTGGATGACTAGGTATCCACGATCTTCGACGCGGCGCACAAGCTCTCGCAGTAGCTCTTCAGGTTGCGACCATATGCGCGGCGGCAGATCTACGAACCCGAGATCTTCACGCAGTTGCTGTCCTGCGTGCTCAGCATCCATACGGTTAATATCGATAATGCTGAGAGATGGAATTGCTACATCCCCCAACTCGTCCTGGATGTCCTGAAGGGCTTCCTGCTGGTTCTTTGCGCGGAGAATTGCTCGCCTGAGCGGAGCCGATTCCTCTCCTTCTGCTTCCGGCCTGCGAAAATCAGGCAAGTCGAAAACAGCCTCTTCCTTGAGCGGAGCTGGAAGGAACAGTGCAGCTAGCGGACGGCTGTACGCCTCGGCGGCATGGCGGAGCTGGTTGATAGTCGGTTCAACCTCGCCGCTCTCCCATTGCCCAACACGTGGCTCAGATACCCCTATGCGTCGAGCGGCCTCAGCACTGGATAAGCGCGCGGACTGCCGGGCCCAGATAAGGACATCGGGAGATACGGCGAACCGACGCGGCTTCAAAGCTGTACCTCCTTTTCCCATATCTGGATCCTACCGGGCTGCCCATGACGTTCTGCATCCTCGCCGCGCCCGTAAGACAGTCCGTCACCGTGCCAGCGAACTCCTCATCCAGGATCCCTGCTGGGGCGGCCATGACATGTAGGTAGGAGCAACACGATGAAATGCACGATTACCGGGGAGCCCTGCAACATGTCCCGGCTCCCTGGGTATCTCATCAATGGATCCTTTGATAAGAACCGAGGACCTGGCTGTGGACGGCGATTCCAACTCGCGGATTTCCGACACCTCATCTGTCCAAACAAAGTGTCTCACTAAGGTATTCTCAGAATCATCAATATTGGTCCTTTGATAAGACGGAGAAGTGATGGCCCGCCTCGGATACGCCCGCGTCAGTCTGGCTGACCAAAACACCGATCTGCAGATCCGCGAACTAGAAGCGGCTGGGTGCGAGCGAATCTATAAAGACCAGGGGATCAGCGGGACCAGGGTCAGCCGTCCAGAGTTGGACCGGATGCTGGACCGTCTCGGTCCGGGGGACGAAGTCGTGGTGTGGAAGCTGGACCGATTGGGACGCAACACCCGCCACCTGCTCGAGCTCTTGGATGACTTCAAGGTGCGCGGCATAAAGTTTCGTTCCCTAAGGGATGGCATCGCCACTGACCCGGCCAGCGAGGTCGGGGGAGCGATGGCCCAGGCAATGGTAACCATCATCTCCGCGTTCGCCCAGCTCGAACGAGACCAGCTTTCCGAGCGCACCAAGGCCGGCATGGCGGCGGCAGCTGCAAACGGACGCAAAGCAGGCCGCCGGGAAATCACGACAGACCACGAGAAGGTCAAGAGGGCTTACGAGCTGAAAGCTCGCGGATTGAAGCCGGCGGACATCGGAAAGATCATCGGAGCCAGCCGGGCCACCGTCTACCGATATCTCGGCATGGACTCCTGAGACAGGGGGGTGACCTGTCCCAGAAGTTGTCTTTGTGACTGCTGCCCACGGCAGATGATTTGGAACAACATCTGGGACGGAAATGTTACTTGGTGGCTAGAGGCCAAGACAGAAGGGTGTTGAGTGGGTGGTGCTCGTCGCTCTTGACCCGACTGATCGGGCCATAGGGGCGGCTTGCTCGTTAAACTGTAGTGGCGCCGTCCGATCAGGACGGCGCCACGTACCCTTCCTTCGAGGGTGTCGTGCTTGGAGTTGATGTTGTGCTTGCTTGCTAGGACGTGGAGCCAGATGCGCTGGGGCTCGGCGTTGTGGTGCTTCCGCCGGCGTCGTCAGCGTCTCCGTCGTTGACGCCCGGGCTGTGGCCGCCCTTGCCGCCAGGACCACCTGCTTCGGTGCTGGTCACGGTGAAGTTGGCGTCGAGCAGCACCGTGGCAGACGTGCCGTCGGCCTTGGTGATATGCGCCTCGTACGTCGCCCCATCTGCGTCGGTTTCCATCCTTTCGATTGTGGCACCGGGCTGGGCTGCCTTGACTGCGGCTTCTACCTTGGTCGCGGTATCACCGGTGAGGATTTCTTCTGTTTTGCCGTTGGCTTGATGCGGGCCTCGGGCTGCCTGGGTGGTCGTTCCGGTGCCGGCCGACGGCGTTGCCGAACTGGATGAGCTCGACCCGTCCGCGGCCATCGCGGGCAGCGAGGCGACTCCTACGGCCCCTCCGGCGACCACGGCGGCGAGCATGATGCCGGCAGTGGCTTTGTTGATCTTGGCCATGCTTGATACCTCCTGAGTTAACCCAGAATGCCGCAGTTTGCGGTACCCGGGCTGGCCTTGGGGGCCATAAACCCAGTCTTGGGCCCCTCGGTGTGCGGGGTCTTTGGTCAAGCTGTGTCTGTCCTGTGCCTCCCAGCGCCAAGGCACAGCTTGGTTCATGTGCAGCAGGTATGTGATGTCTAAAGCGACCAGCGATCTTCTGAGCCACTTTGAGGCCAAAGACATTGAGGGGGAGTCCGCCAGGGCCGAGCTCGAATGCGGCCCCCACTCAGAAATGTCGATCGTGGCCGAACGGCTGGATGATGGCACCCTTGTTGGGCGCTTGCTGGTCGCCCGGTGGGGGTTTTGATTCCTTGCTGGGCGAAGGGCGCCAAGATCGGCTCCAAGCCTCTCCGCATTAACTGATACCTGACCGGCTGAGTCGTGTCCCATCCTTGACAGTTCCACAACCAAGGAAGTGGGACACCGCAACCCTTGCGGGGTGATAGTTAGAATTTTTAGCTTGAAGTGCCGTCCGAACCTTCAATGCTTCCGGTAGTAACTGGCGGTCCAATGGCACAGGACCAATACCCAACCCCACCCGAGCGAGTCATGAAGCACAACACCTCGGAATCCAAGTCGCCGACACAGGAATACCCCCACTGAGCCGAGGCAAGGTGTGCCGGTGCTTTCGCACAACCCGAGAATTTGCGGAGGCCCAACTCGAACGACGGCTTCGCCGAATCCTCGACTCGACACCATAGGCAGAAACGGGGCGTTTCATGACCCGGCCTCACCCGCCGGGTGGGCGGGTTCTTGGCGCCGCCGGCGGCCAGTGCGTTGGAGCATGCGGTCGATCAGGACGCCGGTCCGGGACATGAGCATTTGGGGCTTGCCACCTGTGGCGCGCAGTGCCAAGGTCTAACTAGGACTCCTCCGTGCCCCACGCAACAGTACTCGGCCAAAGGATGGCGCTATGAATCAATGGTTTCTGCCACCGGGCGGGGTCTTGAGCAATTACATTGCTCCTGGGGAGACCGTTCGCCACTCTTTCTGGTGGGAAGATCGCGCGTTTGGACCTGCCATCCTGGCTGTCGCCATGCCGCCTTCAATCGTGGTAACGGCGGGCGGAGTGACGACGCTCAGTAATGGATTCAGCCAGAGTCGCGATAGGCTCACATACTTCGCTGATCTGCGGGCAGAAAACTCGTACGGCAGCGGATATCGTCTCCTCATTACAGCACTGCGCTAGGGGGTCCACCGTGAAATGTACCGTCATCAGCGACGGGCGCGGCAAGATCATCGCCATTGGCCCGGCGCCGGGCTTGGTGGAGCCCTCGGACGGGGCAGGCCCAGCGCTCTGGCATGAACTCCAGCCCCTTGAAGGCCAAACCAGTCAGATTCTGGACGTGCCGGATGAATTGCTCAGCGACCCAGAGCAACTCGCAAAACTGCACCAAACCCACCGGCTTAGCGGCGGCAGTGTGGAAGCTATTGCCGACTGACCAAACAGTGGGCTCCGACCCACTTGATCCGCACGGGCGACACAACTAGGGGCCTGGCAACCTTAACTGGTCGTGAGGAAGGGCTTTGCGATGTCTCCAATCGGTGCTTCGGGTGACGAAATCGTAGCGTCGTATCCATGAATATATATTGGTATCCAAAAAAATTGATATTGCTTTATAGTTCTTGATATGGAAAGTGCCTTGAATCCGTACTCGCCCGGTTCTGGTCGGCGACCGTTCGAGCTGGTCGGTCGGCAGATCGAAATCGATGCCTTTGACCTGTTGCTGGCCAAGACCCGGCAACGACGGCCGGATCGGGGGATCGTCCTGCACGGGTTGCGCGGTGTCGGCAAAACGGTCCTGTTAAACGAGTTCCGGCGTCAGGCCGAACGCGCAGAATTCATGGTTGTCTTCCTCGAAGGCAGAGACGCCGATGGAGGGCCGGAAGCTGTGCGGGCAAAGCTGGCACGCAACCTGCTCCAGGCAGGACGGAAGCTGAACCGCCGCGGCGCTGGTGCGCGGCTTCTGAAAGCACTCGGCAGCATCGCGTCCTTCTCGGCCAAGCTCGGTGTGACCGGGATTGACATCGGTGTGAACCTCAATCATGGCCGCGCCGACTCCGGATCGATTGAAGTGGACCTGGAAGAACTCATTGAGGACCTTTGCCTGGCACTGGCGGAGAAACGCTCGGGCCTGATCTTCATCATCGATGAAATGCAGGATCTGGACGACGGACTCATTACGGCGCTCCTCAGCGCTCAGCACATGGCCGGTCAAAGGGAATGGCCTTTCTACATCGCGGGTGCGGGCCTGCCCAATCTGCCGTCGGTCCTGAGCGAAGCCCGCTCCTACGCCGAGCGGATTTTCAATTACCGCAGCATCGGGGCCTTGACGAGGGCGGCGGCCGAGGCGGCACTGGTCGTCCCGGCCGGACGGTTCGGAGCAACATTCACTCCGGAAGCCAAAGATCTCCTCCTGGACGCTTCAGGCGCATATCCCTACTTCCTGCAGGAATACGGATATGCCGCCTGGGAAACTGCGCCGGAGAAGACTGTGACCCTTACCGACGCCAAAATCGCGGTGCAAATCGGTCGTGCACAACTGGACCAAGGATTCTTTCCCTCACGCTGGAAACGCGCCTCGAAGGCCGAGAAGGACTTCCTGCGCCTGATGGCCCTCGATGGCGACGAAGGCTCCAGCACTGCCGAACTTGCTGAAAGGGCGCAGAAGAAGCAAAGCTCCATGACGATGACCCGCGCATCCTTGATCGAGAAGGGGATCATCTTTGCACCAGCTGTTGGTGTTGTCGCGTTCACCGTGCCGGGCATGGCTGACTACGTCAAGCGCCTCCACGAATAGCCAGCGGAACCCGTACGGGCCACCGCCAAGCTGCGGGGGAGAGGGGCCTGTGACGGCCGGCGTAGTTCCTGCACGGGCGGTCTGAGCCGGCCCGGGCGGAAGAGCTTGGTCAGGTAGGCGCTGGCACCGGCTACCAGACCGTCGAGTTCGTCGCCGGTTTCCGCGAACGTGGTGATCATCAGGATAGGTTCCGTGGACAAGGGCCGGATGCCCTGCGCCGCGTGTGCCGGGTTGACGCTGATGTCGAACGCGTGGCCGTCCGGCAATGTTCTTTACGAGACAGTATGTCTTGAATGCCGCAGCATGTCTAAGTAGTGACAAGGCGTAGGATCGGGGCATGCCGAAGCTGTGGACCGACACCATCGAGGAGCACCGCGGGGCCGTTCGTTCAGCTATTCTCGATGCTGTCGCCGGGCTGGTATCAGGCCATGGCCTATCCTCGGTCACCATGTCGCGGATCGCCCAGAACGCGGGGATTGGACGGGCGACGCTGTACAAGTATTTTCCCGATGTGGAGGCAGTTCTGGACGCTTGGCACGAGCGCCACCTCAATGCCCATCTGGAACAGCTCGTGCACATCCAGGAAAACATGCCGGGGGACACCTGGCATAGGCTGGAAGAGGTCCTGCGAACGTACACGAGGATCGCCCACTCCGGAAACGGCGCAGAACAAGCAGCACGGCTGCACTCTCTGCCCCACGTCGGAGATGCCGAGCGGCACCTGAACGCATTCCTGGCGTCTCTGCTGGCCGAGGGCGCAGAGGAAGGTGCCATCCGCAACGACACTGCCCCCGAGGTCTTGGCCGTTTACTGCCTCCACGCCTTGGGCGCCTCGGCAGGGCTGGCTCCGGACGCCGCGCTGCGGCTCGTCGAAATCACTATGGCGGGGCTACGGCCCCAACCATGGCACCCCGGTACCTGAGGACTGGACAGGGGAGGTCGGGCTGTCCTGGTGTTGGCGCTTATGTGAGAGTGGACAGAAGCGCGTCACAGGCATCTTCGCAGCGGCGGCAGGCCTCCGCGCAGATCCTGCAGTGTTCGTGCATGTGCGCGTGCTGTTCGCACTCACGGGCGCAAACTCCGCACGCGGTCCTGCAGGCCTCAAGCACCGCTACGAGAATGTTTTTGTTGGTGCCGGTTTGACGGCTGAGGACGGCTCCTGTCGCGGCGCAAATGTCGGCACAGTCGAGATCCGTGCGGATACATGTAGCGAGTTCGGCAACCATATCCTCGCCAAGACACGCGTCGGCGCAGGAGGCGCATACCTGGGCGCATTCAGAGCACGCAGCGATGCATTCGGCCAGCTTCTCTTTATCCACCACGGCCGCTGGTTTTGGGTGGGCAACAATCATTGCGCTGATGTGGTCGGTCACAGTCTGCTCCTGACATTGATTACGAAGCGGCCGCCCCGCCCCGCCGTCAAACCCACCGTAGACCTCTGACGGGCCGGCCGAAAAGACCCCAGGACTCTGATAGTCGCAGTCCACTGCGGAGGAACGGAAGCGGGACCGACGGGTGGTGCACGTATTAGCGGGGATGAGGAAATCGGCGTTGTCAGGCTGGTGCTGGGATGGTGACGATGACGTCGACGAGGTAGCTGGCGGTGGAGCGTGAGCCGGGGAAGTCGCCGCTGTAGGTGTAGGCGCCGGCGTCCGGGCCGGTGCGCAGCGGACCGACGCTGAGCCCCGA
>NZ_JARDAN010000011.1:0-157065 GCF_040560085.1 Paenarthrobacter sp. CC6 | reverse complement strand
ACCCGGAAGCGGATTCGTTGGTGAAGGTCAGGGTGGCCAGTTGCTGGCCCGCGGCGGTGTAGAGGGACCCGGTGTGGGTGCCGGTGTTGCCGGAGGCTTTGTAGAAGCGGATCCCGGTGATTTGTCCGGCGGTGGTGCTGCTGAACCGGACCCCCAGGGTCAGGGGCACGCCGTCGTTGGCCGAGGGCGTGGCCGGTGTCACGGTGTCCTGGTAGAGGGTGCAGGGACACGTTCCCGGGCTCGATGGCGGCGGGATGGTGGTGAAGGACCAAGTGGGGCTGGTGAGTGGTTGGCCGGACACGGCGGTGGCGCTCACCGTGGCGGTGTAAGAGGTGCCCGCGGCCAGGGCCGTGGCGGGAGTGAACGTCACTTTGCGGGTTTGCGTGTCATAGCTGGAGGAGCCCGCGATAACGGTCCCCGCGGAATTTTTCAGGACCAGGTTTACGCTGTTGGCTGCTTCGGACAGGACCGCGCTGACCGCAGTGCCCAACGGGACACTGGACGCTCCTGGCAGTGGAGTCTGGGAGCTGAGGGTGAACGCTGGTGCTGGGATGGTGACGATGACGTCGACGAGGTAGCTGGCGGTGGAGCGGGAGCCGGGGAAGTCGCCGCTGTAGGTGTAGGCGCCGGCGTCCGGGCCGGTGCGCAGCGGACCGACGCTGAGCCCCGAACCGAACCCGGGGGAGGTGTAGGAGTAGGCGCCGGTGGGGGATTTGTAGGAGACGATGTATTCGGTGTTCGCTGCCATCTGGACGGGCTGGCTGAACATCGCCGTCTGCCACCCGGAAGCGGATTCGTTGGTGAAGGTCAGGGTGGCCAGTTGCTGGCCCGCGGCGGTGTAGAGGGACCCGGTGTGGATGCCCGTGTTGCCCGCTGACTTGTAGAACCGCATGCCTGTCACTTGACCGGCCGAGACACTCGTGAAGCGGACCCCCAGGGTCAGCGGCACACCGTCCCGGATCTCGGCTATTCCCGGTGTCACTGAGTCGTCAAAGAGGCTGCAGGGGCAGGCCCCTGGAACCGGCACGGTCGCCCCTGTCGTGAAGGACCACGTGCCTCCGGCGCTCACCTGCCCGCCGATCGCATCGGTTCCCGCGAGGGTGGCGGTGTATTGGGTGCTGAACGCCAAGGCGGAGGAAGGCGTGAAGGTCGCCCGCCGCGTGGCGGCGTCGTACGCCGTAGCGCCCGCCACAGGACCCGAAGCCGACTGCAAGGTGATTCTGACCGTGGAAGCTGTGACGGATTTGGAGAAGACCGCGCTGACGTTGGTATTGACCGAAATGCTCGAGGACGACGGGAAAGGTGACTGCCCGGAGACCGTCAGGGGAGAAGTGTCCACCGTACTGAACAGCGCGTCGGCAAAGTAGTTGCCCCCGTTGTAGCTGGCCGTCGGGAATCCCTGGGACGAGCTGTAGACACCGGCGGGCTCGGCCCCGAACCCGCCGGCGATTTTCAGTGGGGCATCGGTCGAACCGAAGCTTGCCCACTGGAAGTTCTGGATTGAGTACCGGCCGTTGGGAGCCCAATACGACACCGTATACTTTTGGCCGGCTGCCACGGGCACCGCTTGGCTGAACAGGACGGCCTGCCAGCCGGACGCGGTCTCGCTAGTGAAGGTGGCCGTCGCCAGACGCTCCCCGGCGGAACTCCACAACGAGCCGGTGTGCGTGCCGGTGTTGGCCGCGCTCTTGTAGAAACGGACGCCGGTGACAAACCCGTCCACGGAGGGTGTGAAGCGCAGCCCCATTTCGTACGCGCCGCTGTCCCCGGAGTCCTGTACGGAGGGAACGACTTGGCCAAAGACACTGTAGGGGCCGCTCAAGGTCAAGGTCCGGGTGCTGACGGCGCCGATGTTGGCGCTGTCATCAATCGCCCGGACCTGGATGGTGGCGGACGCCAGACCTTTCTGGATATAGGTGTAGGTCCAGTTCTGTTTCCCCTGGGCCGGGTGCCACGTGGTTCCACCGTCGGTGGAAACTTCGACCCCGGCCACGACGCCGCCGGTGTCGGCTGCGGTTCCGGTGACGGTCACCGATGTGCCGTGGGCCACGGCGGTGCCGTTGGCAGGGGACGTGATGGCCGCGGTAGGTCCCGTGCGGTCGCTGCTGGGCGCGGCCGCGACCAGCCCGGCCGCCAGCGTTACCGGTTGGGCCCCCATATCGCCGAGGAGATTGATTTGGGCCTGACGCATGCGTGCGTCAGCCGGGGCGCCGTCACCGTCGTGCACGGCATCCAAGCCCCAGGTCCATTGGACGCTGCCGGCGGAAAAAACCAGTGCCCCGCTGGCGGCCCGGTACAGGGTTACGTGGTGGGTGGTCGTTCCTGGCGCCACGGTGTTGCCATAGTCCTGCAGGTATTGCGGGACGGCCCCGGTGGACGTTGAAAGCCGGATCAGCCCGGCAGGCCGGAAGCCGTTATCCAGGTCCTCGTTGGATTCATAACCCACGGTGTGCGGGGCCAAAGCCGCCGTCGAGCCTGCCGGCAATGTTGCCAGGGCCGTGTTGCGCCACAGGCGCGTCTTGCCTTCCTCGGCGGAAACGGTGACCGGAAGGTCTGAGAAGTTGGACTGGTACAAGGTGCCGGTGAGGGCGTTTTCGGGGAGTCCGCCACCGTTGGCTTGGGACGCGAAGCGGGGGTCCCGCCAAGTGCCGGTCCACTGGCTGGTCGGGTCGATTTTGTCGTTCGCCCAGGTTTCCTTGTAGCAAGTCATGGTCCGGCCAGCCGTGCCGTCGACGGTGGATGCTTCGAAGCGGGTGCGCCAGTACATTTCGTTGCCGGAGAGGAATTGCAGGTTCACCCCGGCGTCCCGGGCGGCGGTGACATTAGCCCGTTGCGGGCCGGACCAGTATTCGTCATGGCCCACGGAGAGGAACACTTTGTGGTTCAGCAGCTGTGAACCGCTGCGGTCGGCGTCCAGGCCGCTGATGTAGCTGACGTCGTAGCCGTTCTGCTCCAGGAAACGGACCATGGGGTATTCGTTGGAGAAGTAGAAGTCCCTGCCGCCCGGGCCGCCGCGGGTGGCCATGGGCCGGTTGTAACTGACTTTGTAGGCGCGGCCGTTCACGCCCTGGTACAGATCGGATCCGCCGTAGGAGTTGTAGGCCTGCCAGGTCTGGTCGGAGGTTTGGAAGAGCACCGCGGAGGTGTTGCCGTCCTTGCGGACGATGAAGGTGATATGGCTTTGCGCGCCGGTATCGGGGCGGGTCAGGAGGGCGATGTAGACACCGGAGACGGCAGTTGCCGGGACCTGCCACGTGGCCGATACCGCCCACGTGGCGCAATCATAGAGTCCTGTCGCCACGTCGTTGAGGCAGTTTGGCTGGTTTTGGCGGAACGAAGAAGGGACCACGTCGGCGATCTTGCGGGCGCCGTTGCCTCCGTACCAGCCCGTCCTGTAGATGGCGATGGTGTAACTGGGCGCGGTGGTGTCGATCTTGAACCGGATGGGCTGCCCAGCGTTGACGCTGATGTCGGTCGAAAAGCCCTGAATACTGTCATCACCGGGGCCGCTGATGTCCCACTCCGACGGAGGGCTGCCGGGTTTGGAATTCTCGCAGACCACAGCGTTCACGACCGGGTCGCACGGTCCCGCGGCAACGGCTGCAGTGGAGCTGAGGGGCAGCAGGGCTGCCACCATGGTGATGGCCACAAGCACACGCCATCCGTAGGCGAGTGGCTGTCGTCTCTTGGCTGGAAGACCGGTCATCGGTGACTCCTGGAGTGGTACGCCAATAGCAACTGCGGGCCCGCGCGGCGCACGGACCCGGTTTGCCGCTCCCCAGCCAGGTCAAACCGATGTTCAGTTATCGAACAATGTCAAGGGCCGCCCATACTGCCTTGGGCAGTCGTTCCGGAAAACGGGACCGGATCCAACTCCGGCCGCACAGTACGCCGACCAAAGGTGGATCACCGGACTGACTTCACCCAAGCAACCCTTGGGAGGGAGTGTAGGCCTTCCTGCCGAGACACGGCAAGACCTTCCGGCCTGGCCGCTATGCCCTTCGCCATGTTCGGGGAACTTCATGCACACCCTGCTTCGTTGGAAAGCTGCGGGGCTACAGCACCGCACACGGCCCGGTACCCTTAGATCAAGAATCAGCCTCGTTGGGCCTAGCCCGCCGGAAGGAGGAACATCATGACCGCTGCTGTTGGCCAGCGCCTGCGGGTGTTCCTTGGGCGGGCCGGGATGCTCACCGGCATGCTGGTCCTCATCGCCGGGATCTTCGGCATGCACATTCTTTCCGGCGCCCATGACCTGCACGCGGCGGCCCCGTCGCCGGTAGCTGCAACCCAGCTCGACGGGTACGGGTTCGGGGGCGGAGTGGAGGAAAGGACCCCCAAGCAACTGACGACCGTTGCGGCCGAACCGGCGACGTCCGTCTACGACGTGCTCTCTGCCTGCCTGGACCCGGCCACATGTCCGACCATGTCGGCGCCGGCGCAAGAGTGCATCCCGGCCCCGGCCAGTACCGCCTTTGAGGCCCCTGAGCCCGGGGCGGCGTTGCCGGCCTCCCGGATGGGTACCGCCGCCGGACCCCGTTTCTGCTACGAACCTTCGACATCAGGCCCGTCGCCGGGCACCTTGGGCATCAGCCGGACGTAGAGCCCACTGACGCGCGGGCCATCTCTTCCTGCGCCAGCCTCTTTCACCTCGACGCGCCGCACAGGTGCCCACCCGCGCCCGATGACCGTGCCGTCCCCATAAGCGCGCGCGTGCGCACCCGATGTTTAGAAGGACCCCGGATTCCATGAAGAAGTCATTGACCCTTTCGACCCTCGCCGCCGACGCAGGGCAGAGCAAGCCCCAGGATCTGCATTCGGCAGAAGACACACTGCAGCGCGGCAGCGAGCACAACACCGCCGCCGCCGCCGGGGATGCCACCGGTAGCCCGGCCTATGACCTGTCATCCCAGGCACGGTTGGATTTGCTCCGAGGTCTTCCGTCCTTCGGATTTGAAATGGTCGGCGATGAGCCCCGGACCGAATCAGCAAGTTGCTAGGCACCATATGAGGCGGTGCAGAAACCAAGCCACCAAGGGGAACTGACCCGTGGACCTTGGCGGTTTTTCGCCTCCACGGTAACCTCCGGCGCGCTGCTCATCGCCATTCCGCTGGCGATGGCGGCCGGGTTGTCTCCTTCCTGGCCCTCGCCGGAGGCCTCCGTCTTTGGCATTCCGTTCGTGGCGGCCGTCTTGAACCGCCGATGCATCAGTTCAGCCCTGGCCTTGGTTCGCCGCCACATCAGGATCGTGAGCGTCCGTGATCCGTCCTCGTCCGTCTCCGGATGGTCACCGGAGTGGGGGCAGTGAGCTGCTGCAAAACCTCTCCGGAACCTATTTCACCCCTACGGGATCCTGGCCCGCAGAACCAAAGGACCGCCCATGCATATCAAAGGAACAGATGTCATTCGTTCGGACTCTCCACAAGGAGACGTCAGATACGGACTTCCGTTGGCCACGCCATTACCGCAACAACCACATGCTTGGCTGAAGCCGCCAATCTTGCAGCAGGGACCTCAGACAACGGTGGCGTGCTTCCAGAAGGCCGCGGGGACGGACCGTTTGCGATGAGAGTCTTGCATCTGGGCTTTGAGGACCCGCTAATGCCCGGAGCAGGTGGAGGATCCGTGCGGACCCATGAAATCAATCGTCGGCTCGCTGCAGCGGGCTTCCAAGTGACGGTGCTGACTACCCGATATCCGGGCTGGCAGGAAAGGGTCCAAGACGGAGTACTCTATGTGCCTATCGGGTTTGGCTCGGGCGCGAACAGGCTGACCCGCCTGCTGGCCTATGTGGTTCGGTTGCCCTTCGAAGCACGTAAACGCCGGACGGCGGCTGATCTCGTGGTGGAGGACTTCTTTGCCCCGTTCTCCACCATGGCCGCACCGCTCTGGACGCAACGGCCCACTATTGGGATTGTCCAATGGCTTCACGCTGCGGAAAAGGCAAGGCAGTACAAGTTGCCGTTGCAATGGATAGAGCGGTTGGGCGTCCGGAAGCACCGCAGGCTCATTGCCGTTTCTGCGGGAATCGCAGACCGCCTGACGGCCCTGAATCCGGGCGTCCATGTCGACGTGATCGGAAACGGTGTGGATCCCGGGGCGTGGGAACCCGAACCCCGGCTCGGGCAGGACATCCTCTTCATCGGACGTCTGGAATACGGCCACAAAGGTCTGGACCTCCTTCTGGAAGCCTGGCAGCAATGCTGTGAGCGCATCGACGGCGACCTTCTCATCGCGGGCACCGGGCCGGACGAGCCCAGGTTACGCGCAGCCATCCACGACACGGGTCTCTCGGAACGGGTGCGTCTGCTCGGGTGGCTGGCGGGGGACAGGAAGTTCCAAGCATTGAGCGATGCCCGGCTGGTGGTCATGCCATCCCGGCATGAGACCTTCGGCTTGGTGGCCATCGAAGCACTTGCCACCGGGACACCGGTGATTGCCTTCAACATCCCGTGCCTGCGGGAAATCATCCCGGACGGTGCCGGCTGGCTGGTTGACGCCTTCGACGTCACGGCCCTCGCCGAGGAGATCTCACACAGATACCCACAGGCAGGACTGGCAGAAGCTTCTGCCAGTGGTCGGGCATTTGCCGTCGACTACAACTGGGACAGCCTCGCTGACCTGCAGGCCGAGGCGTACCGAACCGCCCTGGCCCACCTGCATGAAGCGAGACCCGCGAAGAAACAGACCAGCTATGTGGAAAGGACTTAGATGCCGTTTCAATCAACAACCGAACGTACGGGGGCTGCCTTGATACCTGGCTTCATAAGGATGGTGGTCCTCAGGAGAGCCACCACCTCATCGACCAAGGCGCATGCCGTGAAGCACGAGACCGGCCGCCACCCAGAGCTGTGGGGGGACACTCTGCCCAGATGTGTCGTAGCCGGGATTACACCCCTGACATACTCGCGGCCAAGGCGGCATCTTCCGGGGCCGGAAGTATCTTCGTGCTGCTCTGTCCAGGTTGCAGCGAACCCCGGGCCGGCCCGGACCCTGAGCCAAGGAGGCCTGCGATGACGTTGAACACCGGAAAGAATGCGCAGCAGCCGGGGTCCTGGACTGGTGACGGCATCCAACGCGGAGCCGGGGCCAGTACCGTTGCCGAAGACCTGGTTGCTGCGGTCCTGGGCCTCGTGATCGTCACGGCCGTCTATTTCGACGGTCGCGCCCACATTCTGGGCCTTCCGGATTCCTTCTTCACGCCCTGGCACGGGTTCCTTTATGGGGGACTGCTGCTGCTGTTGGCGTGGTTGGCGGTTATCAGCCGCGCTGCGGCACGCCGTCACAGCCTTGGCAAGGTGGCGCGCATACCGGGTGGCTACGGGCTGGCCGTGGTTGGTGCGGGGCTTTTTCTGGCCGGCGGCGTCGCAGATCTGGTCTGGCATCAAATACTTGGCGTGGAATCGGGAATTGATGCCCTGCTAAGTCCCACACATCTTTTGTTGTTCGTCGGTGGTGCCCTCCTGCTTTCAGGCCCGGTCAGAGCCTTCCGGCTTCGGGACGACCACGGGTCGCACGCGCGGCGGCTGCCGCCGATACTGGCCGTTGCTGGGATCGCTGGGATCGCGGCGTTCGCCCTGAGTTTCTTGTCGGGGTTCATTACCGACTATGCAACGGTTGCCGTCGGCCACGCCCCGGAAGGTACCGACGAGCATAATGTGGCAGAAGCCTTGGCCTCGGCTGGCCTGGCGAGTTATGTGCTCACCTCGCTCATCCTGGTGGTTCCCCTGGTGTTTCTTGTCCGATCCCGGATCGCAGGGCTGGGGACCGTGACGGGCGTCGTTGGTTTCTTGGCACTGTCGGCCGCAGTCCTGGTCGATTTCCGCAACATGGGCACCGTTTTAGCAGCCTTGGCCGCGTCGGCGCTGGTCGACGTCGTGCTTTTCATCCTGCGTCGCTTCAACGCACCGTTGCGCGTGCAGGAACTCGTGCTGGCCTCGGCGCTGCCCCTGTTGCTATGGCCCGGTCAACTCCTGGCCACGAACGCGGTCAAAGACGTTCAGTGGTCAGCGGAAATGGTGACAGGAATTACGATCCTCTCTGCGCTGATTTCGTACGGCACGGTTTTCGTGCTCGGTCCCGCCTCACGGACCGGCCGCAGGAACCCCATGTAAGTCCTGGGATGAACGGCACCACGAAGAAGCCCGCGGTTACCATGCCCCACTGGCCGCACCACTCGGGCCAATCGGAGCCACAGTACAAACCACCCCCGGCACTCTCCAACAAGAAGCCACCCAAACGTTCCTCGCCTGTCCAGCATTGGCACTGGCCTGGGCGCTGCCCCTGCAGCCCGGACCGCAGCTCCCGGTCTGCGGGGATTCGTTGGTTCAAGTTCCGGTTAACGACCCCAGCTCCGGAAGGGAGCAGGGACCCGATGAACACCCGCTGTAGCCAGGCTGCCCGCGTCGGGCGCAGCACCTGCCGGAAGCCACGGACATCATTAGTCCCGGCCGGATGAATCTGAACACGCATCGCTTCGTTGAACAGGCTGCGGGCACTCGGATTGCGCTCAGCCGGTACCCTTAACCAAGAGCTGATCCAAAAAGCCGACCCTGCCCAAAGGAGGAACACCATGGCTACTGCCTTCACGCGCCACGCCGCGGCGTTCCTGCGCAGGGCGGGCATGCTTGCCGGGATGCTGGCCATTATTGCCGGGATCTTCGGCATGCACATCCTCTCCGGTTCCCATGACATGCCCATGACGGCAGACGGTTCCCAGACCGCGGTTCTGCACAGCGGTCATGTCACGGGCGGCCCCTTGGAAGGGCAACCGTCGACTGCGTCGATGGACGAAGGCGCGACCCCGGTGACAGCAGGTTCCTCTTGCCTGAACCCAGCCCCATGCCCGGTGATGGGGTCCATGAACCAGGAATGCGTTCCGGCCCCCGGAAACACGTCTTTCGATGCTCCCATGCCGGGCACAACGACCCTTGCGTATCGTGCGGAAATCGGCACCGATCACACCGCGGGGCGGTTATACCTTGCTGCGAGCCCTTCACCGGGGGACTTGGGAATCAGCCGGACATAGGCGGGGCTGTCGTGCGGCCTCCTGGCCGCGCCAGCCCCTTATCTGGACGCACTGTCGTGGACCGAACGGGTCAACGCGGCGGTGCTCCATCCCCGGCGCCGTGCGCCCCTATGTCTGTTGAAGGACCCTGATTCCCATGAAGAAATTTCTAACCATTTCCGCCGCCGGCCTCGCCGCCGGGCTTGTCCTCGCCGGCTGCTCCGCCGGCGGCGGCAGCATGCCCGGCATGAACCATGGCAGCTCCAGCATGTCCTCGGGCTCCACTGCGCTTGTCGGCGACCACAGCGGCGATGACACCATGTTCGCCCAGTCCATGATCGTGCACCACACCCAAGCCGTGGACATGAGCGACATGATCCTCGCCAAGCAGAACATCCCCGCCACCGTCACGGCCCTGGCCGAGAAAATCAAAACAGCCCAAGGCCCGGAGATCGTCAAGATGACTACCTGGCTGCAGAACTGGAACGAGTCCGCGACCATGGCCGCGGGACACACGATGTCCGGCATGATGAGCGCCGAGGACATGACCAAGCTGGAACAAGCCCAGGGTATTGAAGCCGCGAAACTGTTCCTGACGCAGATGATCGCCCACCACCAAGGCGCTGTTGCGATGTCCAAGACTGAGGCCGCAGCGGGCAAAAACCCCGACGCCGTCGCGCTGGCCCAAAGCATCGTGACCTCCCAGGAAGCGGAAATCCAGGAAATGAAGGACCTGCTGGCCGGACTCTGACGGCCGCCGGCACCACCCGGTTCCCGGGCGGTGCCGGGCATTCCCTTTTCCTCATCCCTTCTCCTGGAGCCCCCATGCCTACCCCTACCTTCACCCAGCCACGCGCCATCGCCGCCACCACGGCCGCGATCATACTCACCCTGGGCATTTCAGCCTGCTCATCCACAGCCTCCTCTGGTCCGTCCCCAACGATTTCCATGTCCGCAGAACCAGGGAAGGGCCTGCCCAGCACCCACGTCCATGGGCTGAGCGTCAACTCCGAAACCGGCCAGATTCTGCTGGCAACACACGAAGGCTTGTTCGACGTCTCCAAGAACACGGCCGTCAAGATCGGTCCGACCAACGACCTCATGGGCTTCACCGCCGCCATGGACCAAGGTGTGTTCTACGCCTCCGGACACCCCGGCCAGGACTCAGACCTGCCCAACCCTGTGGGACTTCTCCGGTCCACAGACGGCGGGGTGACGTGGGAGCAGCTCTCCCGCCAGGGGGAGTCCGACTTCCACACCCTCGCCACCACCAAGTCCGGAATTGTCGCCTACGACGGAACCCTGCAAACCAGCACCGACGGGAAGAGCTGGCAAACAGCAACTGCCGGTTTCGTACCCGCAGTCCTGGCAGGAAACCCCTACAGCGACACCGTCCTGGCCACCACACCGCAGGGACTCCAGCGCTCGGCCGATGCCGGGAAGACCTGGGCTCTGAATGTGGGGGCGCCGGTCCTCCAGTTTGCAGCGTTCGCCACCGCCACCGAAGCCGTGGGTGTCACACCGGACGGAACCGTGTACATCTCCTCGGACGCGGGCACGGTGTGGAACAAGACCGGCACCATCGACGGTGAAATCCAGGCCATCGCTGCCTCCGAAGGAGCCGAGGGCAGGCCCTGGATTTGGGCGGCCACCACCACAGGGCTGGCCGTATCCACCGATGGCGGGGTCACGTTCCGTCCCGCCGACGCGGACTAAGGCCATGGACGTTGGTGGTTTCTTCGCCTCCACCGTGATCTCCGGCGCCCTGCTCATCGCCATCCCGATGGCCATGGCAGCTGGGCTGGTCTCATTCCTCTCCCCGTGCATCCTTCCGCTCGTCCCGGGATATCTGGGCTACGTGTCCGGGCTCACCGACCCCGGCCAGCCACGTAACCGGCGCCGGGTCCTGGCCGGTGTTGGGTTGTTCGTGCTGGGCTTCGCCGCGGTGTTCACCCTCTACGGGGCCGCGTTCGGGGCGATCGGCTCCTGGCTGCTGCGCTGGCAGGACGCTCTCATGCGCGGTCTTGGAATTGTTGTGATCCTCATGGGCGCGGCACTGCTGGGGCTGGTGCCCTGGCTGCAGCAGACCCGGAAGGTCAGCCTCGCACGCCGGACCGGGCTGAGCGGCGCACCGCTGCTGGGCGTTGTCTTCGGGCTGGGCTGGACACCTTGCATGGGCCCGACGCTCAGCGCCGTGTTGTCTCTGAGCGTCACGACCGGCAGCGCCGGACGCGGTGCACTGCTGGCCTTCGCCTACTGTCTCGGGTTGGGTATTCCATTCGCGTTGACGGCGATGGGCCTGGGGTGGGTCAGTTCCGCCCTGGCCCTGGTACGCCGGCACATCCGGATCGTCAACATCGCCGGGGCAGCCATGCTCATCATCCTCGGCGTTCTCATGGTCACAGGGGTCTGGGTGCAGTGGATTTACCAGCTGCAGAACCTCTCCGGAACCTTCCTCACTCCCATCTGATACCTGCCGGACCCTTGCTCCGCAGACCAAAAGGATATTTCCCATGAACAACCAACTGAACAGACGCCACTTCCTGGCACTGTCGGTCGCCGGTGCCGCAGCCGCTGCGCTGGCAGCATGCACCACCCCCGACCCCGCAGCAACGGGACCCGAACGCCTCCTGCCCACCGACCCCGCGGTCGCCGAGACCGAATCCCAACGTCCCGACTCCGGTAGCACCGTGAAGCAGGCACTGAACGCAGCTTCCCTCACCGCAACGGTGGCCGGTAAAACTGTCACGACCTGGGGCTTCAACGCGATGCTGGCCGGCCCGGTCATCCGTGCCCGGTCCGGGGACCGCTTGAACGTGGACCTGGCCAATGGCCTGCCGGAGGAGACCTCCATCCACTGGCACGGCTTGGCCCTGCGCAACGACCAGGACGGAGTCCAACACATCACCCAGGATCCGGTAGCTGCCGGTGCCGTTTTCAGCTACGACTTCCGACTCGCCCATCCCGGGACGTACTGGTACCACTCCCACGTGGAACTCCAACGCGAACGCGCCCTGTACGGGGCGCTGATCGTGGAGGACCCGGAGGAGCCGCTCACCTACGATAAGGACTGGGTGATCATCCTCGATGACTGGATGGACGGAATCACCGGGACCCCCGAGGACGTGCTGGCCGAACTGTCCCAGGGCATGTCCATGGGCGGCATGGACCACGGCTCGATGGGTTCCTCGCCCGGGCCTTCGGGCGGGGCCATGGGCATGGGAATGAAGCACATGCTCATGGGTTCCCGCAGCGACTTCCTGGGCGGGGACGCCGGAGACGTCAGCTACCCGTTCCACCTGTTCAACGCCAAGGCCCCCGACGACGCTGAGGTCTTTGCAGCCACCGCCGGGGAAGTTGTCCGGCTGCGGATCATCAACGCAGCCGGAGACACCGCCTACCGGGTCGGCATTCCACGACGAAAGCTCACCCTCATCCACACCGACGGCTTCCCGGTCCAACATCAGGACGTCGACGCCGTCGTCCTTGGCATGGGCGAACGCATCGATGCCCTGGTCACCGTAGGCGAGGGATTCACCCCCGTCTTGGCCCTGCCCGAAGGCAAAACCGGCAAAGCCCTCGGATTCATCGGCACCGGCACCGGCAAGAAACCCTTGCCGGCCGTCCTGCCGGACAGTCTGGGCGGAACCGTCATGGACGGCGGCCAACTCAAAGCAGACCCCGCCGTCACGCTCTCGGTCAAGGCCCCTGATCGTACCCACGAGCTCAAACTCACCGGCGGGATGGACAAATACGACTGGGGGATCAACGGGAACAGTTTCGCCATGGACAAACCGTTCGAGCACGCCTTCGAGATCAAGGCCGGCGAACGCGTCCAGGTTGACTTCGTCAACGACACCGACATGTGGCATCCAATGCACCTGCACGGACACACCTTCCAAGTCGGTGCCGATGGGGCCCGCAAAGACACCGTCATCGTCCGCCCGAAACAGAGCGTGAGGGTGTTCTTCGATGCGGACAACCCGGGCCAGTGGCTTGTCCATTGCCACAACGCCTTCCACGCCGAGCGGGGCATGATGGCCCTCTTCTCCTACATTAAGTGAGCCCCGCCGTGCGAACCCTGCCCCCCACGGAGTTTTTCATCCCCTCGCCTACGGTCAGTGCCCTTCAACTGGGGCCGCTGACTATCCGCTTCTACGCCCTATGCATCCTTGCCGGGATCATCTTCGGCGTCTGGCTAACCGCCCGACGCCTCCGCGCCCGTGGCGGCACCACCGCCCAGGCCCTAGACACCGTGATGTGGGCGGTTCCCTTCGGGATCGTCGGAGGCCGGCTCTACCACGTGATTACCGATAACCAGCTGTACTTCGGACCGGGCAAAGACCCTTGGGGTGCTTTCCGGATCTGGGAGGGCGGCCTGGGAATCTGGGGTGCAGTCGCCCTGGGCCTGGTCGGGGCCGGGATCGGCGCCCGGCGGGCCGGGATCAGCCTGACAGTCTTTGCCGACGCCGCAGCCCCGGGTTTGCTGATCGCCCAAGGACTGGGCCGGTGGGGCAACTGGTTCAACAACGAACTCTACGGCGCACCATCGGACCTGCCATGGAAACTGCAGATCCATGCCATGAACCCCGTCACCGGCCAAGCCGTGGCCAACGCTGATGGAACGCCGGAGGTGTTGGGCTACTTCCAGCCCACTTTCCTGTATGAATCGCTCTGGTGTCTGGCAGCAGCCTCGTTGCTGATGTTCCTGGACCGTAAATACCAGCTCGGCGCCGGGTCGGTCTTCGCCGCCTACATCGTCTTGTACACCAGCGGCCGGTTCGCCTTCGAACTGATGCGCTCGGACCCGGCCAACACCATCCTTGGCCTGCGGGTAAACACCTGGGTTTCCGGGCTTCTCCTCATTGCAGGGGTACTGCTGTTCCTGATCCTCCGCTCCGGGCCACGCTCCTTCGTCCTGACCGGCCAAACCCCAACCGATGCCCGTCCCCTCCCACGTACAGAAGAAACCTCATGAGCAACGCCAACAAACGCCGTGCCGAGCACGAGGCTGTCCTCGCCGAAATCAGGGCACGGCAAAAGGCCAAACAACGCAAATGGAACATCCTCGTCTACGGAGGCTTCGGCCTCCTGCTGGCTGCCATCACCACGGCCGTCGCCGTGGTGGTCACCGGAGCCGTCCAGGAAAAGAACGCCGCGGCCGAGGCCGCAAAGAAACCCATCGACGGCGTCCAGATCTACTCCGGGCTCTCCCGCAACCACGTCCAAACGCCGGTCTCCTATCCCCAGGAACCAGGCGTCGGAGGCGACCACGCCGCCGTCTGGGCCAACTGCGGTGTCTACACCCAACCTGTCAGTGAAGAACGGGCCGTTCACTCCCTGGAACACGGAGCCGTGTGGCTGAGCTACAAACCAGACCTGCCCGCGGCCGAAGTCAACCAACTCACCGCTCTGGCCAAGGCCAACCCCTATATCCTGCTCAGCCCGGACGCCAACCAGAACGAACCGGTCACCGCCACAGCCTGGGGAGCCCAGCTGGCCGTGCAGGACGCCGAGGACTCCCGCATCCCCACGTTCGTCAGCGCCTACGCCCAATCCACGAAAGCCCCTGAACCCGGCGCCGCGTGCACCGGCGGAAGCAACGGCTAAGACCACCGAACCACCGAAGGACATCCCCATGAAGAACGACAAGCCCAAAGACAAAGAAGATCCCGAGGCCCGCCACCGCAGGCACCGTCGGCTGGTCCGCATCGGACAGGTAATCATGGCCGCAGGGGCGGCGATTGGCATCTGGCACTGGATCCTGCACCTGGCACCGGCAGGGCAGGCCCCCAGCCTTGCCCTGGACCTCTACGCCGGATACCCCACCGCAGGGCTGCTGTTCCTGGCCGGAGCTTTTTTGGCCGGCCGGACCGAGACCAAGAAGCGCTGACAATGCCTCCCTGGGACGCCGTCTTGTCCTCCTGGACACTGAACATGCCGGCCGCGGCCATCGTGGCAACAGCAGGCATCCTCTACGGCCGGGGCCTGCACGCGGCCTCGCGCCGGGGCGTCGCATGGCCGTGGTGGCGGTCGGCGACGTTCTATCTTCTTGGCTTGGGCAGCTTCGCCGTGCTCAGCTTCGGGTTCACGGGCGTGTACAGCCACGATCTTCGCTGGGCCTTCACCTTGAAAGTCACCTCGTACCTCTTCATCGTCCCGCTGCTCGTCGCAGCCGGCCGGCCCCTGACGCTGGCACGGTCCGTATTGGGGAGAGCGGGGCAGGAACGGCTTCAGGCCTTCCTGGACCACCGGGTGATCAGGTCGCTGAGCAACACGGTGGTCGCTGCTTTGCTGGGCCTGGCCATGTTTACGCTGTTCCTGACCCCCTTGTTTTACCCGCTGCGAACGGACCCGTTATGGGACGCGGCACTGACAGTCCTCGTCCCCTTGGCGGGGATGCTGATGGCCGTGCCCATCATTGAGGACGGCTCAACCAAAGACGTGACGTCCCTGATCGTGGTGGAGTTCATTTACGTCTTCATTGAACTGGTCGCCGACGCCGTGCCCGGAGTGCTGATGCGCATCAGCCCGCAGGTCCTGGATGGGGCGACTCTGGCCCTGACCGGCCACCCATCCTGGCTGCCGAACCCGCTCCGGGACCAGCAACTGGCCGGGGACCTGCTGTGGTTCCTCGCCGAGATCGTGGACCTGCCACTGATCATCCTGATGTTTGTCCGTTTCGCCCGCAGCGACCGCCGCGAAGCCCGCTCCTTCGATGAACTCACCGACGAGGAACTGGAGGCCCTGAACCGGGAACACCTCCAAGGCCCCCATGGCCGGGTGCCTGATGCTTAAGCAATCACTCGCACACCACACAGGACCCGGCACACGCCGTGCGTCTCAGATAAAGGTGGCCGGATCCACCGTCTTGTCGTTCACCATGACCTCGAAATGCAGATGGCATCCTGTCGAGTTGCCCGTCGATCCTACTCCTGCGATCTGGGCTCCCTTCGCCACGGCCTGTCCAACGGCAACGCCGATGCTGGCCAGGTGGTTGTACGTGGTCTTTAGGCCATTGCCGTGGTCAACGACGATCCTGTTTCCGCCACCGTACTGGCTCCACCCGGCCTCCACAACGGTGCCGGAACCGGCCGCGAAAACCGGAGTGCTGCAGGCCCCGGTCAGGTCGATCCCGGTGTGCCATTCCCCAGTTGCCCCGGTCAAGGGGTTCACCCTGAGCCCAAAGGGCGAGCTGACGTTGATCGACGCCATGGGAGCCTTCAGGCCGGGTGTCGTCTCAACCGGAGCAGGAGGGACCACCGCTTCTGTTTTGGTCTTTACCGCTGACGCGGCAGCTGCGGCCGGCGGAGCCACGGTGACCGGCGGGGCCGCCTTCGACCCGACCACGGGCCGGTCAAAGGCAAGAGAAGCGCCGGCCTCGGCGTTGATCACCGGCTGGGCAGCGACCGGGGCCTGCGCTGTGGGGGCAAGGTTCTGGCCCCCTCCTGCACGACCTGGATCCGCTTGGGCGGCTGACAGGACGCTCATGGCGATCAGCCCGGTGACGGCGGCGGCCGCACCAAAACGTGGGCTCCGTTCCCGTAGTGGAGTCGGAGGAAAGACCGATTTAGGGCGGCGCTTGGCCGTGTCTGACGTGGGGAAGGCGCGGCGACGGCCGTGCTGGGGTTGGGAAGGCAAGGTGGGGGTCCTCTCGGCGCCGGCGAAGTTAGCTGTCGGATTCGGACGAGTGGACTGTCCGGCCCGCCCCGCTTCTGACCCCAAGATTGGGCGTCGCAGGGCCGGCTTCACCCCAAGGCGCAGCATGCACCGTTGTTGGGTCCTCCGCCCCCGCCTGAAACTGGATACTCATGACCGCCGACGGGGTTTGGCGGAGCGGTCAACGCATACCCCGAACGGGTATGTACGCACCAACCCTAACCAAAAAATCAAAAAGTTACAATTTCGTTATCTAAGGATTCCCATGCCCCAGCACGCGCCCCGGATCCCGGCAACCGGAGAAGCCGGTCCACCACACTCGCCCCTTTCGCGCCGCCGGCTCATCACCTCGGCGCTTATGGGCGGGCTGGGTGCGCTTGCCCTAACAGGATGCGGAACCGGCGACACCCTGGCACAGCAGGCCAAGGCCGGTGATAACAAAAACTACGTCGCAGGTGATGGATCTGTCACCGAATACGCAGCCGCCGACCGGAAACAACCGGTGATCCTGAAGGGAAAGCTGTACGACGGCACGGCAGTTGACTCCAGCGACTGGCCGGGCAAGGTCATCGTCCTGAACTTCTGGTACGCCGCCTGCGCTCCGTGCCGGCTTGAAGCCCCGCGGCTCGAAACCGCCGCGCAAGAGTTCAAAGCCAAGGGGGTCCAGTTCTACGGCGTCAACGTCCGCGATGAAGAAGCAACAGCTGTCGCCTTCGAACGGACCTTCGGCGTCACCTACCCCAGCATGCAGGACAAGGACGGAGGCATCCTGCTGGCCTTGACCCAGTACATTCCACCGCAAGCCGTTCCCTCAACGCTCGTGATCGACAAGCAAGGACGGGTAGCGGCACGGATCCTGGGCCTGGCCGACCAGAGCATCCTCAAATCCCTCGTCGCCGGCGCAGCGGCCGAACCATAGCCCGGTGCTTTCCCCGGACATTCGTACATGCCATCAGCCTGCGCGCAACCCGGTCACCGTTGAGAACAACAAAGACCATCCTGGCTGACCCACTTCGGAGACGAAAGCGGCCGATAGCCCGTCGTCTTCCCTTGAATCACTCGCGTCCTTCAGGCTACCGACCACAGGTGACTGCGGTTCCCACCCAAGGTCGCCGTGGCCCGGCGGGAGCGGTTCTTCAAGGGCCCGGAACGCACACTCATAGTCAAAGAAGCCACCGCAGAATCGAGCGCACCCCATGGCAAGAAAGCAACAACCACCGAAGACGCGCCCCGGTATTCCCCCTTCACTTCCCGACACCGCCAAAAAGACCCGGATCTTCATCTGGGTCTTGTTAACAGTCCTCATCGGCCTTGGCCTGATCTGGTACAGCGTATTCACGCTCGGCAAACCCGCGCCCACGGCCGACCGACCGGCCGCGGAGGCCCAACTGGTCCGAGAGGACAGCCACCGCACCACCTCACCGGTCACGGAAAAGGCCCAACTGGTCGAGTTCCTGGACTTTGAATGCGAAGCCTGCCGCACCGCGCAGCCGATCATTGAGGAACTGGAGAAGGAATACGGAGACCGGGTCACCTTCATCCACCGCTACTTCCCTCTGCCTGCGCATCGAAACTCCGCCGCAGCCGCCCTCGCCGTCGAAGCCGCAGCCCAGCAGGGAAAGTACCAGCAGATGTATACGAAGATGTTCGAAACCGAGCCGCAATGGGGCAACAAGCAAGAGTCCCAAGCCCTGGTGTTCCGCACGTTCGCCCAGGAGCTCGGTCTGGACCTGGCGGCCTACGACGACACCGTGACCGATGACAGGACCAAAGAACGGGTCAAAGAAGACATCGCAGACGGTACCGCCCTTGGAGTCACCGGCACACCGACGTTCTTCCTCAACGGTACGAAGATCCCGCTGGAGACCAAAGAACAGCTCCGCCAGCTCCTAGCGGAAGCGGTGAAATAGACACCACCGGTCAAGCCCGCCACCCGCCCCCTCCATCCCCATCTACCGGAGCCGACATGCACAAGCCCACCCCCACCAGGACTATCAAAACCCGACGGGTCAGCCTCTCCCTCGCCCTCGCCGCCGCAGCGCTGTTTCCCGCCCTGGCAGCGTCTCCAGCCCAAGCGGGTTACCCGCCGCAGAGCATGGTGACGGCACAGGAGACCATCGTCACCATAGCTTTGCACCGGACGGCGCCCCTACTCCCCGACTCAGCCAGCCTGAGCCTCGCTGAACCAGCTGAGAGCCAGAGGGGAGTGTTCAGCGATCGGAGGCTCACCCAGATGACGACTCCTCCGTCACCGCAGCCAAGCACCGCATCACAGCCAGCAGCTCCGGAAAGCATCGGGCCGGACGACGGCAATGCCCCTTTGGTCGCCGCGATCGTCGCGGCGATCCTGCTCATTGCCGGTGCCGGATTCTTCTTCTCCCAAAGAAGGCAACGGGACCAGTCCTAGACCCATGAAGTGACTTGGGCTGGCTAACCGCACCAGTGCCCGACAGTGTTGGCCTGGCGGCTCCGCCCCTGGCGCTGTAATGACGTTCTCGCCCCTGCACGCTGCGCTGTCCCAGACACTGACACCGGCGCGGCATCAAGGGATGCGTTGAGCCGGCACCGATTGGCCTCAGATGGTCAACGATCCTTCGAGGGGTTCAGTTTCACCCGGCGGAGCAACTGGGCGTTGAGGGCAACCACGATCGTGGAAACCGACATCAGGACCGCACCCGCGGCGGGTGACAGAACGATCCCCGCGAACGCCAGCACGCCCGCGGCCAAGGGCACGGCGATGACGTTGTATCCGGTGGCCCACACCAGGTTCTGCCACATCTTGGCATAGCTCGCCCTAGACAGGTCAACCATGGACAGCACAGCCCTCGGGTCGCTACCGGCCAGGATCACCCCGGCCGATTCCATAGCCACATCAGTCCCGGCGCCGATGGCGATGCCGACCTCCGCCCGGGCCAGCGCCGGGGAGTCGTTGACCCCGTCCCCGACCATCGCAACCTTCAGGCCGCGTGCCTGCAACTCGGCGACTTTCTTGTCCTTGTCCGCGGGCAGCACTTCGGCGAACACCTCATCGATGTTCAGCTCTGCACCCACGGCTTTGGCTACCTGAGTGGCGTCCCCGGTGATCATGGCGACCTTAATGCCCCTGCTTTGCAGGGCTGCCACGGCCTGCCGGGATTCGGGCCGGATGGCATCCTCCAGGCTGACCGCTCCCAGGACACGGTCCCCGTCGATGACATGCAGCACGGCAGCGCCGCGGCCCATCCATTCCCGGGTCGAGTCGGCCAGGGCTTCGGGTTCGGCGAGTCCGAGTTCGCGCAGCAGTGCCGGGCCGCCGACCTGAACGGTCCGGCCATTGACCGTGGCGCGCACACCTCTGCCGGTCATGGACGTGAAACCCGTCGCCTGCGGGAGCTTGAGGCCTTGGCCCTGTGCTGCCCGGACGATGGCCCGGGCCACGGGGTGTTCACTGTCTGACTCTACCGCTGCTGCCAGCGCCAGCAGCGTCTCCGCGTTGGTCCCTTGCACGGCTGAGGCGTCCCTCAGTTCGGGTTCGCCTTTGGTCAGGGTTCCGGTTTTATCGAACAGCACGACGTCGACGGTGCGCATGCGTTCCAGAGCGATGCGGTTCTTGATCAGCACCCCGGCCCGGGCAGCCTGTTCGGTGGAGATTGCGATCACCAAAGGAATGGCCAGCCCAAGGGCGTGAGGGCAGGCGATCACCAGGACCGTCACCGTGCGGGTGACGGCTTCGGGCAGGCTGCCCAACAGGATCCAGGCGATGAAGGTGATGACACCGGCGATGGTGGCGAAGTAGAACAGGAAGGCAGCCGCCCGGTCCGCGAGGGCTTGGGCCTTCGAGGATGAGGCCTGCGCTTCGGCGACCAGACGCTGGATACCGGCCAAGGCCGTGTCGTCTCCGACGGCCGTCACGGTGACGCGAACGGTGTTGTCGGTGGCCACAGTTCCAGCCACGACCGGGTCACCCACGGCGCGGAGCACCGTTTTGGATTCACCGGTGATCATGGATTCATCGAACTCGGCCTGCCCATCGGTGATGGTGCCGTCGGCGGGCATCCGGGCCCCGGACCGGACCAGAACAATATCCCCGGAGCGCAGTTCGGTGACGGGCACCGTTTCGACGCCGGTGTCTGTGACTCGTTCGGCCTCGTCCGGCAACAGGGCCGCCAAGGCGTCGAGGGCGCCTTGGGCTGAGCCGAGAGCGCGCATTTCGATCCAGTGGCCGAGCAACATAATGGCCACCAGGAGCGCCAGTTCCCACCAGAAGTCCAGATCGAAGTTCCCGATCCGCAGGCTGGTGGCCCAGGACGCGGCGAACGCGACGGTGATGGCCATGCTGATCAGCAGCATCATGCCCGGCTGCCGGGACTTCAGTTCGTTCAGGCCGCCTTTGAGGAAGGGCATGCCCCCGTAGAGGAAGATCACGGTGCCCAAGATGGGCGGGATCCAGGCCGAGCCCGGGAACTCTAACGGCGTGTACCCCAGAAGGTGCCCGAACATCGGGCTGAAGTACACGACCGGGACCGACAAGGCCAGAGTTAGCCAGAACCTGTCCTTAAACATGACAGTGCTGTGTCCGGCGTGCTGGCCGTGGCTGTGCACGGCGTGATCGTCGTCGTGCCCCTGAGCGGGAGCGTGGTGCTGATCTGCTGATGCCGGTGTGGCGGGAGGCCGGTGAGATGCTCCCTGGTTGGGGTCTGCCTCAGTGACCGGCGAAGGCTGATGATCGTGGTGATGTGTGTGCTCTGTCATGGTGTGCTCCTCCAGGTGCGGCCCGCGGCATCGCCCGAGGCGCCGCGGCTCCGAACGTGCTTGGACTAGCTGCTGGTCAGGCTGTATCCAGCCGACGTGACGGCATCCCGGACCGCAGAAGGCCCCGCAGAACCGGTGATGATCAGGCGGGAGACCCCGCCGGGGACAAGTCCAACGGCCGCGGTGTCGACGCCGTCAACGGCCTTGACGGCCCGTTCAACGTTGGCCACGCAGCCACCGCAGGTCAGCCCCTCCACGCCGTACTCAACGCCCGCTTCGGTGGGCGGAGTGGGGTTGGCTTCGGTGGAGCAGCAACCGCATCCGGACGAGGAATCAGTCAAGGGCAGCTCGGTGCGTGATGGTGTTTGCATGTCAGTTCCATTCATTGAAGAGGATGAGATGGTGCTGTGGTTGAACGGTTGTAAAGAGGGAACCAAATGGACCTCCGCGACATACCACTCACTGACAACACCCCTAATATACCCCCGGGGGGTATATTAGGCAAGTAGGTCAGGGTCTACAGCTTCAAAATCTGAACGGGAGAGATCTTGAACAGGATGGCGGGGAGGGTCACTCTTGAAGCAGTCGAAGAAACGACGGAGAAGACTTGAAGGGGAGGCACGGGTGGAGCATCTGGACTTAGGCAAGGAACCGGAACTTGCCGGGATTCTCGCGGCGATGACCCACATCGACACGGTCGGGTTCCATGGCATCGCCACAACTCTCACCGGGGCCGAGCCGAAGATTGACCGGAACTGGGCGGCCTTAATACGTAATGCCCGCATCGCCGTAGCTGTTACTGCTTGGCCGGAGGACCTCCGGCCCGCCGCCGATAGATTTACCGCGGCTGCCGAAGAACTTATCGCCGCCCTGGAACGGCGGGACATCAGCGCTGTCGCTGATCCAGCGAAGGAACTCCATATCGCCTACCACGCGCTAAGCGACGCGGGCTGGATTCATCTTGCGTCAAGAGCAGGAATTTCCGGCGGCCATGACCACCACGACGTTGGGCACTCCCACTGAGAAGTTCATCTCGCTCTACACGGGGACGAGACTCGTTTGGGTCCAATCCCGGAACATGTGCGTAGAAGAGAAGGTGGTCGCCCGCGACCTGCCGGACTACTCGACGTCGGTAACACCTCGACCACATCCGGCTCGTTCAGCGAAGCCGGATGGGTGCTCATGAGGGCCCTGGACGCGTGTCGCTCTGTTCGGGCAGGGGTGTAGCGGCCTCTGCGATCAGGGCCCGGTTATGCCTTTGGGAGCGGCAGGCAGGACAGGGTTGCGGGTGCCGGTTGCTTTGACAACCAGCACGGCGAGGAAGGTTGTGACAGGGATGGCGAGTACCAGTCCTACGGAGCCGACCAAGGTCCGAACCACCTCTTCCGACATTTCGGCACTGGTCAGCGCCTCCCCCAGGGGCCGGTTGTGAAGCATTACGAGGATCATGATCGGCAAAGCGGCGCCCGCGTAGGCGAACGCGATCGTGTAGACCGTGGAAGCGATGTGGTCGCGGCCTATACGCATGGCAGAAGTAAAGAGTTTGCGCGCGGATGATTCGGGTGCGAGTTCGTAGAGTTCCCACACGGACGATGATTGCGCAATGGTCACGTCGTTCAGCACCCCGAGTCCGGATATGACGAGCCCGCACAGGATGATGCCCGAGATGGAGATGTTGCCCGAAATGTTGGACAGGGTCGAGGCTTCGGAGCTCCCGGCGCCCCAAAGATTCGCGGCATCGGTGGACCAGGCTGCCAACACCGCCGTGATGCCCAGCCCGAACATGGTGCCCAGCAGGGCCGTGGATGTGCGGGCGGAAAAACCGTGTGCGAAGTACAGCATGCCGATCATGATCACTGTGGATCCCACGAGTGCCAATAGCAGCGGGGGTTTGCCTTCCACTAAACCGGGAAGCACGAATCCGGCCAACACGGCAAAGGCACCTACGAGCCCGATGAGTGCCCGGAGCCCACGCCAGCGGGCGACGGCGATCACCACCACGGAATACAGGATGGCCAGCAGCAAGATTGGCACTGTACGGACGAAGTCCACGAAGATGTATTGGGGTGTCGTTTGGCTGGCTGCAGCGCCCGGGGATGCAGCCAAATCCAAATAACTGATCTTGTCTCCGGCTTTAATCCGATGGGACTTTGCGACGTCCGGATTGATGATCACCTTGACTGGGCTGCCGCCTTTATCCGGTTCGGTGAACGCAAAAGAGCAGTCGGGGGCTCCCGGTCCCTGGGTGTTCTGGCTCGCCCCCTGCGTACAGCTTTCCTGAACTACGCTCTGGATCTTTCCGCTCTCAAAGGTCGCACCTGGCGCGCCGGAATATGGGCTGGTAAGGGTGATGCCGTCCCTGGCGTCCGAGGGCCACATCAAGACCATGGCGGTCAGCGTCAGCAGAGTCAGAGGTACCAGAACAGCCAATAACAACCGATTTGCGCGCCGCCGAAGGGCCTTGGCTTCAGGCGTCGGATCCGGCTCGGCAGGGGAGTGGCTATGTCCATGGCCCATCAAAAGTTCAACCTCACCCGTTGAACTTTACGGTGCACGGCTCCCGGGCACTGAACCAGCAACCGTCCGGGCCGCCCAAGCGTGTGCCAGCCGACACCCGACCGCGACCGGGTGCAGCCACCCAGCGCGGGGAGGGGGAGGGTGAGACGGAAATGTCCAATTGCAATCCAAGGTTCTTGAACCTACATAGGGTTGGCTGCCGCCCGGTGCTGTGCGGATTGCGATTGCTTTCGAGCCTTGAGGATCAAGGCTCCGGCGGCGGCTTGTCTTTATCTCTCGTACGTGTCGCCTTCGGCGTCGACGTGACTGGTCGTCGTCGGCTTCTACGGCCAAGTTCACATTGGCCGCCCGTATCCCCAGACCGCAACGCCGCCAAGGAGCGTTTCAATGCCGCCAGATCCACAATGACGAAGTTGAGGGACAGATCAGGCTGGATGTGGAAACCAGGACGGTACGTCACCTCATCGAGAAGACGCAGACCAAATTGCCGCATGATCGGTTCGGGATCATCGTGCACGGCAGAACGCCGTTCCCTGAACTGACCAGGGCCGGCAAGGTGAACTCCTCCCGGATCCGTTCCCACATGCGCCTGGACGGCGGAGCGGCACAAGTCAGCTCGCACTAGCTGATGGATGCCAGTAGCCAACCCGGTGGTCACGGTCTTCCTCATTCCGGAGAACGACAGGCTGGCCGCTCTTGGACGGATTCTTGATCCGAATCAGAAGTTCGGACCAGGGTTACGCGTGGCTTCCGGGCTGGTCGTCATCTACGGATTCAGAAGCCATTAATTGCGGTCTCGCCCGTGTCCGGCATCGTGGCTGACGCCGCCGGAGTCTGGGTCATGCCTCCCTGCGCTACCCCGAACTTGAAGAGTATGCCCGCCAGGCTGTCGAGAGCAGAATCGTTACAAGGGTCGGCGATCGGACCGAGGACACTCGGTGGTTGTTTCCCAGTCCTCTCCAAGGCCGGTCAATCGGCGCACGGGCCTACAACGCCGCAGCGGCCAGCTGGGGAAGGAGCCTTCCGCGTCTGCAACCATTCAGGGTCGCGCCGGCCGTTGAAAGGCTCTGTCGGAGTTGCACAACGGGCTTGAGGGCCCGGTCTGACAGCAACAGGACCCGTAGCGGGGCGTAACGGGAGCATGTATAGTCTTTAGGTGCAGATGCATGCACATATGCACTTATAGGGAGAGATGTGTTTTGGACATGCTGTCAGTATTGCGGGACAAGTCGTACCGGCGACTGTTCTCCGCCCAGGTTGTGGCCTTGACGGGGACGGGCTTGTTGACGGTCGCGCTGGGTCTCTTGTCGTTTGATCTGGCTGGCAGCAACGCGGGTGCGGTGATGGGAACGGCGCTGACGATCAAGATGCTTGCGTATGTGGGCTTCGCCCCGGTGATCAACGCCCTTGTCGCGCGGTTGCCGAAGAAGCCGGTCCTGATCGCCGCGGACCTGGTCAGGGCGGCCATGGCTTTGTGTCTGCCGTTCATCACGGAGACCTGGCAGATTTACGTGGTGATTTTCCTGCTGCAGTCGGCGTCCGCGACGTTCACTCCCGCGTTCCAGTCCCTGATCCCCACGGTGCTCAAGAACGAACGGGACTATACACAAGCGTTGTCCTTGTCCCGGCTGGCTTATGACATGGAGGCGCTGGTCAGTCCCGCAGCCGCGGCGATGTTGCTCACAGTGGTCAGTTACAACAATCTGTTCCTGGGCACCGTTTTCGGGTTCTTGTTCTCGGCCGGCGTCGTTGCCATCACCGCCCTTCCCCAGACCGCCACGGGCGCGGGAACGGCGGGGTCGCTCCGGCACCGCACCACCTTGGGTGTCCGGATTTTCTGGAGCAACCGCCGCCTGCGGTCCCTGCTCGCCTTGAACGTGGTGGTGGCCGCCCCGACCGCGCTCGTGCTCGTCAACTCAGTGGTCTACGTCCGCGAAGTTCTCCACCGGCCAGAGACCGACCTTGCCCTGGCTCTGGTCTGTTTCGGGATTGGGTCCATGATCGTGGCCATCTCGGTTCCGCGGGTACTGGAACGGTTCGGGGACCGGGCGGTGATGCTCACCGGCGCGGCGCTGATCCCGGCGGCCCTCGCCGGCGCAACGGCTGTAATTATCCTTGCTGCACCGGAGTCCGGTTGGTGGTGGCTGCTGGGGCTGTGGCTGCTGCTCGGCGCAGGCAACTCCACTATTCTCACTCCATCCTCACGGTTGCTGCGGGACGCCTCCACCGACCAAACCCAGCCCTATGTGTTCACGGCACAGTTTTCGCTCTCGCACGCCTGCTACATCGTTGCCTACCCCTTGGCTGGGTGGCTCGGAGCCGCGGCAGGTTTGGGCTGGGCGGCGGCAGCGCTGACAATTCTTGCGATACTAGGCAGTGCAGGAGCATTTCTGTCCTGGCCCCGGCACGCCCCCGCTGGCGCCGGGCAACCCGACATGAAGGAGCCAAGCGTTGAGCAGCCAACCGCGCAGCCCGTTCCCTGACGCTCCTGGGACGCGTTCCCTGTTCCACCCCGTCACCCCCGGCCCCGAGCTGCTCGAGAGCGCTGCCGGAACATTGCGGATGCTGGCCGAACCGACCCGCCTACACCTGCTCTGGCAGCTCGCCCAAGGCCCGAAGACCGTCACCGAACTCGTCGACGAAGCACTCGTTCCCCGAACGGTCGTCAGCCAGCACCTGGCCAAACTCAGGCTCAGCGGACTGGTCGACACCCGCAAAGACGGCCGGCACGTCATCTACTCCCTCCACGACGGGCACCTGCTCCGCCTCATCCAGGAGACCATCAACCACGCCGACCACCAGGTCACCGGTGAACCCACCCACGACTAACCCCAGCACCCCACGTTTCTGCTCGCCGCCACCCCCTCGCCCAGACTGGGCGCTAGGGGATGGATGGACCTGACCGAACCTGCCGGGTCCGTGAGCAAAAGGTCTCTGTCCGGGTCAAGCGTCCCGCCCAGCTCAGCCAAAGGTCACGCAGCGCAGCAGGAAAGTTTGGAGACGTCGGTGTTGAACGACTGCGCGGCAATCTTGATGCCTTCGGCCATGGTCAAATAGGGACTCCACAGGTTCGCGACCTGCTCCACAGTCATGCCAGCCTCGAGGATGTAGACCCCGGCGGCAGCAATGTCCCCGGCTTCCTTACCCACGGCAGTGATCCCTACGATCCGGTCAGTGTCCGCGTCCGCGACGATCTTGATGAAGCCGCGGGTGTCACGGTTCACCAAGGCCCGAGGGACAAATTTGAGCGGCAGAACCCGGCACATGCACCGGATGCCTGCCTGGTTCGCTTCCTTGTCGGTCATCCCCACGGCCGCTAGGGCGGGGCCGGTGAACGTGACCCGGGGCAGGTGCCGGTAGTCCACCTCACGGCCGGCACCTCGAAAAGCATTTTCCACCATCAGAGTTCCATGGGCGGCGGCGACGTAAACAAACTCACGGTGGCCGACAACGTCCCCGGCGGCCCAGATCCTGGGGTTGGTGCTGCGAAGCGTGGCCTGGACCAGGATCTCGCCGCGGTCCCCGGTCCGGACGCCGACGGCGTCCAGGTTCAGGGCCCCGGTGACCGGACGCCGCCCTGTCGCGATGAGCACCCGGGCGGCACGGAATTCCTCCTGTCCTCCGGATACGGCAGCGGCCGCGACCACGTCCCCGCTGGCGGGGTCGACACGGATGGAGGACACGGTTGCCCCGGGGACGACCCGGATTCCCTCATCAGTGAAAACCCCCATCAGGGCATGGGCTGCTTCGGGTTCCTCGGCCGAGGCCAGCCTGGAACGAACCAACATGGTCACTTTCGTTCCCAACCGGGCAAAAAGCTGAGCCTGTTCCAGCGCCACGTACCCGCCGCCAACAATCAGCATGGATGCGGGCACCTCATCCAGTTCCATGGCACTGGTGGACGTCAGGTACTCCACATCCGCCAGCCCCTGGACCGAAGGGATCCAGGGGGCTGAGCCGGTGGCCACCAAATAGTTTTCGGCGCTCACCCGCGTGCCGGCACCCTCGGGTCCGTTGATCTCCAGGACAGGATCGGACGGGGTGCCGGCGAACACGGCCGTGCCCTGCCGGATCTCCCAACCGTAATCGGCGGCCAGATCCACGTACTTTTCCGCCCGCATGGTCTCCACCAGGGACCTCTTGGCTTCGATCAGATCGGCCATCTCCACTGGTGCGGCGGAAGTGCGGATGCCTGCGAAGCGCCTGGACGCGTCCAAGGAGACATGCCGGGCCTCGGCTGCGGCCAGCAGAGCTTTGGAGGGAATGCAGCCCGTGTTCACACATGTCCCTCCGATCGTGTCGCGTTCGACCATCAACACCCGCTTGCCCAGGTTCGTAGCGCGTATCGCCGCGGCGAACGCCCCGCCTCCGGAACCGATGATGGCCAGATCATAATCAAGAACCGATTCCCCGGTCATGAAACCTCCATTTGTCCTCAATGCAGCAGCCCCAGCGAAGTAGGGCTCTGCCCCGGGCTGCTCACTAGATCAGATGATTGCCTCTCATTCTCAACCTTCCCCTACACTGGAATGTCAAGGCGGGCAGGCAGGTTCGCTGTTCCACGGACAGAGGTTCAAATTGCGTATTGGTGAGGCTGCGGCAGCGGCCGGCATGACGGCGAAGACTCTGCGTTTCTATGAAGAAAGCGGGCTGCTGCCTGCGGCAAAGCGTTCCGGCAACGGATACCGGGATTACAACCAGGAGTCCGTGACAAGGCTTGATTTTATCCGCCGCGGGCGCACAGCGGGTCTGACTCTCGCACAGATTGGGCAGATTCTGGCCGTCCGCGAGGCCGGAGACGCGCCCTGCGCCCACGTTCAGGATCTACTCGCTGGGCAGTTGGCCGCCATTGATAACCAGATCGCCGAGTTGGTGGCGCTTCGGTCCGTCGTCGCCGGGCTCCACGCCGTCGCCGCTGCCGGGAGAAATGAAACCTGCGACCCTGGACGCATCTGCAGCTACCTCTGACAACCTCGCGGTGAAGTACTGGACGCCACCAGCACCTGAACCCAGGCTGATCAAGAGGATTTATAAGAGACACCGGCCGGGCTGACCGTGCGATGTCTCTTGCATCAGGCAACAAAATGCGACGGGGCTATTCGTTCAAAAGCTACCCGGCAAGTTTCCAACACGGAACAAGGGCATGCCTCGCTATCATGCTGTTCCCGGGGCATACGCTCCGCTGGCCAACGCCTCTATGTTTGCGGAGTGGATCAGTTCGTGCCGTCGGTGAGGTCGGTGTAGAGGGCTTGCACGCGGGTCTTGATGTCGTCCCGGACCAGGCGCATGCGTTCCATGCCTTCGATGCCGCGGGTGGAGGGTTCGTCGGTTTCCCAGATCTCGAAGCGTTTCCCGGCAGGTGCGTCGAGCTTGGCCTCGGTGCCGAGGACGATGACGGCGTCCACGAGGTTCAGGACCTCGTCGGTGACGGGTTTGGGGTATTCACCGGTGACGTCGATTCCCAGCTCCGTCAGTGATTCCACGGCTTGGCCGTTCAAGGACTCGGCGGGTTTGGTGCCGGCGGAGTAGACGGTGATGTTGTCCCCGGCGAGGTCGCGCATGAGACCGGCGGCGAGTTGGGACTTGCCGCCGTTCTTGCTGCAGACGAAGAGGACCGCGGGGTGTTCGGTTGTCATTAGAGTGCTGCTTCTTTCGTGAGGGAGGCGACCAGGGTTTTCACCCGGTCGTGGATCTGGTCGCGGATGTCCCGAACGGTCTCCAGGGACTGGCCGGAGGGGTCTGTCAGTTCCCAGTCTTCGTAGCGTTTTCCGGGGTAGATCGGGCAGGAGTCACCGCAGCCCATGGTGATGACGACATCGGAAGCCCGCACGACATCATCGGTGAGGGGTTTGGGGTATTCCTTGCCCAGGTCCAGGCCCATCTCGTTCATCACGGCAACGACGGTCGGGTCCAGTTCAGAGGCCGGGAGGGAGCCGGCGGAGCGGACCCGGATCCTGCCCTTGGCCTCGACGTTCAGCAGCGCCGCGGCCATTTGGGACCGGCCGGCGTTCTGGACGCAGACGAACAACACTTCGGGAACGTCCGAGACGATGGCGCCCTTGGACTTGGCCAGGGCGTGGAGCCTGTCATTGGCGAAATGCTCAGTGGTCGCGGGCAGGTAGGCGCTGATCTTCGCGGTCCTGGCCAGGGCGGTGTAGGACTCGAAGACGTAGCGTTCGACCGTTTCGGCCGCGAACGTTCCCGCGTAGCGGTCGGCGAGGCGGTTGCTGATCCGGTGCAGGACTTCGGTGTTGTCCTGCAGTCCCAGCGTCGTTTCCTGGTGATCGGTCATGGCAGTACTCCCTAGGGGTGGGTCCGGCTCGATGATGACTGGCGCTGTGGGTTGGGTGGGTTAGTTGTCGGAGGAGCGGCCGTGGGCTAGCCCGGTCGGGAACCCGATGAACGCTGGTTCCGGCGCGGCGCAGCAGCCACCCTGGGACTCAGGCTCCTGCGATGTCTTAGGGGTGGTGGCTGCGGCGGGGACGTCGCAGCTCGTGCCGGCGTCCGCGGAGCAAACCCCGGTTTCGGGCAGTTCCAGGTGGACGGTGTCTGC
The DNA here is from genome assembly GCF_040560085.1 of Paenarthrobacter sp. CC6. NCBI lineage: Bacteria > Bacillati > Actinomycetota > Actinomycetes > Micrococcales > Micrococcaceae > Paenarthrobacter > Paenarthrobacter sp. CC6. The sequence goes on along the minus strand of NZ_JARDAN010000011.1, from coordinate 126,597 downwards.
TGCTGCTTGGTCGCCGGCGAGAGCGGCGGCCACGGACCGGACCTGTTCGTAGCCTGTGGCCAGCAGGAAGGTCGGGGCGCGGCCGTAGGACTTCATCCCGACGATGTAGAAGTCCTTCTCCGGGTGGGCCAGAACCTTAGCGCCGTGCGCTGGGACGGTTCCGCAGGAGTGGAACTCAGGGTCGATCAGCGGCCCCAATTCGGTGGGTGCTTCCACTGCCGGGTCCAGGTTCAGGCGCAGTTCGCGCAGGACATCGAGGTCAGGCCGGAACCCGGTGCAGGGCACGATGACGTCGGCCTCGACGGTGCGCCCGTCCACGGCTTCGACCGTGACGTGCGTGTCGAGGGTTTTCAGGGCGGCGATGCCGAAGCTGGTGTGCAGTTCGATGGTTCCGGCTTCAACGAGGCGGCGGAGCCGGGATCCGAGCTGGCCGCGTGCGGGCAGGCCGTCGGCGTCACCGCCGCCGTAGACCTTTTCCGCTGACCCGCCACGCACCGCCCACAGGATGGTGGTGGTGGGTTCTTCCTTGGCCAGGTCGGCGAGGTTGATCAGGGTGTTCGCAGCCGAGTGGCCAGCACCGACGACGAGGACGCGGCGGCCAGCGAACGCGGCACGGTCCCGCCCAACGACGTCGGGCAACGGTGAGGAGATCCGGTCAGCTGCGGTGGTCTCGCCGATGGCGGGCAGACCGGAGGTGCCGAGCGGGTTGCGCGTGGACCAGGTCCCGGATGCGTCGATGACAGCACCGACCACGTGGTCCCGAACTTCGCCGCTGTCGTGTTCAACGCGGACGACGAACGGGGTGGTGTCGCGGTCCCGGACATGGGTTTTGTCCATACCCTGCCGGGTGACGGCAAGGACGCGGGCGCCGGTCTGGAGCCGGGAGCCGATTGCCGGGGTGGCGGCCAGCGGGGTGAGGTAGTTGTCGATGAGTTCGCCGCCGTAGGGCAGTGCCGTGGGGCGGGGGGACTTCCAGCCGGTGGGTTCGAGCAGGCGCACGGCGGCGTCGTCGAGGTTGAACCGCCACGGGGAGAACAGCCGGATGTGGCGCCATTGTTCAATGGCGGCACCGGCGGTGGGTCCGGCTTCGAAGATGACCGGTTCGAGGCCGCGCTCAAGCAAATGTGCCGCGGTGGCCAAACCGATGGGTCCTGCGCCGATCACGGCGACGGGAAGGTTCTTCACTGAATCCATGCTGTCCTCTGTTCTTGTCCGTTTGTGCGGTTGGTTGCGGGGGTGCCTGCCGGTCCTTGTGGGGCCGGCAGGCCGGGGGTCGTGCTGTTCAGCAGCAGTCCAGATCGTCCTCGTCGCAGCAGCCCGTGTCGGTGCAGCATCCGGTTCACCCCTCCCCGTTACTGAGTGGTTAGGCGTGGGCTGGTTCTTCAACCAAGGCGGTGGCGATGCTGTCGGCATCCTCCAACGCTGCCAGGAACCGTTCGGCGTCCAACGCGGCGGCGCAGCCGGTGCCCGCGGCGGTGATGGCCTGCCGGTAGCGGTGATCCACCGCATCACCGCAGGCGAAGACACCCGAGAGGTTGGTGACCGTGGTGGGTGAGTCGACCTTGATGTAGCCCTCAGCGTCCAGATCGAGCTGCCCGGTGACCAGTTCGGTGCGGGGCACGTGCCCGATGGCGACGAAGATGCCGGTGGCGGCCTGTTCGCGGGTTTCCCCAGTGCGGGTGTCCGTCAGGGTCACGCCGGTGACCTTGGTCTCACCGTGGATCTTGGTGATGGCGGAGTTCCAGGCGAAGGTGATCTTGGGGTTGTCCTTGGCGCGCTGGGCCATGATCCGGGAGGCGCGGAGTTCGTCCTTGCGGACGACCACGGTGACGGTCCTGGCGAAGCGGGTCAGGAAGGTCGCTTCCTCCATGGCTGAGTCGCCGCCGCCGACGACGATGATGTCCTGCTCGCGGAAGAAGAACCCGTCGCAGGTGGCACACCAGGACACGCCGTGGCCGCTGAGCTTCTTCTCTTCCGGCAAGCCCAGCTCCTTGTAGGCCGAGCCGGTGGCGAGGATAACCGCAGGTGCCTCGTGAGTCTCGCCGGCGCCGGTGACCACGCGCTTGAGGCGACCCGTCAGATCAACCTCGGTGACGTCGTCGAACACGATCCGGGCGCCGAACTTCTCGGCCTGTTCCTGGAGCCCATCCATCAGCTCAGGGCCCTGAACGCCGCCCGGGAAGCCCGGGAAGTTCTCCACCTCGGTGGTGTTCATCAACGCACCCCCGGCGGTGACCGAACCGGCCAGGACCAACGGGTTCAACCCGGCCCGGGCTGCATAAATCGAGGCCGTGTAACCGGCCGGGCCGGAGCCGATGATGATCAGCTGTTCTGTCTGGACGTCGGTGCTCACGGAAGTCTCTCCTGGTGCTCGAAAAAAGATGGGTTACTTGGCGGCCGGGACCAGCGAAGCGATCAGGGCCTCGATGCGGGTCTTGATCTCATCGCGGATCGGACGGACAGCGTCCACGCCCTGGCCGGCGGGGTCTTCAAGGACCCAGTCCTCGTAGCGCTTGCCGGGGAAGTACGGGCATTCATCGCCGCAGCCCATGGTGATCACGACGTCGGATTCCTTGACGGCTTCGGTGGTCAGGACCTTCGGGATCTCGGCGGACATGTCGATGCCGAGCTCGGCCATGGCCTCAACGGCGGCCGGATTGACCTTGTCTGCGGGCTGCGAGCCGGCGGAGCGGACCTCGATGGCCCCTTCGGACAGGGTTGTCAGAAACGCTGCGGCCATCTGGGAACGTCCGGCGTTGTGGACGCAGACGAACAGGACGGAAGGCTTCTTGGCGGTTTCGGTGCTCACGGGTGCTCCTGAATCAGTTGCTTGGTCTGGATGGTCGTACCGAACCAATACCGGGATGAATCACATTGATCTTCATCGATGTATTGAGTATCGGCTTATAGATTGATGATTGTCAATATTTCGTGGAGGTTAGGCTGCCCGGAGGCGGGGGGCCAGATCGAGCACGCGGCGCGAAATGTCCGCAAAGGCGTTCTCGAAGGCATCTTCACTGTCCAGCCGGAGTGGATCCGGCACCGACCAGTGGATGCCGCGTAGGCCCGGGAGTTCCTCGTGGGCGTTGTCGCAGACGGTGACCACGAGGTCTTCATCGAGGGCTACTTGGTTGATCTGGCGGGGCAGGGTTCCGTCGAGATCGAGGCCATTGCGGCGCGCTACCTCAATGGCGCCCTTGGCCACATGCTCCGCGGGGTGCGTTCCGGCCGATGCTGAGGGGATGTCGCTGACGTTGCGCCACAGTGCGGCTGCCAGTTGGGATCTGGCGCTGTTGCGGGTGCAGATAAACAGGATCCGCCGTGCATCGTATTCGCGACCGGGGACCAGTCCTTCGAGGGCTGCGGGCGCCAGTCGGAAGTAGCTGCGCCGCTTGTCAGCTTCGGAACGCTGCCGCACCGCCAGCCCGGCCCCTTCCAGGGTCCGCAGGTGATGCGACAGCAAATTCGAAGGAATTCCCAGTTCCGACTGCAGCTCCTTCGGGGACAAGTCCCCCAAAGTCAGCAGGTCCACGATGCGCAGCCGTGCGGGGTCGGCGAGGGCGGCGTACCTGGCGACTCTGGCCTGAAACGTCTTATCTTGCTCAATATTCATTGAGTCAATCTTGACTGAACTAAATCACCTAGTCAACCTGATTATCCCTTGTGCCGGTTAAACATTTTCAGTGACGTCGTGGGTGAAGAAGCGCTTGCGGGCCCAGAGTGCGGCGTATACCAGTGCGACGAGGACCGGGACCTCGATCAGCGGACCCACGACGCCTGCGAGGGCCTGTCCGGACGTGACGCCGAAGGTGCCGATGGCAACGGCGATGGCTAGCTCGAAGTTGTTGCCGGCCGCGGTGAATGCCAGTGTCGTCGTCTTTGCGTACCCAAGGTTGAGGAGCTTTCCAAGGACCATGCCCACACCGAAGACCACGAGGAAGTAGACCAGCAGCGGCACCGCGATGCGGACCACGTCCAGTGGCCGCGATGTGATGGTCCCGCCCTGCAGGGCGAAGAGGAGTGTGATGGTGAACAGGAGGCCGTAGAGAGCCCAAGGGCCAAGTTTTGGCAGGAGTTTGTTCTCGTACCAGTCCCGGCCCTTGGCTTTCTCGCCAATGGTGCGGGTGAGGAAGCCGGCCAGCAACGGGATGCCCAGGAAGATCAGGACCGAGAGCGTGATGGCCCAGAAGGAGAAGTCCGCGCTGGTGGTAGGCAGGCCCAGGAGGGATGGCAGCCACTGAAGGTAGAACCAACCCAGGGCGCCGAATGCGACGACCTGGAACACGGAGTTGATGAACACCAGAACAGCGGCGGATTCGCGGTCCCCGCAGGCCAGGTCGTTCCAGATCATCACCATGGCAATGCAGCGGGCCAGGCCCACGATGATCAAACCGGTCCGGTATTCGGGTAGGTCCGGGATAAAAATCCATGCCAGAGCGAACATGAACGCCGGCGCCAGAACCCAGTTGATCACCAGCGAAGTGATCATCAGCTTCCGGTCGGCCAGAACCCGGTGCGCCTGGTCGAAGCGGACTTTCGCCAGGACCGGGTACATCATCACCAACAGTCCGACGGCGATCGGCAGCGACACCTCGCCGATCTTCACCGCCTCCAAGGCGGTGTTCAGCCCAGGGATCAGGCTGCCCAGAAGCAGACCCAGGGCCATGGCGGCGATGATCCACACCGGCAGAAACCGGTCGAGGGTGGAAAGTTTGCCAACGACTGCAGCGTCCTGACGGAGCAGGGGTGTATCGGTCCGGGTGCTCACGGGTCTCCTGTGAATCTCGGCGGTAAATTGATGAGGATCGATATGAAGTATTCCCAGCTATATCGATGGTTGTCAATTTGCGTGCATAATGGGAGACATGAACTCTCTGCAAACTCTTGAGCCCGAAGTGGACGCTTCCTGCTGCGTGCCGGCCGAGAAGCCGGCATTGGGTGCCGAGGAAGCGCAACAGCAAGCCCTCGTCTTCAAAGCTTTGGCCGATCCGAACCGGCTCCGCCTGCTGTCCATCGTCAAAGCCGGGGAGTCGGGGGAGTCCTGCGTCTGTGACCTCACCGAACCCCTGGACTTGAGCCAGCCAACGGTCTCCCACCACCTGAAGATCCTCGTCGAAGCAGGTCTGCTGCACCGCGAGAAGCGCGGAACCTGGGCCTACTACTCACTCATTCCAGGCGCTCTGGATGAGGTCGCCGGAATCCTGGCCGCCCTGTGACCACCACGTTCGACATTCGACCCATGCAGCCGGCCGACTGGCCCGCCGTGCAGCGTATCTTCCAGGAAGGCATCGACACCGGGCATGCGACCTTTGAGACAAGGGCGCCCGACTGGGAGACGTTCAATCAAACCAGGCTGCCAGGTCACCGTCTGGTTGCCGCAACGCCCGAGCATGGCGTTCTGGGATGGGCGGCCGTTTCCGCGGTGTCTTCCCGGCCTGCCTACGCCGGGGTGGTCGAACACTCCGTTTATGTTGCTGCCGAAGCCCGCGGGCTCGGTCTGGGCAAAGCACTCCTGCAGGCGCTCATCGAGTCCACCGAAAATTCAGGAATCTGGACGATCCAGTCCAGCGTTTTCCCGGAAAACCATTCCAGCCTCAGCATCCACGAAACCGCTGGCTTCACGGTCATCGGACGCAGGACCCGGATCGCCCGCATGGACCATGGGCCCGCCGCGGGGCACTGGCGCGACACCATTCTCCTCGAACGCAGGTCCTCCCTGGTCCGCTGACCCGAGGGCTGGATCAGCAGCATCTCCCCAGATAGCCCTGCAGATCCTCCAGAGTCGCCCGGATGGCCTCAGTATCTGCCCGGTAGTAAACACTCTTGCCCTGTCTGACCGCCGTCAGCAGCCCGCCCTGACGCAGAAGACTTAGCTGCTCGGACGCCGTCGACTGTCCCAAGCCACACCGGGTCGCGACCTCGCCAACCGTCAGTGATTCCCCGCCAGCAAACACGAGCATGATCTGCTGGCGGGTCTCGCTGGCCAAGGCTTTCAGGAAGCGCTGGGTGCCATCGTTGAGTGCTGTCGACTCGGTCATGAATCCAGCCTACCGTGTCATTTCTTAATATCGCGATATGACGATATGTTCAGGGCATGAACACGGCAGAGTTGATCATCATCGGCGGCGGACAAGCCGGATTGGCCACCGCACACCATGCGCTGGCCATGGGTCTGCACCCTCTCATCCTGGACGCCTCCACAGGGCCTGGCGGCTCCTGGCCGAACTACTACGAGAGCCTGAAACTTTTCTCCCCGGCCAGGTACTCGGCCCTGCCAGGCACGCCCTTCCCCGGTGACCCCGACCGTTACCCCTCGCGCGACGAAGCGGCCGCCTATCTGGCTACCTACGCCCGAGACCTCGACGCCGAGATCCGACACAACGAACGCGTCCAGACCCTCGCCACAAACGATGAAGGCTTTGCGGTGGAGACGGCCAACGGAGCGACGTTCATGACTGAGAAGATCATCGTCGCCACCGGAGGCTTCGGGAAACCTTTTATCCCCACCCTGCCCGGACTGCACGAATTCACCGGACAAATCCTCCATAGCGCCGACTACCTTCGACCGGACGACGTCGCCGGTGACCGGGTCATCGTGGTCGGCGGTGGGAACTCGGCCGTTCAGATCGCCGTCGAGCTGGCTGCAACAGCTACAGTCAGCCTCGCAACCCGGCGCTCACTGCGGTGGCAGGCCCAGCGGATCCTGGGACAAGACTTCCACTGGTGGCTGGATCGCTCCGGCCTCGACCGCTCCCGGGCCGGGCTGCTCCTGACACAACGCGGAACGCCCGTCGTTGACGACGGCAGGTACCGGGCAGCGGTACGCGCCGGTAGGCCCGATCGCAGGCACATGTTCACGCATATCACTAACGACGGTGTCATCTGGGCTGACGGGTCGCACGAGCACGTAGACACCATCGTCCTCGCCACAGGATTCGTGCCCGATACGCCCTTCCTGCCAGCAGAGGCAGTGGACCCGGCGGGGTTCCCACATCATTCCCGTGGCGTGTCCACCACCATCCCGGGCCTTGGTTACGTCGGGATGGAACACCAACGAACGTTCGCGTCCGCAACGTTGCGCGGCGTAGGAAACGACGCCGAGCACGTCCTCGATGCGATCGGCTCAACATATGCTCCCGTACCGCATGTGGTCCGCTGACTCGTGACGCCGGACGCTCAGAGTCTTCCACAAACCAGCCTCTGCGCAACCGTGAAATCCGATCCATTCGTTGGAATGCTACATGGAGGTCCGCCAGTACTGCCCAAGGGCGGCGTGGACGGCTTGCACACCAATCGGGGACAGCTTTGAGCTGTGCGGAGGGCTCCACCTTGCCCCCAGTGGGCACAACCCGTCCACGCGACGGGCAGGGTTACCTGCTTGAGATGCGGTGGCAGTTCGACGTCAGCACCAAGGACCACAACGGGCGTCCGCTCCGCGGACGACTGCAAAAGCCTCTTTTTGCCTTACATGTGGCTGGGTTGTTCTCCGTGCAAGGCCACTGATCGTAGCCGTCCGGGGGCCACCCTCGACCGGCTGGACCAGTGGGGGCCTCGCACGGCGGGGCAGGAAGGAGGTGGCTACATGAGCATCGACGAAGCGATCAAGCTCGCGACTTCGGTCGTGAGCTTGATGACAGCTGTCATCGCTCTACTCTCCATGCGGAACGAGCGCTTAACAAGCAAACGCTCCCGAGGTGCAACTCGGAAGCGTAAGCGTAAAGCAAGGAAGTAGGTGTAGCTACGAAACCCGGTGGTCGTGACCGCTTTGGTTGCGGCCACCGGCTCCTTCTCAGACTAAGTCCTACTCACCGATAAGGAAACCTCATGGAACCGCTGACCATCGTGAACTTCGTTCTCTCACTCACAGCACTGGGCGCTTCGATCATGGGCGTACCGCGCCACCTCCAAAGTCCCCAAGGAAGACGGCAGCTAGCCGGATCCGGGGCGGGCTGCCACACGGCGGCCCGCCCTACCGGGCCGGGGTGTCCTTCGGACCGTCAGCCGTGTCCTTCATGATGCGCCCGATCGTCTCAGCAATCGCCCGCACCGCTTCCGGGTCTTCGACCCAAGAGCGTCCGTTGCGGCTGCAAGCCTGGAACGACGTCACCTTGGACTCATCGACAGTCTGCCGCAGCTCAGCCCACGCCGCCTGCAGGTCGGAAGAGTCCGCCGTTGTGCGGCGCCTGCCCAGAAAGTTTCTCAGTCCCACTGCCACCACTCCTTCTGACACAAGTGTCCCGCCTGGGATTGGGAGAAACCAGGCGGGACATGCCTACCGTACCAACCCAGCCGGACAAGCCTCAGGGAACAAGCATGCTCGCAGGGCTCGCACCCCTTTTGGGCGTCCATTCCGCTTCGCTCCATGGCCGGCTGTTGGGTCCAGGGCGCGCCGTCGCAGAGCTCCGGACACCCTGGCCCTTTTGTGTCTACGACGTTTTTTGGCTGCTGTCCTTCGGATTGTACGTGTCCGCTCCACCCCGTCTAGCCCCTCCGCAGGCTCCGGGGCCTGCGGCGCAGGAAATGTCCCTCCGGCGCTCCTGCGTCGCTTATTTCCTCCGGGAATTTCCCGCCCCTTGCCCTGCGGGTAGACAGGCCTCCGTCGGCCACAGCTCCGCAGGCTTCGCCAGCAGCCAAAAAACAACTGTGAGTCTTGCAATGGTTGGTCTGGGACTAGCTGGCAGTGTTGGTGCCGGTCGTTCTGCCTGGCGTGTGACTCGAAAAAACAATTGCCCCTGGTGGGTGCGTTTCCCCCGATTTGTCCGCGCCGGGTGGAGCGGCCGGCGTTGATCTGTCCCACGTCGATGGCTTGATTAGAAGCTTGCCCAGCCTTTTTGGTTGTGGCTCATCACAGTTTTGCCTCGAGGTGACTCTTCCCAGGTTCAATGCCGGTCGTGAAGCGGCCTGTCTTGCCCGTTCGAAAGGAAGGAGGGTGGCCGCGTTGACTTTCGTTACGCAGACCCGCCCGTTCGTTATTGGCGTGGACTGTCACGCCCGCACACACACTTACGCCATCATCGAGGCCAACACCAAGCGCCAGGTCGCATGCGAGCAGTTCCCGACCACCCCGGGAGGGATCTCGCGCGCACTTGCCTGGGTAGGACGAAGGACAGATGGCGATATGGCGTGTTTATGGGCCGTCGAGGGCATCGGCTCCTATGGGGCACGTTTGGCCAAAGCGGTAACCGACGCCGGCTACGATGTCGCCGAAGCTCCACGGATGAACGCCCGAGTTCGCCGTGGGATCGGCAAATCCGACCCGCTGGACGCCGCCGCCATCGGAACCGCAGTCCTGGGCCTTGAGGTCTCCCAGCTCCGGACTCCGCGCAGGGATGAAGGAATCCGTGCAGGGCTTAGGATCCTGAACGCGGCCCGGGATCAGCTGACCCGGGACCGAACAGTGAACGTCAATGCACTCATCGCCTTACTCCGGGCACATGACCTTGGAACCGACGCTCGTAAACCTTTGGTTTCCGCCCAGATCGCCTCGATCAGTAGATGGCGGGAACGGGACGAACCGATTGAACTATCGATTGCGCGCGAGGAAGCAGTCCGGTTGGCGCGCCGCGTTCTCGAGGTGACCACTCAGCTCTCTGCGAACCAGAAGCGCATGACAGAGCTGATCCAGCAAAGCCCCGCTGCGCCGTTGTTGGAGATAGTGGGGGCTGGCGCTGTCACGGTCGCGACCGTCCTGACAGCTTGGTCGCATCCAGGGAGGGTACGCAGCGAAGCCGCTTTCGCGTCTCTGGCAGGGGTGAATCCCTTGCCTGCCTCAAGCGGTAACACCGTCCGGCACAGGCTCAACAGGGGCGGTGATAGACGATTAAACCGAGCCTTGCACACCATCACCATGACCAGGATGGTCCACGACCCCGGAACAAGGGACTACGTTGCCAAACGCACCCAAGAGGGTCGCAGCTACCGCGAAATCCGCAGATCCCTCAAGCGCTACATCGCCCGTACCCTCTATCGCCAACTCAATACCCTTTACACCACCGAGGAACCACCCCGAACTTTTGTTGCAGGAGAAGCACCCGGCCAGGGAGAGAAGGGTTATCCTTCGGCCGCGGTTTGCCTAGAGGTTCCGGCGTCTCACTGACGGTAGTCATGCTTCCGTTGCGCAACGGGCGCATCCCATACATAGCTAGAGGACACGGTTCATGTGCTTGTCTGGTATCGCTGGTATCTCGTATGGATCCTCAATCGGGAGATTGGGACGCCCGGCGACCTCTGGGGCTGGCGCAGATGGTGCACCCTGCCAGATGCCATGGCGCAAGAAGGTGAGGTCGCTGCGTCAATGACGCAGCGACCTCACAAGTGTGGCTCGCGGGGTATCTAGAACCTGGGCAGGGCCAGCAGGTTGTTGTTCCATTGGCGATCGGCATAGGTACGTAGGTATGGAGCCGCGTTTTCGGGGCGGACCACACCCACTTCCACCTTCGAGGAGCCGGTCCCTACATATGCCCGGCCCTTTTTCACGTCAATCCATTCGACCATCGTCGGCTTGTTACTGGTCCCAGTGCCGTTGTCCGCTTCGTTTATCCACTTGTAGCTGGTGATGTGCTGGTGATCTTCCGGGAATCCCTCAATGCGTACGTGGGTGATTCTTACCGCCATGGCTTTACTCCTAGTTTTGTCGGGTGTTTCGCGTGCGTACTTCCCGAGCCACTTAGCGCGGGGGCAAGCAGGGGCGGAATGCCGAATTCCGCCCCTGGGCGTCAGACCTGCTGTGTGATCGTTCCGCTGGGGTTCCGTCGCACAGTTGCGTCGGTGACGAACCTGCCCGTTGCGGCCGAGCGATTCACGCTGCGTCCATTCCCTGTTCCGCTGCCTACCCTCTCCGTCGTTGTCGTGCGCGGAGATCGTGCGGCAGCAGCTTTCGTGACAAACCGTCCGGTCCGGGCGCTGCGGCTAACTGATCGTGCCATGGTGTCCTCCTCAGAACACTCATCCGAGGGGGAGGGCCGCCATTCTTGGCTGCCGTGGACTCCGTTAGAATCGCTACTACCACTAACCATGGAGCTTGCGGTCCTGACCTCGAGTTGCTGGGCGGATCCGCTGTTACGGGTCCGCCCTTTCACGTGTCGGGCTATCCGACAAAAATTAGCCTAGTCGCATCACTCTTAGGGCGCAAGGGTGATGTGCTGTGTCGAGAAGTGGAGTATAGTGTTGTTTACGAGTTAAGCACTTCCTGTAGGGTGTTATTCACATCAGGGGTGAAGGACGGCTTACGGAATGCAGGTGGACTACGAGGACGAGGATCTCCGGAGACTCGCTTACGAGCCAGACCACCGCACTACACGTTGGGCCCCAAACGTTACGAAGGCTTATAGGCGACGGATTCAACAGCTGCATGCGGCGGTCACTGATCAAGATCTGAGAGCACTGAAGTCCCTCCACCTAGAGAAGCTGAAGGGTGACCGTGCTGGAACATGGTCGATTCGAATAGACACGCAGTACCGGCTTATTCTTCGGTTCCAGACGCAGGATGGCGGGCGAATAGCCATCGTCATTGAAGCCGTTGACTACCACTGAAGGACTGATAGCTATGGCCCCCGAGCTAATTGAAGCTTTCCCTCCTGGGGATTTTCTTTCCGAGGAGCTTGAAGCACGTCATTGGTCCCAGAACGACTTCGCCCAAATTCTCGGACGCCCGGCGCAGTTCGTTTCGGAGATAATTGCCGGCAAGAAGGAAATCACCCGAGAGTCTGCGGCTCAGATCGGGGCAGCTCTTGGCACTGGCCCGGAGTACTGGCTAAACCTTCAGAATTCATATCTTCTGTGGAGTCAGTCTCAGAATGTCGCCACCCGCAAGGACTTGGATGAGGTAAAGCTCCGTGCTCGGATGAACGAACTGGCCCCGGTGTCTCTACTTCTTAAGCGCGGCATCCTGACTGGCAGATCTTTGGCCGAGCAGCAAAGTGAACTGATCGATCTGTTCCAGATCGAACACATTGAAGACACTCCGCGCTTTCTTGCAGCAGCACGTCGTTCTAACCGCGATGAAGAACCCACCCCGACTCAAAAGGCATGGCTGGCCTGTGCTCGAAAGCATGCGCAAAAGCTTGCGGTCAGCGAATACGACGCAGAAGGACTCACGAAGCTGGCCGAACGAGTGTCCGCCTTGGTTTCGGTCCCAGATAATTTCGCAAAACTTCCTGCTGAATTCGCTGCCGTTGGAGTACGTCTCGTCTACGTCGAAGCATTCCCTGGAAGCAAGCTGAACGGTGCCTCTTTTCTTCTTGACGACGACAACCGACAACCGGTAATCGCTCTATCAGGCCGAGGAAAACGACTCGATGTCGTCCTCTTCACTTTGCTTCACGAGGTGGCACACATCGTCCTAGGGCATGTGACACCCGAACACCTCGTAATTGACGAAGAGTCATCCAGGGAACCGACGGAGCTGGCGGCCGACGAGAAAGCTGGCGAATGGCAAATTCCAGGAGGGCTCCCTGCCCCGCCAGCAGCCGTGCGTAGGGGGTGGATCGATTCCACTGCGCAGCGGATAGGCGTTCATCCAGTGGTTGTACTCGGGAGACTGCAACGCGATAAGGCTCTCGACTACCGAACCGCTCTGGCAAAAGGAGCGCCGACCGTGAGCGCCCACCTAGAACGCTGGAGTTAGGTAGACATCGGTCATGGCAATGATGGATAGGAACCAACATGGAATCGCTTGAACTGTGACAGACACTGGAGACATTCTCGCGCTGTGGGCGCTGATCGTGAGCATTTTCGGAACCGGAATCGCCCTTACTGCTCTGGCGGTGGCCTATCTCGACTGGCGTCAAGTCGGTATGGAATCGCCATGGACGTTTACGGCCGTCGGCGGAGGCTACTGGAGACTGGAGCGCATCCACCGAAAGCCAGCGCAGATACGGCGATTTGAGTACGGCCAGATGTGCTCTGGGCTCCAGTTTGGAGTTGCAAGTGCAGCCGGCTTTCCTATGAAGGTGTATCGCAGGGGGGACACAGAACTCGTCTCCGTTAGCCCTTCCAGCAGCGTTGAGACAATCACCATTGTGTACAAAGAACATGGCTTGTGGGACAGGCTCAGAAGGAAAATCCCCAAGCGCAGCACCCTATATGCGCAGGGCTCAGTAGATGAGGGCTACGAGCGATGGGACACCCCGCTGCATCTGAATCCCTGATTCTCTGCGTGCCGGCGCGGCCACGAACGGCACGGAGACTGCGTATCCGGGCAACAGGCCACGGCTGCCGGTCGATACGCTGGCAGAGCGCGACCGACACAATGCGGTGGCGGAGCAACCAAACGATGGAGCAGAACATGGCGCTGAAGGATCCGTACAGAGTCCACCGGCAAATGCACTTGGGAGACTTCTTGGACCAGTTGGAGGACAAGAAGATGCTCACCTGGAGCTGGGGATACGAGAACAAGCGGGCACTCTTCAAAATCACCGAGCCGGAACGAAAGAGCGTCACCTACCAGATCAAGGAAGCGGAGGCTGTAGCTCTGCGCATAGCGGCGCGTGAGAACATTCCTTGGATCCCGGTACCAAACCCCGGAAACATCGACCTCTACCGAGAAACGAAGGCAAAGATCTCGCGGATGACCGAAGCAGCAAATCTCTAGCCTAAGCAGTTCATACGCTCGCTACTTGTCCAAGTGAGGCTAGTTGCGCCGCTCCGTCCGATAACGGCCGTTCACAACACAACACCCCGGACCGCATCGGTGTCCGGGGTGTTGTGTTCCATTGTGACTCGCGGCGATAAATGGCGGTGTTTTTGCGGCGCTGTTTGGCGCATCGTTCAGCGCGAAAGGGGGTCGATCAACGGGCGCAGGTATTTCGGGCACTTGCCCATGCCCGGGTAGGAGTCGAGGAGCCCGAAAGCCCCGCACGACTGATCAGGTGGTGGAGGTCCCCCAACTGCAACTCGGCAAATGACTTGCAGTTTCACCTTCCTTGGATGCCAGACGTGGCTTTCGGTTCTCTCGCCTGATTCAACGGCAGGCGCAAGCTTCAATGCTAGGATCCAACGGATTAGCTGGGAACAACCTTCTTCCGGGTTGGTTGGAGCGACATCACCGCTCGACCTAAAAATTGGGGATAAATAGTGTCCGACAAGTTTGACGCTGGCCTTGAGGCTCTGACCGCGCTCATTGATGCTGAGAACGAGCGCCAAGCCACGGATCGAAATGAAGCAACCACTCGCTACCAAGTAATCGACACCATCGTCCGGGATGTCCTGACTTGGGACGATCATGCGGTGGTGTGCGAAGACAAAGCTGGCACTGGGCGTATCGACTATGCGCTGGGGTTTCCTGCACGGCAATTTCTTATAGAAGCAAAGCGGGAGAACATAACCTTCAGTCTTCCTGCCGGGGTAAAGCACGGCGTGCATAGCTTGAAATCCCTGACACATGGAGCGGAAGCCAAAGCACTTTCTGATGCCGTGCAGCAGGCGATGGAGTATGCCAGTTCTAACGGCATACAAATCGCCGGTGTCTCCAACGGACATCAACTCATATTGTTCATCGGAGCCAGGGTCGACGGTGTCCCGCAGTCCGATGGCAAGGCGTTGGTGTTTACGAGCCTCGAGGACATGCGGACGAACTTTCGGGCTTTATGGGATGCTGCCAGCCCAGAGGGCATCGACAATCGAACACTCCTTCAACGCCTCGTAACGACCGTCAGCCAACCCCCGCTGCCTCTGTCGGCGCGTCTTCCGGTTTATCCAGGAATGAAGCGAAGGAACGAGCTGCAGGCTGACCTGGAAATACTTGGGGATTTATTCCTTGAGGACTTGGCAAAGATTGGGGACATGCGAGACCAGTTCCTTCGGGACTGCTATGCCACCAGCGGTGCTCTGTCGCAACATGCGTCGATCAGTAAAAACATCCTCGAAAGTAGATACGCCGCGCTCGACTATGAGGGCACAACAGAAGCCGTCCCAGCTCAAGGAAAAAGGGGATTAGCTCCTCAGCTAACCCGGGACATGCTGGCCACAGCAACCAACCGTCGGCCTATCGTCCTCCTCGGCGATGTTGGCGTCGGTAAGAGCACGTTCATACAACGGCTGGTACACGTGGACGCGGTGGAACTCTTTTCCCAGGCATTTACCGTCTACATCGACTTTGGTTCTAGCACTACACTTGCCGACCTCCGAGAGCACGTGCTGACTGAGACGATCAGACAGTTATCGGATCTTCTTGGTACATCATTGAATGACAACTCCTTCGCACAGTCGGTTCATCGGCGTGCACTTAAGGAGTTTGATTCATCTCCGTCCGGCCAGCTACGGGAGATTGATGAGAAGGCGTACAAGATCGCTCGGCTGCAGTTCCTGCAGAAGTTAGTGGATGACCGCCCGGGGCACATCGCGGCAAGTATCAAGAACATTCAAACCTCAAGGCGAAAACAAGTTGTCGTTTTCCTTGACAACGTGGACCAGAGAAGCACCGACGACCAGGACCAGGTCTTTCTGATCTCAAACGAGCTTGCAAGCACGTGGAATGCCACCGTCTTCGTGACCCTCAGGCCAGAAACGTTCTACCAATCGAAAAGAACTGGAGCTTTGTCGGGCTATCAGTCACGCGTTTTTACCATCGCCCCGCCCCGCGCCGACGTGGTACTAACCAAACGAATCCAGTTTGCCCTTAGGAACATGCACGGAATAAGCCAAGGCGGCCTCCTGCCGGCCAACGTATCCGTAAGCAGCGAGAAGCTTGAAACCTTCCTCCGGATGTTCGAAGAAAACCTACGGACGAACAAGGGCTTGATGTCTCTCATAGACAACATGGCCTCAGGCAACATGCGACTCGCCCTCCAGTTCGTTTCCGACTTCATTGGGTCAAGCCATGTCGCCACAGGCAAGATGTTGGAAATTATTGATCGCTTCGGACGGTACGATGTGCCCGTGCACGAGTTTCTCCGTGCTCTGCTCTACAAAGATCATGAGCACTTTGATCCGTCGGCTTCGGACATCGCAAACGTCCTGCGGCTGCGCGACTCTGACGGCCGGGCACACTTCTTGATCCCCCTCATAGTTTCCTTCTCCCAATCACGCGGAGACCAAGTTTCTGGTGAAGGGTTTGTTGACGCCGCAGAAATATTTGCCTTCAGTCAACTACTTGGTTTCACGGATCTTCAAACCAAGGAAGCCTTGGACCAGTGCATCAGAGAACGGTTGTTAGAGAGCACCCCGCGGTCTATAGAAAACCGAGACCGCATTTTCTATAGGGTCACCAGCGCCGGAGTCTATACCGTGAGGATGCTCTTAGGATTCTTCACGTATGTAGACGCCATCATCGTCGATACACCAATAACAGATCGTTCCGTCCGAGAGGACATACATGATGCCTACACCATCAAGGATCGGTTGTCCCGGGCAAAGGTGTTCAAGGCTTACCTCGATTCCCAATGGGACCGTATCGACGATGGCGATCTCCCTTGGAACTGGACGGATATCTCGAAAGTCCTGCAGCAGGACATCGACCGCGTAGAAAGCAAGGCCGTAACCCCCTACGAGCGGGCCTAACAGAGTTCCGAAGCCGAGCTGGCCACTGCCGCAGCAGACAAGCGCACCCCGGCTTCGCGAAACGCATCATAGAAGGACATCAACAAACGGTCCCTTCACCGGACAGGGGCCGTCATGTCATCGTCGGTCATGCTGGTCTGTCCCTCCGGGTGCGTTCGCTGCACCAAAGAAAGCGACACAACGCCCGTTACATCCCCATCCCGGACCAATGGCTATCGCGATAGCAGCTTCCGACCGTCAGCACGCAGTTCTCCTGTGGGTGAGACGTGCCGGTAAAGGGTCTGGCGTGTGATGCCAAGCTCGGTACAGAGTTCGCTGACTTTGGTGCCGGGCTTGCCCATGGATGCCATGGCCAAGCGGAGCTTCGCCGGGCTCATTTTGTAGGGTCTGCCGCCGTTGCGGCCTCGGGCCCGGGCGGAGGCCAGTCCGGCGAGGGTTCGTTCGGAGATGAGTTCGCGTTCGAATTCGGCGAGGGCGGCGAAGATTCCGAAGACGAGTTTTCCGGAGGCTGTGGTGGTGTCGATGGCGGCGCCCTGCCCGGTGAGGACCTTGAGTCCGATGCCGCGTTCGGTCAGGTCGTGAACGATGTTGACCAGGTGCCGCAGGTCCCGGCCGAGCCGGTCGAGCTTCCAGACCACCAGGGTGTCCCCGTGCCGCAGGGCTTTGAGGCATGCCGCGAGCTGGGGTCGGTTGTCTTTCTTTCCGGAGGCCAGGTCTTCGTAGAGCGAGCCGGCGTCGATGCCGGCGGCCAGGAGCGCGTCGCGCTGCAAGTCGGTGGTCTGGGATCCGTCGGCCTTTGAGTGTGACTTTTAGTCGGAGTTGGCGGTTAAATCGCAGTTTAGATTGGCGGTTTGTCGTCCCGCCCGGGAGCCATCAACGGGTGAGCGGCAGTTCATGGGACAGCGCGCGTTGGGGGCTGACCGGTCGAGCGGCGGTATGTCTCCTGATTTATCCGTTGACTCCGCCGCTGCAGGTCTCGCCGGGTTCGGGTGTCTGCGGACCCTGCTGAAATGCTTTGATGAATGCGAACAGCCGCGGATCTGCCGGGTCTGTGACGCTTAGTTGCTTTCCCCAGGCGGTTGCTTCGATGAGGGATCCCTGTCCGGGGAAGGGACTGACCAACACGTGGCTCTGGTTGGTTGCAAGCCGGGCGAGTTTGGCGATGTCATCGGCGGGAAGCCCGGGTTGGTAGCTGATCCAGACGGCACCGTGTTCAAGGGAGTGCACTGCCCGGGTTTCCTGCACGGGCCGGTCGTATGCTCCGCAGTTCGTCCACACCGGTGAGTGGTCTCCGCCGACGCCGGGACGTTGCGGATAGGTCACCGCGGTCTGGACGTGGTTCCTGCTCAGGCCGGCATAGCTGATGACTCCTTCGATCATGGTCGGGCCCTTCTCTGCTGACGGGGTCGGTTGGCCGGTGCCGTTTGCGGTGAGCCCGTAGGTGAGCGCGCCGGCTGCGAGGAGGAGTGGCACGCCGACGGCGATCAGTGGCCGCTGCAATCGGGCGGGCGACCTGGACCCTTTTGTGTTGGTGGGTGAGCGTTGCTGTGAACCGGGTGTTGTCCGGGGTTTCATGAGGCCACCTTCGGGCGCTGTGAATGGTTGCTTGTTTGCGTGAGGGGTTGCTGGTTCGCTGCGGCCCGCCTACGGTGCGGTCGTTGCGGGCTTCTGGAAGAGGGTGCCTTCGAGGATGCTGCCGTGGAAGGTCCGCGCGGCGACGATGATCCACGCGGCGACCAGCAGGGTGTAGCCTGCGACGGCCATTGCATCGAACACGGCGAGGTGGGTGTGGGCGGCGACGCCGGTCAGGCCGGTGACGCAGGTTCCGATGGGGAAGGTGAAGGACCACCAGGTCAGGGAGAACGGCAGGCCCTGACGGGCGGTGCGGATCGTGATGGCGGTTGCGAGGCCGGCCCACATGAGCGCGAAGCCCAGAACCGGCACCCCGTACAAGACGCCGAAGGCTTCCATCGCCCGGGCCAGGGTCCCGGACACGGCGAGGTGGGCGTTCCCGCCCAGGAGGTTCGCGGCGGTGATGGACTGGCCCAGCGGGCCCAGCACGATCCACAAGGTGGGAACGGCCGCGGCGGCCCCGATCTTGTGCCCGGCGAGGCGGTTCCAGATCAGTGTGGTGATGATGATGGAGGCCAGCAGGCTCAGTCCGAACATCGCGTAGCAGCCCATCAGCAGGGTCAGGCGTGCTTGCCCGGCCGGGACGTAGGGCAGCAGCAGGGCCCCGGTGGAAGCCGAAACCATGGGCGGGACGACGGGCATAAGCCAGCCGCCGAACGCACTGTCCTGTGTGACCTGATGCCGGGTGAACTGCAGGTACGGGACAGCGACGGCGCTGGCCAGCCCCAGCAGGGTCCCGGCGATCCACAGCACCGCATCGATGCCGAGTGCCAGCTGTTCGCCCAGGACGTCTTTGCCCAGCAGCAGGGTACCGGCGCCGACGGTGAGCAACGCCATGGGCGGTGCGCCGTAGAAGTGCGCCATCACCGGATGGCCGTGGTGGCTTCGGGCGGTTTCCCGGTGCCGGATCCAGTGCACCCCGGTCGCGGCACTCAGCAGGATCAGCAGCAGGGACGCCAGAGCCCAGACGACGGTGGCGCCAGTGCGCAGGCCGGGAAACTGCAGGGGCAGCGTCGCGGCCGCGGTCGCGACGATCCCGGTACCCATGATGGAGGCGAACCAGTTCGGGGTCAGGTTCGCGAACAGCTCCGAGGACCTATCCAGACGGCGCAGGACGCGCCGGCCCCCAGTACGGCGACCATGGGTCTGTGCCGGTGGTGTGGAGTGGTGTTCGTCGGCGGTCAGCAGCAGAGATTCCATACCTTCCATGCTCCCGGACCGGGACCTGCCGCAGTAGGGGGCATACACTTGTCAGGGTACAAGCCGGACTTGTATCACATGTGACGTTTCTGAAGGAGATTCCCCGATGCTCAGCCCCCGGATACCGGATCTCTCCGCCCTGGAAATGCTCGCCGCGGTCCATGATCTGGGATCCCTCTCCGCCGCCGGGAAACGCCTTGGACTGTCCCAGCAGGCTGTCTCCTCCCGGATGCGTTCCCTGGAGTCCCAGATCGGATCCGCCCTGCTGACCCGGACACCGCGGGGATCCACCCTGACAGAATCAGGTGCACTGGTCGCAGGGTGGGCGGCGGAGGTCCTCGCAGCCGCGGAACGCCTGGACGCCGGAATCGCCTCGCTCCGATCCGACACCGCCCGGCAACTGAAGGTCGCGGCCAGCCAGACCATCGCCGAACACCTGCTGCCGCTCTGGCTGGTCGCGCTGCGCCGCCAGCAGGAGAGCCTCGGACTCGTCCCCACCGTCGTGGAGCTGACGGTGAACAACAGTGAAGCCACCGTAGCCCTGGTCCGATCCGGACAGGCAGCCATCGGCTTCATCGAAAGCCCGCACCTCCCCCCGGACCTGAGCGCAGCGGCGGTACAGAACGATGACATGGTCCTGGTCGTCGCCCCGGACCACCCCTGGGCCCGGCGCCGGACCCCCGTCACAGCAGCCGAACTGGCTACAACCGCGCTGGTCACCCGGGAACACGGCAGCGGAACCCGGGACGCCCTCGAACACCTGCTCACCACCGCAGGGGCCCCGCCCCTGGCAGATCCGCTGGTGGAACTCTCCACGACAGCTGCCGTCCGCTCCGCCATCGCAGCCGGCACAGCCCCCGGAGTACTCAGCGCACTGGCCGTCCGCGACGACCTTGCCCTGCAACGGCTCATCGCCGTTCCCGTCCGCGGGCTACCCCTGCGCCGCACCCTGACCGCCATCTGGCAGACCGGCCCCACACCACCGCCCGGACCGGCCCGTGACCTTGCAGCCATCGCCGCCAGAGCTGTCCCGGGAGCCGGCACCCGCCGTAAGTCATGAAACCAGGCGACTTCGCGAAGCAGGGAGGTCGGCTGCCTAAAACGACCGTATCTGCTACAAACCAGCCGACTCAATGAAGAGATGTGGACTTGTCCGTTTGGTGGCGGCGTTCTGTTTTCGCTCTGTGTCGCTAGTTGCCGATGACGAGGATGCTTGCTGCTGCTTCGACGACGTCGTCGGTGATGGTTTCGAGCTGGTTGATCTTGAGGACGCGGGTGATCTGGGGGAATAGCCGTTCGAGGAGACGGAAGTTGCCTCGGGTGATGCGTTCTACTGCGGCGATTGCCTGAGCGTCGGTGAAGTCGTCCGCGTCGAGGGTCCGTCCGAGGCGTTTCCAGTGTCGGTCCAGAACGAAGAGGAGTTCGTCTCTGCCGAGGGCCCGGTATCGGTGTGAGAAGCCAAGACGGCTGTATAGCTGGGGGTAGTGCCGGAACCGTTGGTCTATGCCGGGCATGCCGATGAGGATCATCGGCAGGTGGGTTCGGTCGTGTTTGTCACGGAGGAGTTCGAGGGCTGTCGCGTTGAGGCGTTCGGCTTCGTCGATGATGAGCAGCTCCACGAGTGTGGTGACTCTGTTCATTGAGCGTGGTGCGGTATCGAGTCTGTGCAGGTGTTCGTCAATGCACGAGCCGATTCTCACCTGGTACCGGTGTATGTCCTCCATGAGTGTTTTGGGACGGGAGAGAACGTCCGGGGTGTAGAAGACGGTGCGGGATCGGTTGGCGAGTGCGTAGTGCTTTTCGTCCTGGTCGCCGCGTGGTCCCCACTCGGTGATGTAGGGCTCAAGGTCATCCCAGTTTGCGTAGCGGCGCGCGGAGAGTGTTTTGCCCACCCCGGCGTCCCCGTGGCAGATCCCTATTGTTCGTTCTTTGCGGACTGCGTTGGCGAACTCGGTGAAGCGCCGGTGTTCCTTGGTGACGATGAAGGTGGGGTTCATCATTTAGTCCTCTTCGTAGGTGCGCAGCCGGCGCCGGCGCCGTACTGGTTCAGTGATGTGCGGTTCTTCTCGACTGGTGATTGTTGGAATGCGGTCGTTGATGGTGCGGCGCAGTTCTTTCCGGCGTGCTCTTTCCGGCGTGCTCTGCGTGCGGCCTCGATGTCACGCAGGCTCAGACGAAGGTTGGGGTGGTCTTCGTCAATTGCGACGCAAACGAAGGTGTCGTGGTCGTAGACGCGGATTTCGGAGATGTCCCGGGGGTCGTAGCGGATGGTGACGGTTTGCCCCACGAAGGGCGCCAGCGTGGGTGAGAGGTAGCGCTGGCCTTGGAAGTGGATGCCATCGCGTTGCACGGTTCGGTTCTTTGGAACTGTCAGGAGGAGTCCGTCGAGGTCCTCCAGGCTTTCGGGCATCCGGGGAAGCCAGCCGTCGGCGACCCAAGCATCCCGTGGTGAGATACCTATCTCGCTGTGGGGCCGGTCGTTGTAGGCGGCGGCGAAGCCTCCGATGGCGCGATCCAGTCCGGGGAGATCGAGTGTGGGCTGTGGGTTTTTGTTCCCCGGCCCCAGATGCCCGGGGAGGGTGGGAAGAAGTTCGGTGTTGATGGTCCCGAAGAACCGCTCAATTTTTCCCCGGCCTTGGGGCCGGGCGATAGTCGAGTGGATGATGCGGATGTGCAGCTCGATGGCAGTGTGTTCAAGGTGGTGGCTCGTGAAGTCTGAGCCGTGGTCCACGTGCAGGATGTCGGGCAGTCCGCACATTGCCCAGCTGGGATCACTTTTGCGCCAGATGGCCTGCCGGAGGGCGAGGGCTGTGTTGAGCGCTGAGGGCGCACCGGTGAAGACGGTGTAGCCGCAGAGCGCCCGGGAGTAATCGTCCATCACTGTCGTCAGCCAGGGCCGGTCAGGTTTCCCGGTGGCTCCGTTGATGAGGATGTCGAGTTGGGTGTGGTCCGCTTGCCATATCTGGTTTGGGCGGTCGGCGCGGCGTCGAAGAACGAGTTCATGCCGGTCCCGATAGGATGCGGGACCTTCCAGAGCCAGGGTCACCAGGGCAGGGTCCAGTGCCTGGACGATCTTGCGGACAACGGAGTAACTCGGCGCCTGGGCGATTCGTCTGCCCGCTTCGGCCGCCGTAAGTCGGTGCAACGTTGCAATACTCGGGCGGGGTCTGGTGAGTGCGAGTCCCTCGATAAACCTGACCATTCCTGGGTCGGTGCGCCGTATGCCGGCATCGGCGCGTGGATGCAGGTCAAGAGCACTCGCACCACCAGCTCGATAGAGCCGGAGCCAGCGTTGAAGAGTGCGGGTGCTGATCCCGGTTTCACGGGCGAGGGCGGCAAGCGGGATCTGGTCCTCGACGTAGAGTCGAAGGACCTTCCAGCGCTCATCGCCGTTCAGAATTACCTACGTTCTGGTGCTCTCGCGGGCGGCGAGGGCTTGCTGGTGGCGGTAAAGAGTCGCACGGCTCCAGCCCACGAGGCGGGCCGCGTCCTCCGCGGTGCGTCCCTTCGTCCGGGCGTCCTGTGCGATCGCCAGCTTGTCCGCAATGACAACCGGATCCGTCAGCGGGCGGCCAAAGCGCGTTCCGTTCTGTCTGGCGGCGGCGATGCCGGCATTGACCCGCTCGACGATCAGCTCGCGCTCATATTCGGCCAAGGTGGCGAGCATGTTCAGCATCAACCGGCCTGTCGAGGTCGCCGGGTCAATACCGTCTGAGATGGATCGGACCTGGATGCCGCGTTCGCGCAGGAGGTTCACGGTGTTCAGCACGTCGATTAATGACCGGCCCAGCCGATCGACCCGCCACACAACGACGGTGTCGCCCTCCTCGGCGTACTCAAGGAGCCTCTTCATCCCGGGCCGTTCGATCGCCGTCTTACTTCCCGAGGTTACGTCGGCGAAAACGTCGCGCTTTTGCACGCCGACGGCGAGCAGAGCGTCGAGCTGCAGCTGGGCATCCTGGTTCGAAGTACTCACCCGTGTGTAGCCCAATTGCCTCATCAGGCCATTCTGACTCAAAAAGTCCTTCACGGGCCCCTGCTGAGACGATTTACGGTGAGACGTGTTTCCGGGACATCGGCCGGCCCGGTTTTCTCAGTCCGCATCTGGCTCCTCCTGTCATTTTCACAAGTCGTCTGCACGGAATGTCAGAAGTCGTCTGCACCAGTCCTTGGATGCTGTGACTGTTTCGCCGAGTTTGATGGGTACGGCGCACCTTCGACAGGCGTTCTGATGCGTCAGACCATAGACGCGAGTAAACCCGAGGCGTACCTTCCGGACCCAGTATTCTGAAGATTCCGGCCCAGGCAGATCCATCACAAGGAGTCAGACACCCCATGGCCAGAATCTTCACACACACAATCGAAGAAGTTATGGCATGAACTGGTGGGACGCGGGCATTGCCATTATCGGTGGCATAGTCCTGATCTACGCCCTATTGCTGGTCCTTCTGGCCCTCTACGCTCGTAAACACCCGGAAACCGTGGGCATGAAGGAAGCTCTGCGGCTGCTGCCGGACCTGCTGACCCTGTTGCGCAGGCTGACCGCAGACCGGAGCCTGCCCCGCGGGATCCGTGTCCGCCTGATCCTGCTGCTGGTCTACCTCGCCTCGCCCATTGACCTGGTACCCGATTTCCTTCCCGTTATCGGGTACGCCGACGATGTCATCATCGTGGCGCTGGTCCTGCGTTCGGTCATCCGAAAAGCCGGCAATCGTCCTTTGGAACGGCACTGGCCCGGAACCCCCACCGGCCTCGCCCTGCTCCAGCGCCTGGCCGGCACGGCCGCAACCCCGTCATGAGCGACCCACAGCTCACCAGCACTCTGACTTGTCCTGCCTGCGGAGGCCAGGAGACACAGGAAATGGCGACGGACGCGTGCGTGTATTTCCACAGGTGCACCGTGTGTGGCGTAACCAGCAAGCCCAGGGCCGGGGACTGCTGTGTCTTCTGCTCTTACGGCGACACGCCATGTCCGCCGATGCAGTCACGGGCGTAGCCGGTCCTTCTTTACTTGATCGCCGGGCTCCGCTGTGTGACATCTGGGCGAAGCCAGTCTGACCTTCCTCCGGGGCACTTTCAACGGCACTTTCAACATCGACCGG
The DNA here is from genome assembly GCF_040560085.1 of Paenarthrobacter sp. CC6. Taxonomy (NCBI): domain Bacteria; kingdom Bacillati; phylum Actinomycetota; class Actinomycetes; order Micrococcales; family Micrococcaceae; genus Paenarthrobacter; species Paenarthrobacter sp. CC6. Next base: position 102,166 of record NZ_JARDAN010000011.1, on the reverse strand, counting down.
TGAAGGAACGCTAGAGGTCCGTCAGACCGACCCCTTCGTCATCGAGGCACGGTGAGCGCTTGCCGGCCGGGGCTCCGGTGGAGCGCAAGCAGCTGCATTGCGGTCCTTTGACGGCCGGCAGCGACAGCCACACGAAGCGCTGCATTTTGTTGTAGGTCCCGAAATCCAGAACTGCACCGTCAACCATCGGAGCCAGGTCATGGCTGACGCTGACTTCCGGCGCCGGCCCCTCAGGCCAGTTGCCGCGCGATCCGGCGGATCCGGCTCCCGGTACGGGACCGGCCGCCTGTGCCGGGCGCAGTGTGCACCGCAGGGGTTTGCGGGGGAGGGTCCGTGAGAAGTACAGGCCCTGTTTCCGGCAGCCACCGGACCCGAGGTAGCAGTGCAGGACACCGCCGAACACTCCCACCATTTCGAGGGCCGCGCCGGTGAGAAAGAATCTTCCGTGTCCGGGGATCTCGGCGGTCGTCATGTGCCCCGGGCTGTCCGTCCCGGTCCAGGGAGTCTCCGGGAGACCGGCCGGGCGGCGTTTAGCGGGCAACGACGAGGACCGATCCGACGTTGCGGATGCTGCCCCGCACGGCGTCCTCCACCGACCGGTTGAGCGCGGTGAAATCCGCCATGGTCCGGTCGGGGTCCACGGGGGCGGTGACTTCAACGTGCAGCCGGTGGCCACTCCAGCGCAGCCTGACCGTCGAGGCGGCCGGTGCCACCGGGGCGATAGCCGCCTCGGCGCGGTCCAGCAGGTCCGGGTCTACGCCGTCAAGGAGCCGGCGGCCAATGTCGCGGGCGGTGCCCCAGAGCAGGATGAAGATGGTGACGGAAATCAGGATGCCGACGATCGGGTCTGCCAGCGGGAAACCGAGCCAGACGCCGATGACGCCCGCGACAACGGCCAGGGAAGTGAACCCGTCCGTCCGGGCGTGGACACCGTCCGCCACCAGTGCCGCGGATCCGATCTCTTTACCCACGCGGATCCGGTAGATGGCCACGATCTCGTTGCCGGCGAAACCGATCAGGCCAGCGGCAAGAACCCAGCCCAGGTTACTCAGCGGCTGCGGCTGGAACAGGCGGATCACCGACTCCACACCCGCCACCACGGCGGAAAGTGCCACCATGGCGACGATGAACAGCCCGGCCAGATCCTCGACCCGGCCGAAACCATAGGTATAGGTCCGTGTGGCCGTCCGGCGACTCAGGGCGAACGCCACCCACAGCGGAACGGCAGTCAAGGCATCAGAGAAATTATGGATCGTGTCCGCCAACAGGGCCACCGAGCCGCTAAAGAGGAAGACCCCCAACTGCAGCAGCGACGTCACAGCCAGCACGGCGAGCGAAATCTTCAGGGCACGGATGCCCTTGACCGAGGACTCCATCGCCTCATCCACCGAATCCGCCGCGTCGTGGCTGTGCGGAACGAACAGGCCATGCAGGAAGCCCTTCAGGCCGCCGGGGTGCTCGTGATCGTGACTGTGGTCGTGGTCATGGTCATGCCCGTGCCCGGTCTGGTGATTATGCGCGTCAGCGCCGTGGTCATGCCCGGCAGTGCCGTGGTCGTGAGTGTGGCTGTCGGCTTGTTTCATGGGTTCTCGGTCTCCGTTATCGTGTGGTGGTGACGCGGCGTGCCGCCCAGGGAATGCTCTGCCTGGAAGATCGCATCGGCGACCAGTTGGCGTGCGTGCTCGTTCTCCAGCCGGTAGAACACCCTCGTCCCTTGCTGCCGGGTGGACACCATCCGCGCCAGCCGCATCTTCGCCAGATGCTGGGACACCGCCGCCTGGGACTTGCCCACCTCCTCAGCGAGCTCGTTGACAGACATCTCCCCGTCCCGCAGCGCCAGAATCAGCCGCACCCGAGTCGCGTCCGCCAGCATAGCGAACACCTCCACCGCCAGCTCGACAAAGCCGCTGTCCACACTCAACCCACAGGGCTTATCTGCATTCATACGAATATTATTACATACCGATAATTGTGGATAGCTTCAACCTCAACCAGGACTGCTTCGCCAAGGCGCAAAGCCCAGACCTCAACGCTGCCTCAATCGTTCTCAGAAACGAAGGATTTCAAGAACAGGTGGATTTGAGAATCGTGGTGTTTGCAGCGAGCTTTTGCAAACGGGCATCTTTGTGCGGAAAACCGCCATTGGGACGAAAAGTCGAGCTCAGAGCCGGTCGTTCTCACAAATAGTTCTCAAAACGGTACAGTCGAACCAACGCACCGCACTGAGTTTTGAGAAGAGAACACCCCATGACCGCACACCGAATCGGCTACGCCCGAGTCTCCACCCGGGACCAGAACCTGGGCTTGCAGATCGACGCCCTGAAGAAGGCCGGATGCGACAAAATCTACGAAGACACGATCAGCGGCACCAAGTCACACCGCCCCGGACTCGAGAAAGCGCTGGACACCCTGCGTGACGGTGACACCTTGGTGGTGTGGAAGCTGGACCGCCTAGGCCGGAGCGTGAAGGACCTCCTGGACTTCGCCGGCGGCCTGAACAACCGCGGCGTAGGCTTCGTCAGCCTCACCGACGCAATCGATACCACCACGGCTTCCGGGCGCTTTTTCTTCAACGTGATGGCATCCCTGGCCCAGATGGAACGGGAGCTCATGGTCGAACGCACCCAGGCCGGGCTGTTGGCCGCGCGCGAACAGGGACGGGTCGGCGGCCGCAAACGCATCATGACGGAAGCCAAGATCCGCTCAGCCCGCAAACTACTCAACCAGGGAACACCGCCCCGGGAAGTGGCAACGAGCCTGGGCGTCTCCGTCCCGACGCTCTACCGGTGGGTCCCGGCAGCAGGCGCGACGGGGCATTCGAAGCAATAGTAGCTGCTGTTTGGTGCAGGCGACTTCTGAAAAGTGACGCTTGGTGCAGAGGACTATTGAGCGGAATGCAATTCCGTGCAGGGGACTTGTGACATCTCTATGTCCGTACTCGTCTGCACTACCCCGGAATTCCGCGGGAGCGAGTGCAGACGACTACTGAAAACGACACCTCCCGACGCACCGAACAGTGTCTCGAAAAGCTTTTGATTTTTGAGACGTGCCAATGAGCGCCTTGCACCAGGGTGGGTCCCCCAGTGTCTACACCATTAGGGGCGGCGCTACAGCCTGGCGTAGGCCCAGCCGTCCCATTGGCGCCGGGCCAGGTGGGCGATGGCTGCGGGCACCGTGCCGACGCCGGGTGCGAGGTCCTGGTCTTCCATGCCTGCTGAGCGCATGCTGTTGCCGCAGGCGAGGATGTCCACGTGGAGTTGCCCTGCGTTTGTGATGGCTTCGGTGGCGGGCGTGTTGGCGGCGAGGAGTTTGACGCCGGGGCCCTGGATGACCACTTCAATGTGAGCTCCCTGGCCGAGCGCGGCGCGGGCGTTGGCGGCGCTGCGCAGGATGCCGGTCAGGGCTTCCTGTTCGAGCGGGCCGGCGGAGTGGATGAGCAGGCCGGGTCCGGCCTGCTCAGTCTCTGGATCCGTTGTTTGCACTGACAACCTACTTCGCCGGTTGACCCAGGTCGGCGAGGGCCTTCCGGAGGCGGGTGCCAGCGTCGTCGGCTACTTCTTTGACCGTTGGGGCGGCGCTGAGCTGGACCATGGTCTGGGGGTCGATGGCTTCCACCGTGGTCAGCTCTGCGTCCTTGTTCCGGCGCACCACGACATTGCACGGCAGCAGCGCGCCGATTTCGGGTTCGGCGGCGAGGGCGCGGCTGGCCAGTGCCGGGTTGCAGGCACCGAGGATGACGTAGTCACCGACAGCGTCCGCCGCTTCAGCACCAAGCTTGGCTTCGAAGGTGGATCGGATATTGATTTCCGTGAGGATTCCGAAGCCCTGGGCTGACAGGGCGGCCCGGGCGCGGTCCAGGGTTTCAGCCCACGGAAGGGCGACGGTGGTAGTGAGTGTGTACGTCATAGTTCTCCTTTGGGCTGATCGACAGCTGGCCAGATTAGGCGAGGGAGAGGAAGAGCTTCTCGAGGTCTTTCTTGTCCATCGTTGCGTCTTTTTGGACGATGCACTGCTCAAGGCCCGTGGCGATGATGGCGAACCCGGCCCGGTCCAGCGCCTTCGATACGGCGGCGAGCTGGGTCACGACGTCCTTGCAGTCCCTGCCTTCTTCAAGCATGCGGGTGACAGCGGACAGCTGGCCCTGGGCGCGCTTTAGCCGGTTGATGACAGGGGTTAGTTCTGAGGGATTGAGTTCCACGGGTTTCTCCAATATCGGGGCTTGTATCAATTCTATACCCCCTAGGGTGTTTTGACTACCCCCGGGGGTATCTGGAATACTCGGTGGGGTATCCACCCGACCCCTTCCGAGAGGCCAACCATGACTTCCCCTTCCACAGCACGCGCTGTTACCGCACTCGCCCCTGAAACCCTCCAGTCCTGGTTCAAAGAGCACCAGGACCTCTTGGTCATCGACGTCCGCTCCGCCGCAGAATTCGAGTCCATGCACATCCGCGGCTCCTACAATGTGCCCCTGCCGCTTTTGTCCGAGCACACCGACGAACTCGCCGCCCGGCTGGGTTCCCGCGTGGTCCTGGTCTGCCAGTCCGGCGTGCGCGCAGAGCAGGCCCGCCAGCGCCTTGCCAAGGCCGGAATCGACACCGCCTACGTACTGACCGGCGGCGCACCCGGTTTCGCTGCCGCCGGCGGGGACGTCGTCAAGGGCAAGGACCGCTGGGACCTTGAGCGGCAGGTCCGCCTTGTGGCCGGGTCCCTCGTGGTCCTGGGCCTGGCGGGCGGCAAGTTCGTCTCACCGAAGATCCGGACGCTTGCCGGAGTCATCGGGACCGGCCTGACGTTCTCGGCCGCGACCAACACCTGCGCCATGGGCCAGGCCCTCTCGGCCATGCCGTGGAACAAGGCCGCTAAGGAGCCAACCCGCGAAAGCGCCATCCTGCAGCTTCCCCTGCAGACGGCTGAGGGCGCCGCGGCATGATCCCGGCCCTGGGTCTGGGGCTGGCCGTCGGCATTGTCCTGGGTGTTGTGGGCGGCGGCGGGTCCATCATCGCCGTTCCGGCCCTGGTGTACGGGGTGGGCATGACCCCGGCGCAGGCGATTCCCACGTCGCTGCTGGTAGTGGGCGTATCCTCGCTTGCCGCCCTGCTGCCCAGGATCCGCGAGGGCCTGAACTGGCCGGTAATCGCACTGGTCGGGGTTGCCGGGATTCCGGCAGCTTGGGCCGGCGCGGCCGTGGGCAAACTGCTGGACCCGAACATCCTGATGCTGGCTTTTGCCGTGATCATGGTGGCCGCGGGCATCCGGATGCTCAGCAAGCCTCGCGAAAGCGAAGGTTCCTGCAGCACCGGACCAAACCGTGCATTCCGGTCCTGCGCCCCGAGGGCCGTCGGCGTGGGCCTGCTCGTCGGGTTCCTCACCGGGCTCCTCGGCGTGGGTGGCGGCTTCCTCATCACCCCCGCACTGACCATCTTCCTGGGCCTGCGCATGAAGCAGGCCGTGGGAACCTCGCTGGCGATCATCGTCATCAACTCCGCCGCCGGGTTCAGCGCACACGCTGCCGGATACACCATCGACTGGGCCACCACCCTGGCGTTCGCCATCCCGGCCATCGTGGGATCGGTGGTTGCCGCACGGTTTGCCCGCCACCTGCACGACAAACACATCCGTATCTCGTTTGCGGTACTCATCTTCGCCGTCGCGGCGTGGGTCACCGCCGGCGCGGTCACCGCCTGACCCATCCATAGAGGAGAACACCATGGGACTGATCGATTCCCTCAAGAAGGCCTTCAGTAAGCCCTACAAGACAATCTCCGTAGCGCAGGCCAAGGACCTCCTGGGCTCCGGGGCCACGCTCATCGACGTCAGGTCAGCCCAGGAGTGGCGGACCGGCCGGGCGCCTCAGGCCAAGCATTTCCCCTTGGACAGGCTGCAGGCCAGCACCGCCGGCATCCAAAAAACCCGCCCGGTGATCGCCGTCTGCGCCTCCGGCGTCCGCTCGGCCTCAGCAGCCCGGCTCTTCGCCGCCAAGGGATACGACGCCTACTCGGTGCGCGGCGGCATGGCCGCCTGGCGCCAGGCCGGCGAACCCGTCCGCTAGGCAAGCAACACTTCCACACACCCAGCCGAACCACTTCGAAGGAGAACCCCCATGGCTGAAATCACCATTACTGAAGCGGAACAGCGCCGCTCCACCGCCCGGATCCTTGACGTCCGCGAGGACTTCGAGGTCGCCGAAGGCATGATCCCCGGCGCCCTGCACATCCCCATGGGCCAGCTGCAGGCCCGCTTGGGCGAGCTGGACCCGGCCGTGCCCGTCATCGCCGTCTGCCGCAGCGGCAACCGCAGCGCCGCCGTCGCCGACGCCCTCAACGGCGCCGGCTACAAAGCGGACACCATGACCGGCGGCATGACCGCCTGGACCCGCGCCGGACTCCCCACCACCTAGGCACCCCCTCGCAGGGCAACCACCCACCCGCCCGAAAGGACACGACAGATCATGGCAACCATCGACATCACCAACCAATCCTTCGCCCAGACCCTGGAGGACAACGACATCGTCTTCGTTGACTTCTGGGCAGCCTGGTGCGGCCCCTGCCGCATGTTCGCCCCCACCTACGGAGCCGCCGCCGAACGGCACCCGGACATCACCTTCGCCAAGGTCGACACCGAAGCCGAACAGGCCCTTTCCGCCGCAGCGAACATCACCTCCATCCCCACCCTCATGGCCTTCAAGGACAAAAAGCTGGTTTTCTCCCAGCCCGGAGCGCTCAACACCACCGGACTCGAAGAGGTCATCCAAGCCGTCAAAAACCTGGACATAGACAAACTCCAGCCTTCCGAAAACCACCAGCAGGCCTAGCACACGTACCGTTTGCCCGGCGCACATCCCTCATTGTGCTATACCCCCCGGGGTATTACACTTAAATCAATCCCCCCCAAGACACCCACTCCATGAAGGAGAACACCAGATGCTTATCGAGCGCATTTACGATGAAGACCTCGCCCAGGCCAGCTACCTGATCGGTTGCCAGGCCAACGGCACCGCCATCGTCGTTGACGGCCGCCGCGACATTGCGGTCTACCAGGACCTGGCTGAGAAGAACGGCATGAAGATCGTGGCCGTCACCGAAACCCACATCCACGCGGACTACCTCTCAGGAACCCGCGAGCTGGCCGCTGCCACCGGCGCGAAGATCTACGTCTCCGGTGAGGGCGGGCCGGACTGGCAGTACGAATTCGACGGCGAACGCCTTTACGACGGTGACAAGATCACCATCGGCAACATCAGCGTCCAGGCCGTGCACACCCCGGGCCACACCCCCGAGCACCTGTCATTCCTGGTCACCGACGGTGCGTTCAGCGACCAGCCCGGCTACTTGCTCTCCGGTGACTTCGTCTTCTCCGGCGACCTGGGCCGGCCGGACCTGCTGGACGAGGCAGCCGGCGGGATCGACACCCGCTTCGAAGGCGCCAAGCAACTCTTCGCCAGCCTGCGGGATAAGTTCCTGACCCTGCCGGACTACGTGCAGGTCCACCCCGCCCACGGCGCCGGCAGCGCCTGCGGCAAGGCCTTGGGCGCCATCCCCTCCTCCACCGTGGGCTACGAGCGGCTCTACTCCTGGTGGGGCCCCTACCTCGCAGCCAATGACGAGCAGGGCTTCATCGACGAGCTCCTCGACGGCCAGCCCGACGCCCACGCCTACTTCGGCCGGATGAAGCGGGAAAACCGTGAAGGCCCCGCCGTCATGGGAGAACGCGCTCCGCTCGAGGAACTGGAGACCGCTGACGTCGCAAAGGACCTGGCGGCGGACAAAGTCACGTTCATCGACACCCGGCCCAACAGCGAGGTCCACGAAGGCACGGTCACCCGTTCCCTGAACGTACCGGCCGGCAAGTCCGTGGCCAGCTACGGCGCCTGGGTAGTAAACCCCGAGACGGACAAGAACCCGTTGGTACTGCTCGCGGCAGACCAGGAACAGGCCATGGACATGTGGGACCACTTGGTCCGGGTCGGCATCGATAACGTCGCCGGTTACGTGACCAGCATCGAAGGGCTCCCCATGACTACGCCGAAGCTGATCCAGCCAGAAGAGCTGCAGGGCTTTGACGCCGCCTTGGTCGTGGATGTCCGCAACCGCAGCGAACACATCGCCGGGAACATCCCCGGCTCGTACCAGCTCAGCGGCGGCCGGATCATGTGGCACTTGGACAAGCTCCCCACGGACGGAACCATCGTGACCTACTGCCAGTCCGGCGTCCGGAACTCCGTGGCAGCCAGCGCCCTGCGCCGCGCCGGATACGACGTCGTCGAACTCGACGGCAGCTACGCCGCCTGGGACGCCTTCCAGCAGACCCGACAGAACACCGTCTCAGCAAAGTAAACCCCTAAGACCGCCAGGGCAGGACCCCCCTCCCGCCCGGGCCCGCCCGGACGCGTTCCGCCACGCGTCCGGGCACCTTTATGTCCCCCGCACGAAAGCGAGCACCTAGGAATGGCCAGAACAAAGGCGGGAAGCACCCTGGACTCCACCCGTTTCGCACTGGGCCTGCGACAGAACCTGGCGCAGTTCATGCTGCTGGTGGCAGTCAACGCCCTGGTGGGAGGGACGCTGGGCCAGGAGCGCACCGTGCTGCCCCTGCTCGCTTCCCAAACATTCCATCTGGACCTGTATACAAGTGCCCTGACCTACATCCTCGCGTTCGGCCTGTCCAAGGCCGCGATGAACTACTTCGCGGGAACACTCTCTGACCGGTACGGCCGCAAACCCGTCCTCGTCACGGGCTGGCTTGTAGCAATCCCTGTTCCGCTCATGCTCATCTTCGGCCCGTCGTGGGGATGGATCGTTGCGGCGAACGTGTTCCTCGGCATCAGCCAAGGCCTGACCTGGTCCACGGCCGTCATCATGAAAATGGACCTCGTTGGCCCGAAACAGCGCGGCCTCGCCATGGGTCTGAACGAAGCGGCAGGCTACCTCGGAGTCGCCGTCACCGCCCTCGCCACCGGGTACATCGCCTCCGCGTACGGGCTCCGGCCCGGCCCGTTCCTCCTCGGCGCCGCCTACATCGCCCTCGGGTTAGGCCTGTCAGTCCTGACCATTCGCGAAACCCACCACCATGCCAAGACGGAAGCCTCCCAGCACGTAAGTGCATACAAGAGTGCCGACGCCGGCCTCACCACAGGACAGGTTTTCACCCTCACCAGCTTCAAAGACCGCTCACTCTCCGCAGCCAGCCAGGCAGGACTGGTGAACAACCTCAACGACGGCCTCGCCTGGGGCCTCTTTCCGGTCCTCTTCGTCAGCTCCGGGCTAAACCTGAACCAGGTAGGGATCCTGGCCGCCGTTTACCCTGCGGTCTGGGGCGCCGGGCAGCTCTTCACCGGTGCCGCCTCAGACCGGTGGGGCCGCAAATGGTTCATTGTGACCGGCATGCTCGTTCAAGCCGCGGGACTCGCAATAGTCGCCGCAGCCCACAGCTTCGGGCCCTGGCTCATCGCCGCAGTCCTCCTCGGGCTCGGAACGGCCATGGTCTACCCCGCCCTCCTCGCCGCCATCGGGGACGTCGCACACCCCACCTGGCGGGCCCGCTCCGTCGGGGTCTACCGGCTCTGGCGTGACGGCGGCTTCGCCATTGGCGCACTCCTGTCAGGTCTTCTCGCAGATCTGTATGGGATTCCCGCAGCCATCGCGACCGTCGCTGCACTCACAGCCGCCTCCGGCCTGGTGGTCGCCGTTCGAATGCGCGGCAACGACCACATAACCGGGTAGAAACTGGCCCTTGGCCCGGCACGTCAACCCCGAATGACTCCGCACGAACGCACTACTGTCAGCGGTCAGCTGATAGGCAGACACGACACATAGCGACAACCGAACGCCGCCAAGCACCGCCAAAACCCACAGTTCCATGGCCCGTGTCAGGGAGCTATGTTCCGTCAGGGGCGTTTGCGGTACATTGTCGCCGTGGCCATGGTCGGATACGCACGGGTCTCCACACGGGATCAAAACCCCGACAGCCAGACAGACGCGCTGGTAGCCGCCGGCTGCGAGAAAATCTTCGTTGACCAGGCCTCAGGCGTGCTGGCCAGGAGGGCTTCACTCGATACGGCCCTGGACTACCTCCGACCCGGTGACACCCTCGTCGTCACCAAGCTCGACCGACTCGGCCGATCCGTACGCAACCTCAAAGACCTCGCCCAGTGGCTCCAAGACCACGGGGTTGGACTGAAGGCCATCTCCCAAGGCATCGACACAACCACACCTGGTGGCAGGCTGTTCTTCCATCTTCTCGCCGCCATCGCCGAGTTCGAGCACGACCTCATCGTCGAACGAACCCAAGACGGCTTGGCTGCTGCGCGGGCCAGAGGCCGGACTGGCGGCGGCAGGGTCAAAATGACCCCAACGAAAACCCAGCAGGCCCGGTCAATGTACGACCAAAAAATCTACACGGTCCGGGAAATCGCTGAGACGCTCGGCGTCTCCCGCGGAACCATCTACCGGCATCTGAGCCCTGGAACCGGCGGCAGCTGACCAACCCATCCCAGAGGGCCGAGACTGCCGGCGCGGCAGCCCGCACCAGGAATACGTCCTCGCTGCGCTCGGGCTGTAGAAGCGTCCTTCTTGTCTTTGGCTGCTGTCCTTCGGATTGTACGTGCCCGCTCCGGCCCGTCTAGCCCCTCCTTCGTCGGGGCCTGCGTGCCGTGAATTTCCCTGCGGCGCTCCTGCGTCGCTGATTTCCTCCGGGAATTTCACGTCCCTTGCCCCATGGGTAGACAGGCCTCCGTCGGGCACAGCTCCGCAAGCTTCGCCAGCAGCCAAAACAACGGCGGGGGAGAGGGGAGCTGGCCACTCACCACGAGCGCCCCACCCACCGAATCCTCAGCAAAGGACACACACCATGAACGACCGCATCGCACGCGCCGCCCTGACCCGACTGTTCGACCCGCAGGACGTCACCGGCCGCACCCTCGTCGGCACTCTCGGCGCCTACGCCGCCCTCCGCGTCGCTACCGGTGACCAGCCCGCCCACACCTTCCGGCACATCACCGACGTCGACCTCACCGAAGCGTTGAACCGCTGGGCACCCCGGCTGCCCGACGTCGACCCCGAGCGGGACCTCGCCGAGATCGAGCACCTCGGTGGCGGCTTCCTCATCCCCGGCGACGAGCACTGGCCGACCGGCCTCGATGATCTGCCTGATGCACCGTACGGGCTCTGGTACCGGGGAAACATCACCCACGGCATCCCGGCCCCGGAACGGTCCGTCGCGCTGACCGGGTCCCGGGATTCCACCAGCTACGGCGCGGCCGTGACCGGCGACATCGCCCACCAGCTGGCCCAACGCGGCATCTGCGTCATCTCAGGACTCGGCTACGGCATCGACGCCCACGCCCACCGCGCCGCCCTTGCCGGGTTCAGCGGCGACGGGGCCGCGACGATCGCCGTCGCCGCCGGCGGCCTTGACCGCGACTACCCGTCCGGGAACGCCGACCTCGCCGCGGCCATCCGGGCCAACGGCCTGACGGTGTCCGAACAGCCCCCGAGTACCGCGCCCACGCGCTACAGGTTCCTCCAGCGCGGCAGGATCATTGCGGCACTGGCGGGGGTGACCTGCGTCGTGGAGGCCCGGTGGCGTTCCGGCGCCCTGCACACAGCGCACCAGGCCGAGACCATCGCCCGGCATGTTGCGGCCGTCCCAGGCAGTGTGCACAGCGCGAACTCCGCAGGATGCCACCGGCTCCTGAGAGACGGCGGAGCAATCCTGGTCACTGACGCGGCCGAGATCAGCGAGCTTCTAGCGGCCTAACCTCCCGAATGGTGACCGGTCCGGTGACAGGGCCGGTCACCGCTGGCGGTCCGCCGTCGTGGCGGCTCTAGTGGGTGGTTGCCGGCGGCGGACCGCCGAGGCACAGCCTGCACTCGGGTCCTGTCTGTGGCGCGTGGCACCGGCCGCGATCCTCGCCTCGGGTGACCGCCGGGGTCGGGGGAGCGGCTCGCCAGGGCGAACCGGGAAAAGGGCGGCCACTCCGCTTCGCTCCGTGACCGGCTGTTAGGTCCAGGGCGCGCCGTCGCAGAGCTCCTGCACGCCCTGGCCCTGTCCTCGTCTGCGACGTTTTGGCTGCTGTCCTTCGGATTGTACGTGCCCGCTCCGGCCCGTCTAGCCCCTCCTTCGTCGGGGCCTGCGTGCCGTGAATTTCCCTGCGGCGCTCCTGCGTCGCTGATTTCCTCCGGGAATTTCACGTCCCTTGCCCCATGGGTAGACAGGCCTCCGTCGGGCACAGCTCCGCAAGCTTCGCCAGCAGCCAAAACAACGGCGGGGGAGAGGGGAGCTGGCCACTCACCACGAGCGCCCCACCCACCGAATCCTCAGCAAAGGACTTGAATCTTGACCAACGAACTCCGCATCAGCAGCCCTGCCGATATCCTCAGCTTCGTCCCTCACACCCTCGGGTTCGCACCCCGGGAGTCCTTCGTGTTCATCACCATGCGTGGGAACATGCTCGGCGCGACACTGCGTGTCGACGCCCCCACGGACACCAATGCGGCAGGTTTCGCCCGGGCCATGGCCGACTATCTCGCACTGGACACCGTAGCGAACGCTGCCGTGCTGGCCGTCTACACCGACCAGCCCGCCAGTGTCGGGGCGCCCCGCCCGTTCAACGAGCACATCGAGGCGATCGTCGAAACACTCGACGCCGCAGGAATGCCGCTCAAAGATGCATGGCTGGTCACTTCCGAGCACTGGAAGAACCTGCTGTGCGATGACCTGAGGTGCTGCCCCATCGAGTCCTTGGACTCCATCACGGACGGACACCTGAACGCCGAAATGATCTACCGTGGCAGCAGCTACAAAGACGCCCCCGGCACCACCTTCGCCCCGTTCAACGGACCGGCCGACACCGCCGAACAGATCGAACATGCAGGGCACGTGCTGCAGTACAGCGAGGAGATCAACGCCCGCGAACTGTGGAACCAGACCATCGAACAGGGCCGACCGGTCAGCCCGGAAACCGCAGTGCAGCTGCTGGCATGCTTCCAGTTTGCGAGCCTGCGGGACACCCTGATGTGCAACATCATCGAACCCGAACGAATCGACGCCGACGGCAGCGGATACTTGCTCCTCGGCGACGGCATCGCCCCGGATTGGGCCCGGGTGGACCGAGCCGAGAAAGCGGCCCAGGAACTGATCACCGCAGCCCCGGAAGGGTACCGGGCGCCGCTGCTGACCGTGATCGGCTGGCTCTACTACCTCAAGGGTCAATCATCTGTCGCCGCGGAGCACTTTACCGCCGCGCTGGAAGACGTCCCCGGGTACCGGCTCGCTGAACTCATGGAAGAAATCATCGGCCAAGGCAGGATCGCCCCAGTCGCCGCCGAGGAGGCCACAGCCTACAAGAAACGCTAACCATGAAGGGGCCGGGACCGGCATCGGTTCCGGCCCACAGGCGCGTCGGCGGCCTCCCCCGCTGGCGCTCCTCCGGCCGCCGATCAACGCTGACGCGGGCGAAGCAACACGGCAAACGCAAGAGACCGGGCCGTCGGGCTACAGTGGAAGAACCATACCGTCCACGAATGCCAGGGAGCAGCCACATGAGCCACGACTTCGTCCTTACCGAAGAAGATGCCCCCTCCGGCAATACTCATGCCGAAGACATCCTGGAACTGAGCATGCTCACCGCGGAACCCAATGCCACCGTCGTGGACATCTCTTGGGAGAAAAACCCACAAGACCTCTAACCCCCTGCAGCGATGACGCTGCGCCACGATTTTCCTTTTGCTGAGGGAAAACAGGAAGAGCCGGCACCATAATGGTGCCGGCTCTTCCGCCATCTCAGGACGGGGCGTCCCACCGGCCACGCGCCCCGCCTGGGTGCATCGATACCCATGGCTTCCGGCAAAATTTCAACGGACGGACTGCATGGTGGTGGAAACCGTCAAGCCAACAGTCACTCGCCTGGTTGTTTGGCCAACTCGCGCCACAGCACCGCGGCAGCCAGGGCGTTTAGCCCGGTGATAAACAGATCCCCCGCCGCAGGCCGTCCGATGAACAAATCGATGGCCACCAGCACGAGCGAGGCAGCTGCGGCGATGGTGAACAGCACCGCCAGAAGACGGAACCACCTAAGCCCGCGATGACCCCGGTCGGTTCCGGGCAGCGGTGCCGGATCAGTCATGCCCCAACCCTACTCAGGAGCCGAGATCCTGCTCGCAAGGCTCGCACCCTTTCGGGCGGCCACTCCGCTTCGCTCCGTGACCGGCTGTTAGGTCCAGGGCGCGCCGTCGCAGAGCTCCTGCACGCCCTGGCCCTGTCCTCGTCTGCGACGTTTTGGCTGCTGTCCTTCGGATTGTACGTGCCCGCTCCGGCCCGTCTAGCCCCTCCTTCGTCGGGGCCTGCGGTGCAGGAAATGTCCCTGCGGCGCTCCTGCGTCGCTGATTTCCTCCGGGAATTTCACGTCCCTTGCCCCATGGGTAGACAGGCCTCCGTCGGGCACAGCTCCGCAAGCTTCGCCAGCAGCCAAAACAACGGCGGGGGAGAGGGGAGCTGGCCACTCACCACGAGCGCCCCACCCACCGACAAACAACGAGGCGACGGGGAAGCCCGTCGGTCAGCCCGCACCCCACCCCCGACGCTTGACAAGACATAGAAGCATCGGGGGAGGAACCCAATCAGCTGGCCGGGTCACACCCCTCCCTCACCAATCCTCTGCAAAGGACACACAACCATGAACGCAACACCCACGCTCGAAATGCTCGACCCCACCACCCTGACCGTGGACACCAACGTCCGAAAAGAAGCCGGACTCACCAAAGAGTTCGTAGCCAGCATCAAAGAACACGGCGTGCTCGTGCCCGTCGTCGCCCACCGGACCGAGGACGGAACCGTGCATGTCCTGATGGGGCAGCGCCGCACCCTCGGAGCCATAGAGGCCGGGGCAGCGAGCATTCCCGTGCTCGTCGGGGCCACCCCCGAGGAAGCGGAACGACTCGCCACGCAGGTAGTCGAGAACGACCACCGCAGCGAACTCACTGACGGCGACCGCGCCGAAGCCTTCCACCAAATGGCACTGCTGGGAGTGAGTGCCAGCGTCATCGCCCGGAAGATGGGAGCCAAGAAAGCAGTGGTGGAAACCGCGCTGAAGGTCAAAGCGAACGCCACCGCTGCCCAGGCACTGGACCAAGGCCTGACACTGGAACAGTCAGCAGTGATCGAGGAATTCGCCGACGACGCCGACGCCGTGGCCACGCTCGAACGCCTCGCCACTGAGAACCCCGGCAACTTCGCCCACCGGGCGCAGCGGCTCCGCGACGAGCGCAAGAACAACGCCCTGCTCGCCGAAGCCTGCGCCGAGGCTGCCGCTAAAGGCCTCACCGTGCTGGAACAAGACCCCAGCTACTACGAGTACAAGGGAGCCGCCGCCCTGATCTCCGCACTGACCACCCACGAGGGCGAACGCCTCAGCGAGACGGACGCGGATGCGGTATACATCGGCATCGGATACAGCGGCTTGATGACAAGGTTCGCCGTCGCGGACTGGAAGGAACGTGGACTGCGGAAGGACGGCAAAGCCCCGGCAGGAGGCATGACCGAGGAGGAAAAGGCCGCACGCCGGGAGGTCATCGAAAACAATAAAGCCATGGACTCTGCCGAGGTGGTACGCAGGGAATTCGTCAAAACCCTGCTGGCACGCAAGGCCCTGCCAAAGAACGCCCAGAAGTTCATCGCCCACACCATTGCCTACGCCAGCTACATCCTGACCAAGGCCCTGAACAAGACCGAACTCACGGCCGAACTGCTGGGCACCGGCACCGGGTATGGCGAGTTCACAGCCTACGTGGACAAGCCCACCATCAAACCCGAAACGGTCACCCTCGCCATGATGATCACCGCCTACGAGGCAAACATCGACCGCACGAGCTGGCGGAGTAGCAACAGCAGTAACCGCTACTACCTCACCCAGCTCACGGCATGGGGATACGAAGCCAGCGACGTTGAAAAGATCATCCTCACCGACCCCAAGACGGAAACTGAGGAAACCACGGAAAGCGCGGACGAACCCGAAGCCGCCTAGACCCCTAGCCGGGCGGAACCCCCACCGCCCGGCAAGGCCCCCGGCCACTCACCGCGAGTAGGGCCGGGAACCTCCCAAACGTCGGGCGGTCCGCCGCCCAGGGCGAACCACAGCAGCCAATCACCAGCGACGGACCGCCGTTCAACGCCACCAGGCACACGCCCACCAAAAGCCGCGCAGCCCCGGCTGCCTGGCTACTCCATCGACTCACCACCGAGAAATTTTTGTCAGAGGCCACCGCTAGGCTCATCTCATGGCACCACGACAGGAGTCACCTTGACCAAGCCACCAATCCCCGACAACCCCATCACCGACTTCATGAACAGCGACTTCAGCGGCGCCTTCGACTGGTCACTGCCGGCAATGATGCTGATCAGCACTGCACTAGTCGCGGTTTACGTTGGTGCGGCCGTGGCCATCCGAGGAAGAAACCAGGCATCACTACGGGCTCCCAAGGCGACGGACGTCGCTTTCGGCCTGGCGATCGCGACGCCCCTCAGCGGCTTGCTTGTCTTAGGCCGCAGCGGACTCGGCGGGGGACTCATCATTGGAGGGTTCGCTCTGGTCATTGGACTAACCCTCTGGGGCACTGCGCACCGCACTCCAAGCGAAAACCAGCCGGGGAACACCGGAAGAGTCCGCTAGACTGAACCACAGATTTCCTTTTGCAGAGGGAAAATAGGAAGGGCCGGCACTTACAGTGCCGGCCCTTCACCCTTTAACAGCACATGCCAGCAACCTTCCCCATGGGCCAAGCCAACCCGCAGCCTGCCCACCACCCGCTGGGGAACAATTCTTTTCAGGCGGGACCACACACTCGGAAATTCGGAATCACCTGACACAGGCACAAGAACCCCATGCCCAGGGCAGCTCCTAAAGACACCGGGGGAGTCGCACCGGACTACTACCCGCAATCTTCCCAAACTCCCCAGACGCCCTAATCCCCAGAAAATCACTACCAAAAGCAGGTAAAAAACGCCTAGAAATAAGGGTAAAAGCCTTTAAATCCGATTGGATAAAAGCTAGAATAGTAGTAGCAAGTCAGCCAGACGAACCTAACCAAAACTGATACGAAACGCAGGACTGAAAATGACTTCCTTAATCACCGATTACACGGTCTACACCAAGCCCGGTTGCCCGAACTGCGACCGCACCATGGAGTACTTCGATTCCAATGGCGTCACCTACACGCCCGTGGACTTCACCGAAGTGCCGGAAGCGCTGGAGTACATCACCCAAGAGCTTGGCTACTCCCAGGCACCCGTCATCGTGAACAACTCCGATGACCAGGACCACTGGTCCGGCCTCCGCCCTGACAAGCTCGTCCACGCCGCCATGACCCACACGACTGCAAGCCGCAAGGAGGCATAATGAACGCCACGCCCATCACCGCCGAGACCATCGCCCTGATTCTGGGCGACCATGGTATTCCCGCGGAACTGCACGCCGATCCCGAAATCCAGGCTGCCGCATACGGGCTTGCGTTCCTGAACTCCCCGGCCACTCCCGCCGAGGGACGCTTCTACGGCGCCTCAACCGTTTTCTACGACGAGGAAGACGAAAGCAGGTACGAGGTCAGCAACCGAGATCTCCTTGAAGAGCAGCTCACCGCCCGGCTGAGCGTCCGCATCGCCGAACTCGGGTGAGGACCATGACCACCCCGCACCCGGTGGACGGGTTCAAAATCAGCCCGCGGATCCCGTTGGAGGTGGACCTGTTCCGGGAAACCAACCCCAGCGGCAGGATCTACCCCGACGCCAAGGAAGAACCTTTCGCCGGCTACTACGGCATCCCTTCCAGCATCGAGGATGACCGCTACCTTGCAGCGATAAGTAGGGCCCCGATAGGGGAGGGCGGGCTCTGGGACGAGTACGCCGCGGACCAGCACCAGCCCAACGACCTCACCCACGATGAACCGGGTGGGACCGAACCTCAGAACGAAACCAGCACACACACCGAGAACACCAACAGCGCACGAGGAAAAGGAATCATCATGGCCGGCGAAACCACCATTACTGTCATTGGAAACCTGACATCGGACCCCGAGTTGCGGTTCACCCCATCGGGTTCGGCGGTAGCGAATTTCACGATCGCTTCAACGCCCAGGACCTTCGACCGTCAGTCTAACGAGTGGAAGGACGGGGAGACGCTTTTCCTCCGTGCGAGTGTGTGGCGGGAGGCAGCTGAGAACGTCGCCGAGTCCCTGACCAAGGGCACTCGCGTCATCGTTTCCGGCAGGCTGAAGTCCCGGTCCTACGAGACCAAAGAGGGCGAAAAGCGCACCGTGATAGAGCTTGAGGTAGACGAGATCGGTCCGAGCTTGCGGTACGCGAACGCGAAAGTGAACCGCACCCAGCGCACCAACCAGGGCGCAGGAAACGGTGGAGGTTTCGGCAACCAGCCTAGCAGCGCACAACCCGCCCAGCAGGACGACCCTTGGGCCGCGAACCCGTCAGCCAACGCTGGCTCATCCTGGGGCAACGGCCCCGACTCCGAACCCCCGTTCTAATACCCATGAAGCCGAGTGAGAAGAAGGGGCCCTACTTCACTGAAGAGGACCTGAAGCAGATCCGGGCAGCGGTTCAAGCGGTCGGGCAGCTCGAGGGGTATGTGTCCATTTCGGATTTCGTTGAAGCAGCCGCACGTCGGGAGCTGCGACGGTTGCAGCGCAAGTACAACGACGGCCGGAAATGGCCGGGTGTTGAAGCTGGGGAACTCCGCCCGGGGCGACGGACCCGCGCCGAAACAGCAGCAAAGGAGGATCACTCATGACCGGCACCCAGTACACGGGCCGGCTGCTTCTCGGCAGCGTTCTGGCCGTTCTTGCCCTGACCGGCTGCACGGCCCAGGGCGGACCGCAGGTCGTTCCTGCCGGTGGCCCGGCACCGCTGCACGAGGTGCCCTGCGATGCGACGGGCACGGCGGCGCGGCCGCCGGCACTTCAGGCCACGGCCAGCGGCCCGTACCTCGTGGAGAGTGTTGTCGATGGGGACACGATCCGAATCAGCTGCAACGGCATCAGCACCCGCGTCAGGCTTGTTGGCCTCAACGCCCCGGAAAGCGTCAAAGGAGACGCGCCGGTGGAGTGCGGCGGACCGGAAGCGTCCACCTACCTGCACTCACTCCTGGACGGACAGCAAGTGTTCCTGGCAGCGGATCCCGCCCAGGGAGTGCGCGACAAGTACGACCGGCTTCTTGCCTACGTCTGGTCCACCGACGGCACCCTGGCCAACCGCACCATCCTTGAACAAGGTCACGCCGAAGCTACCGGCTACGGCAAATCCTTCGCCTACAGTGGGGACTTCACTAGGACCGCCGAGCAAGCCAAGGAGAGCAAGGCGGGCCGATGGGCCTGCTGAGATCACCGGAAGCACGCCAGCGAGTTGTCAGGGGACCATCATGGCCGTCGTTCTGATCTTCTTCGCAACGTTCGCGGCTGTTGCCCTGGGCGGCTGGATCATCTACGCCCTCACGCACCCGGTGGCCGCCGGTCAAGGGATCCTGATCTTCCTCTGCAAGGCGGCCGGGGTCATTGCGTTGATCACGGCCGTGGTGGCCTGGCTCGGTCAGAGTCTGCTCCAGGCAGTGCCGCCGGCGGTGTTCATGGTTGCCTTCTTCGTCGCCGCGAACCGGCTTGAACGCCGCTGGCGGCGCTGGTGATCCAGTCGTGTCCATGCGCGGGACGAGGCCCGGTTCTGGTCCAAGGTCATGAAAGGGCCGCGGGAGAACGACTGCTGGCTTTGGGTTCGAGCTGTGGCCGATGACGGGTACGGCCGGTTCACTCTCAACAGCAACGGACGAACGCGGGCCGTCCGTCCGCATCGCTTCGCCTTTCATCTGGCATACGGCGTCGAGCTGGACGGATTCGGTCCGCTGATGCACCACTGCGATATCCCGCTGTGCGTCCGCGCGAGGACGACGGCAGATACGCATCTGAGTGTGGGCGATGCCAGAGTCAACATGCTCGATCGTCAAGCCAAGGGACGTGACACGAACGGTTCAGGATTCCGATGGCGCGGGCTGGCCCGCCGGCAGTTCGCTGAACGGTCCAAAGCACTGCGTGATGAAGTCCGCGAACATGGCTGGGATAGGGAGGAACGGGTGCGGGCACTGCTGGCCGGTCTCGATCCTGACGCCCCGACGCTCTTCTAAAACCGGTGATGCCCCCGGCCTGCAGGCCGGGGGCATCACCCTGTCATCAGCTATCCGCCCTCAGGCAGCGGCGTGTTGGCTCTCACGGTCAGCCGCGTCCGGTGCTGCTGGACTGTTGCTCTCCGTGGGTGCCTTCTTTTCGTCCTCACTGAGGAGGTCGAGGAGTCGCTTCAACTCAGCGGCGCTGAGTCCCAGGCGCGCGGAGACACCGGCCTTCGGTTCGCCCGAATCGAGCATGGCACGAACTGTCCTCGCGGCACCGCGGACTGCGTCCTGCGCGTCCTCTTCGGCTTTCGCCAGGAGAACATCGGCCTTCTTCCGGGCATCGGCTCGGACGAGCTCGGCTTGTTCCTGACGCTGGAAGAAATCCGCTGCCAGCTCAATCAACTTCTCGTGCCGTTCTGTCAGTTCCTTTGCCTTGGCCAGTGCCTTCTCGCGGGCAGCCTGCTGCTGCGCTGACTTGCGTGGTGTTGCCATGATGTGGGTCCCTCCCCTAGGTAGTCCTTCACACAAACCTAACGGCTAGCACCGGTTCTGGTGGCCAGGCACGCGCCGCCCGCCTTAACGGTCCTCGCTGACGCTCGGGCTGGCCAGGCCAGGCTTGTCCACACGTGGACAGCTCCGAGATAAGGGCGGTCTCTCCGCTGACCACCAGGGGATAAGCCTGGCTGCGGTTCAACACAATCGAACGAACCGTGGATAACGGAAAAGCGTGTTACCCACCGCCCATTCTCATGTGCAGAACCGCATCAAAACCTTGATGGCCCGATCTTACCCGTCTTTGATCTTTTCCATCGATCCCCGCTCGCAAGCTCCCATCAGACGATTCCAAAAATCAAAGACGACCAATATCTGTCACACCTCATGCATCATCGATGGGTGGGGCCGTTTCGCGGGTATGCTGGGTGTCGTGATGACCGTGCACAAGCTCAGTGCCGGCGACGGATATACGTACTACACACGTGAGGTCGCCAGCGGTGATGAGCTGCGTGCGAAGGGCCGCGAGCTGGGTGATTACTACACGGTGGACGGCAACCCTCCAGGGCAATGGGGCGGGTCCGGCGTGCAGCATTTGGGTGTTTCCGGTGACGTCACCGAGGCGCACATGGCGGCCTTGTTTGGACTGGGATTACATCCCAACGCGGAGAAGATGCTTGCCGATGACCCGACATCAGATGTCGCTTTGGGTCAGAAGTACCGGCAAGCGAATCAGAAGGACAACGAACTGCAGGCGCGGATCAACCGGGCCACGGGAGACTACCAGCGCCTGAACCATCGCGAGCCGGACGCGGATAACCGTCGGCTGATCCGCACGAAAGAGGGCGCCCAGTACTTCCGTGAACTCAACGGCCGGAACCCTGCTGACAAGGAAGAGCTGGGTAAGTTCATCACCGCCCAGACCAAACCGGCTGCGCAGACCGTTGCCGGATATGACCTTGTTTTCGCTCCCGCGAAATCAGCATCTGTTCTGTGGGCCATTGGCGGTGCCGACGCCCGCAAACAGATCGAGGCCGCACATAACGAGGCCATCGAAGAGACCATGGAGTACCTCGAAGAGGAAGCCACGTTTACTCGACGCGGCCGCAACGGTGTTCGCCAAGAGGACGTCGATGGCGGCCTGATTTACACCAAGTTCCGCCACTACGACTCCCGCACCGGGGATCCGCAACTGCACGATCACATTGTGGTGTCCAACAAGGTCCTCGGTGCCGATGGCAAGTGGTCCAGCCTCGACGGTCGGCTGCTGTACCAATTCAATGTGGCCGCATCGGAGATGTACAACAGGGTTGTCATGGAGAAGATCTGTGCACGCCTGGGTGTCGGCCTGACCGAACGCAAAGTCAACGGCGACCGCCCTGTCACCGAGATCGCCGGCGTCGATGTAGCCGCCATCGAAGCAGCGTCCTCACGACGGGAAGGCATCAAACCTGTCATTGATGAACTGACAAAAGAGTTCACTGAGAAGCACGGATACGCACCCAACAAGAAGCAGCTGATTGCCCTGGCCCAACAGGCAACACTGGACACCCGACCGGCCAAGAAGGAAGCCAGGCAGCTCTCCGCACTGGTGGAAGAGTGGACGACCGAACTAGGCGCTCTGCCCGGCGTTGTCACCGGCCCGGCCGCTGTCGAACAAGCACGCAAGCATCGCCATGATGCACGCGAACAGTCCGAAAAGGACCGGCCCTCATGGATGGTCGCCCACGCCGATGAGCTCGACCCGGCTCTCGAAGCACAAGGTGTCATTGAACGGCTCGAACGCAGCCGTGGGGTCTGGGGAGAGCACCACATCAGGGCCGAAGCAACCAGGCGACTGGGTTCCAGGCTCGGGGAAATGCCCATCCCGCAGGCGCTTCTTGAACAGGTCACCGCGCGTGCGACAGATCAGTTCTCCCTCCGCATCACCCCCGAAACACCCGCCCCTGACATTGAGGCCTTGCGCCTGTCCAACGGCGGATCCAAGTACGGCAAACCACACTCCACCCTGTACACCTCTGCCGGGATCCTCCACAGCGAAGACCGGCTCCTGACAGCGGCGCAAAGCGTTGTCATTCCTGCCGCGACGGTCGATTCATTCGATGCTGCGTTGGCCCTGCAAGAGAAGACATTCGACGCCGGGCAGCTGCGCATGGCCCAGGAGTTCGCGTGCAGCGACCGCCTGCTGCTGGTCGGCGTGGGGCCGGCCGGTGCCGGCAAGACAACGGCACTCAAGCTTGCAGCTGACACCATCCGGGAAGCCGGCGGTCGGGTGTTCGGACTCGCGCCTACTGCCGTGGCCGCGGCTGTGATGGGCACTGAACTGGGAGCCACAGCGACCACCATTGACTCGTTCGTGCTCGCCCACAAAACAGGGGCGGCGGACGAGAAAACCACCCCGCGACCGGGGGACGTCATCATCATCGATGAGGCCGGGATGGTCGGCACGGAACTGTTCGCCTCAGCCGTGACCATCGCCGAACAGCACGGCGCGGTCGTGCGCGCACTCGGGGATGACCAGCAGCTTTCCGCCGTAGGCTCCGGTGGCGCGCTGCGGCTGTTGAAGAACACCGTCGGGGCTGTTCACCTGGAAGACCTGCACCGGTTCCGGAACGCTGACGGCACCCCGAACGAGGCAGAAGCGGAAGCCACCCTGGCCCTGCGCGAACCATCCCTTAACGGCGTTGATGACCCGTGGACCTTCTACCGGGAGAACCGCCGCGTCGTCGGCGGCGACGCCGAAACCATGACCTCCCAGGTCTTCGAGGCATGGCAGAAAGACACCAACGCCGGCCACCACGCCATCATGATGGCCTTCGACAATGCCACCGTCACCGAACTGAACGCCCGCGCCCAGGCCTACCGGATCGCCACCGGAGAACTGGACTCCACCACCCCTGCAGCCATGCTCCGTGACGGACTGACCGCCCGCGCAGGGGACATCATCGTCACCCGGGAGAACAACCGCAGGCTCTCCACCAACAGGGGCAAGGACTTCGTCAAGAACAACGACGTCTGGAATGTTCTCAGTGCCCACGAGGATGGATCCTTGACCGTCCGGCACCATAGCCACCAAGGAACTATCACTCTTCCCTCCGACTATGTGCGCGGGAACACGATGCTCGGATACGCGGCAACCATCCACCGCACCCAGGGCGTCACGTGCGACACCGTCCACGCCCTGATCAGCTCGGGACTGTCCCGCGCCCTGGCTTACGTCGCCGCGTCCCGCGGCCGATACTCCAACAAGCTCTACGGCATCGTGGGCGAGGGAGAGACCATGGAGGATGTCCTGACGGCCGTGGCCGCCAACCATGACGGGAACCTCACCGCTCACGAACAGATGGACGCCGCCCGCGCCCAGGCGCGCTCTCTGCCGGACATGTCCGAGCAGTACAGGGACATCGATGCGCAAGCCAACGAGCTGCGCATGGCGAACATCGCCCGCCGTGAACTCGGCGAAGGCGTCGCAGGGACGTTCACCAAGTCCACCGCCTGGGGAGCAGTCGCCACGCACCTGCGCGCGGCCGAGAACGAAGGATTCAACCTCGTCCACCTCCTTAGGGACAGCGTCAACGGGGAAGACTTCGGCGCATCCGCGGATCCCGCGGCTGTTCTGGCGTGGCGGGTTGAGGACCGCCTTGACCGGTGGCGTTCACGCGCAGCCGATCCCGGCCGCCGGCCGCTGGAATCAATGACCGATGAGGCACTTGAACGGCTGGACCGCAGGGCCACCGGGGAGCTGATGCGCGCCAAAGCCGAAGCAGCGCGCACACCAGGTGTGGAGACCCCGGACCGGAAGGACCTTGCCCGCAACTGGAAGACCGAAGGGAAAGAAACGCCGTGGCAGCGACGCCTGCACGGCCACCTCAGCGACGACGACCTCGCCACACGGCTGAGCGCAGCGCAGCAGCAAGGACTTACGGACACGAACATCAACGACCTCGCGGCCACGCGTAAAAACCAGTGGCTGACATCTTCACTGCATAATGAACAATCGCTCCGCGAACTGATGCACCCGGAGGCCCGGGCCGATGAAGCCTACGAACGAGGTGCGGTAAGCAACTACCGCCGGGACGAGAACGCCCCCAAGATCGAAGCCGCCATCCAGGTCCACCGCAGGATCCGCGCCGAAATCGAACTACGCCGCCAACTGCCCTCCACCGTCGGTACCGACGCGGCAGCTGACCGGTTGCCGGCATGGATGGCACCAGCTGATGTCGCGATCCACGAGGACACCCCGGCCTTGTGGCGGAAGGAACTCCTCGAGCGCCGGGAAACCATGGCCACCGAAGTCAGCCGCCTCGGTGCCCAGCTCGCGGCCGAGCCTCCGAATTGGGCAGCTGCCCTCGGACCGGTGCCGTCCGATCCTGCCCGGCAGGAGCAGTGGCGGCAGCTCGCAGTGGAGATCTCCACCTACCGTGACATGTACAGGATCCCGGCCAGCGAAGCTGCCCCCGTACCTATGGACCACCAAGACAAGGGTCTCGGTTCGGAACTGACCGCGCGCGTCACCGCCATGCACAAGTACACGGCGCAAACGCACAAGGAGCCGCTGTCCGCCGCCGACGCGTCACTCATGGCCGAGGCCGCGCACGTCGAAGCAGTCGTGAAGGAAACACCAACCCCTGCCGAGGAAGTCGTGGACTACCTGCAGCAGGTACGCGGCGCGGAAGCGCAGCTGAGCCCCGCACAGGAACACGCCGAACGGCTGGCCGAACTCGCCCGCAAGGTCCGTCAAAACCGGGCAGAACGACACGGTGTCGACTCCGAGGCACGCAGCCCGGAAGCTGTCCAGGAAGCCTTGGACCAGCTCAAAGCCCGGCGAGAACAGGAAAAGAAGCCACCGGGGACGACAGAGGGGGACTTCGCTAAGAAGTTGGCCGCACGACGCGCGGCGCAGCCCACAACCTCCGCCCCGTCCGTTGTTGAGAAACTCCGCCAAGAACAAGCCGAAGCCAAAGCCGCCGAAGAACGCCGCCGACGGGACCAGCCAGGTCCGGGCACCGGTCCCGAACAGGGCCCCCGCGGCCCACGCCTATAGGCTAGCTTGACTGGCCGGCAGGCCCGGCAGTCGTCAAAGGAGAGCATGGGACGTTTCGCCGGAGGGAAGCGCGGAAACGGCTGCATACCCTGTACGTCGCACTCCCGGACCCGCGTGTTTGTCGATGAAAGCTTCCGCCGCGCAAGGAACAGCTACGGCGAACGGCCCGTTCTCACCATGAGCGGAGTCACGACCCCAAAGAGTCACTACGGCGACCCTTGCGGTTACCTGCACCTCAAGGAGGTAATAGACCTGACCTCGGGCGAGAAATTCGCAACGAGGATCCGCCGCCTCGCCTCGCCTCAGCATTAAGCGGGAGCGGCTCACGCGTTGCGCGGGTCTTCGATGTGGAGGGCAACACCGAAGGTGTGCAGTTATTGGAGGACGTCGTCGAATAACTTGTCGGCGAAGTTCAGGACGTAACCTGCGCTTGAAACCGATGGTCATCGTGCCGATAACCGGGCGGGCGTCAGGCGGGTTGTTGGCGGCGCTCTTTGACGATCAGGGGTAGGAATCTGACGTAGACCACCATGCCGACGAGCTCCACAAGGGTTTGAGTCACTACTACCAAGGCAGCAAGGTCCAACTGGCCGGGCAGCGCCAGCGCCAACGGCAGGACGACCAAGGAATTGCGGGTAGCCCCACTGAAAACAACGGCACGAGTGGCGGCGATATCGAGTTTGGCCCGTTTGGCGGCGATCAAGCCCAACGGCACCATCACCACCAAGAACGCAGCGTAGAGGGGCAAGACCGACAGGAGGGAACCCAGTTCTTGGCCGACTCCGACGATCTGGGAACCGACGACGACGGCCAGCGTGGTCATCATAAGTGGCACCATCAACGCCTGCATTAACGACATGACCACCGCTCCCGCGCCCGTTCTCCGGGCCAGTGCCTGTGTCAGTGCTGCTGTGGCCAACGGGATGATGATCAGAACGATGAGTGCCTCAACAAAAGGGGCCGGGTCAATTGCCGACACCAGATCAGGGCCGACGAAGAGCAGCAGATAGAGCGGAAGCAGAAGCATCTGCGCGAGCATCAGCACCGGCGCTGCCGCGAGAAGCCGGTCACCTGCCCCTCCGGCAAGGCCCGTAAACACGATGACGTAGTCAATGCATGGGGTCAGGAGTACCAGCAAAACCCCAACGAGCAGAGCCTGGTCTCCGGCGATGAACCGGGTGAGACCCCACACCACCAGCGGAACGACGAGGAAATTCAAAACCAGCACCGTGGATAGGAACCGGAAATCGCGGGCGGCCTTACCGATGGATGCAAAGGGTGTCCCTAGGAAGGTCGCGTAAAGC
Organism: Paenarthrobacter sp. CC6; assembly: GCF_040560085.1. Taxonomy (NCBI): domain Bacteria; kingdom Bacillati; phylum Actinomycetota; class Actinomycetes; order Micrococcales; family Micrococcaceae; genus Paenarthrobacter; species Paenarthrobacter sp. CC6. Next base: position 75,168 of record NZ_JARDAN010000011.1, on the reverse strand, counting down.
AGCAGTCCGAGTACAGGGTTGATTGAATGTTCCAGCACAGTTGCGGACCCGGGTGCCAGGAATCCGACGACGCCGCCGGCGAGGATGGCCATGAGGTAGAGGCTGATCTGATGGCGTTCCATCCAGGCGACGAGGTTCGGGGTGTTCACCATTGCAATGCTAGGTGAGCCCGTCCTGACGGTATGAAACGCCGCCGGTTCCCCGTACAAAACGCTGCTCCCGTTGCCCGGTCTGGACGGCCGGCGGAACAGCTCAACGGGAGAAGCCTGCCGTGGTAGGTGCGGGCTCCACCCCAAAGCGGACCACTTTGAGATTTTCAGGGGTCTCCACCTGCTCTACAGTGGGCAGACAGGACCCTGTCCTACGCGCCGTTCGTCGCTGTTGGTTTGAATGTGCGGGGGAGTCCGAGAGCCTAAGATCCAGCCCCGCCGTGCATTCGTAAGGTCCGTTGCACGGCCTGAGCGTCTTGGGTCTTGCCACCTGCCGCACGCAGTGCCAAGGTCTAACTAATACTCCTCCACGCACCACATGATAGGACTCAGGCCAGGGGGTTGCGCTATGAATCAATGGTTCCTTCCACCGGGCGGGATCATGAGCAATTACATTGCTCCCGGACAAACCGTCCGCCACTCGTTCTGGTGGGAAGACCGCGCGTTTGGACCTGCCATCCTAGCCGTGGCCATGCCGCCCTCAATCGTGGTTTCGACAGGAGGAGTGACGACGCTCAGTAACGGATTCAGCCAAAGTCGCGACCGGCTCACCTACTTCGCTGATCTACGGGCGGAGAGCTCCTACGGCGCCAGCTATCGTCTCCTCATTACAGCGCTGCGATAGGAGGCGCCCATGAAATGCACGGTTATCAGCGACGAGCACGGCAGGATAATCGCCATTGGTTCGGCGCCGGGTCCGGTGGAATCCTCCGACGGGGCGGGGCCAGCGCTCTGGCACGAGATCCTGCCATTTGAAGGACAAACCAGCCAGATCGTGGACGTACCCGATGATTTGCTTAACGACGCTGAGCAGCTGGCAAATCTGCATCAAACCCACCGTCTTCGCGGGGACAAAGTGGAGACTACTGACGGTCTAGCCGCGGGCTAGGCTCCGGGGAATGTGGAGGAACACCCCGGATGTCTGTCGGCCGACGCCGGTCGGTAGTTAACGGGCATCATCTTCTATCCGGAACTATAAGCGATTATCCAATAAAGTGGATACTCGCTTATAGTTGTTGATATGGAAAGTGCCTTGAATCCTTACTCGCCCGGTTCGGGCCGACGGCCTTTCGAGCTGGTCGGGCGCCAGAGCGAGATCGATGCGTTCGATTTACTGCTGGCCAAGACCCGACAGCGAAGACCAGACCGGGGGATCGTCCTTCATGGTCTGCGCGGGGTGGGCAAAACGGTTCTGCTGAATGAGTTTAGGCGTCAGGCCGAACGTGCGGAGTTCATGGTCGTCTTCCTCGAGGGCAGGGACGCCGAGGGGGGTCCTGAAGCCGTGCGGGCCAAACTCGCCCGGAACCTTCTGCAGGCAGGGCGGAAGCTGAACCGCCGCGGAGCAGGGGAACGACTCTTAGCGGCACTTGGCAGCATCGCATCCTTTTCCGCGAAACTGGGCGTGACTGGGATCGATATCGGCGTGAACCTCAATCACGGCCGCGCTGACTCCGGATCGATCGAAGTGGACCTGGAAGAACTGATTGAGGACCTCTGCCTGGCACTGGCGGAGAAGCGCTCGGGTCTGATCTTCATCATCGATGAAATGCAGGATCTGGACGACGGACTCATTGCCGCGCTTTTGAGCGCCCAGCATCTGGCCGGGCAACGCGAATGGCCTTTCTACATCGCGGGGGCGGGCCTGCCCAACCTCCCCTCGGTACTCAGTGAAGCGCGTTCCTACGCCGAAAGGATCTTCAACTACCGCAGCATCGGAGCGCTGTCGAGGGAGGCCGCCGAGGCGGCCCTGATCGCCCCGGCCCAACGCTATGGGGCGTCATTCGTACCCGAAGCCAAAGACCTCCTCCTGAACGCATCGGGCGCGTACCCATACTTCCTGCAGGAATACGGATACGCCGCTTGGGAAACAGCCCCGGAGAAGACCGTAACCTTCGACGACGCCAAAATCGCGGTGGAAATCGGCCGCGCGCAGCTGGACCAAGGATTCTTCCCCTCACGCTGGAAACGCGCCTCGAAGGCAGAGAAAGACTTCCTCCGCCTGATGGCCATCGACGGTGATGAAGGATCCAGCACAGCCGAACTTGCTGAACGGGCGCAAAAGAAGCAAAGCTCCATGACCATGACCCGTGCATCGTTGATCGACAAGGGGATCATTTACGCACCGGCCCTCGGTGTTGTGGCGTTCACCGTGCCAGGAATGGCTGACTACGTCAAACGCCTTCATGAATAGGACAAACGCAGGGGCCGGCGCCACTGTAGGCGGGAGGTTGCGGTGGGGCATTCTCCTGACGGTTACCGCACTGGTCCTGGCCGGAGCCGCAATCTACGCGGTAGGAGCCTATCAGCGCTTCGAAGAGAGCCGCACTGCCAACTCATCCGTGGGGGTCACTGCGGGCCAACCTCTCCCGGAGGTTCCTTTCGTCCTGTTCAGGAACACGGCCAGCGGGCAAGGGTATGGCAACGCTGCAACGGTGCCTCTCTCTGCCCCTGCCGGTACGCGTGCAGTCAGTGAGCAGGCGTGCGAAAGGGTCTATGGCACGTCCTCCATGGTGGTCTGCCTCAAGTCCAACCGTGGCTTGGTGACGACGTACGAGGCGGCCATCCTGAACCGTGACTGGCAGCAGGAACGGGCGTGGCCCGTCCCCGGCATTCCGAGCAGGACGCGCATCAGTCCGGACGGTCCCATGATCGCCACCACTGTTTTCGTCTCGGGCCACTCCTACACGCAAGCCGGGTTCTCCACAGCAACAGAAATCACTGTGCCCGACGGCGGTACGGGAAACCTGGAGGACTTCGCCCTCTTCGTGAACGGCGAACGGCTGCTGTCCAGCGACCGGAATATCTGGGGAGTCACGTTCGCACCCAAGCAGAGCGATGTCTTCTATGCCACCGCAGCATCCTCAGGACGTATTTGGCTCGTCCGGGGAAGCCTGGCAGAAAAGACCCTGACGGCCATCCGTGACAACGTCGAATGCCCCTCCATTTCACCTGACGGCACCCGGATCGCGTATAAGAAGAACATTGGTGGGCCGCTGACCGCTCACTGGAACGTAGCCCTTCTTGACCTGGCAACGGGTGAGGAAACGGTGCTCCCGGAAAAGCGCAGCGTCGATGACCAGATCGAATGGCTGGACGATCAGAACTTGCTCTACGGTCTGGCCGACGAGGACACCGACGGGGACAGCAACATCTGGAAACTCGGCACCGATCCCTCGTCCCAGCCGGGCCTCTTCATCGAGCACGCGTGGTCTCCCAGTGTGGTCCGCTGACGTCCATTACGGGACGTCACGTCAGCAGTCTAAATGCCCGCCCCATGCGTCAGCAGGTTCCCAGCAATTCACAGCAGCCCTCCCGACCCTGTCGGACTGGGTGAAGGACTTGGCGAGGGAGTCGCCGTCGCGCTTGCGGATGGTGCCGGGGTTGCGCTCGGGGTGGGAGCCGCCCGTGCCGGTGTGGTGGCCGAGTAGAGGACGTCGACGAAGTAGTTCGTGGAGTTCCACGAGCTCGTGGGTGCAGCTCCGCCGGTCCCGTACCGGTAGCGGCCGTTGTCAGGGCCAGCGGCGGTGAATACCCCACTGACCCACGTCTGGGCGAAGAACGCCGGCGTGTAGGCGTAGCGGCCGTTGGGCGCCAGATAGGACACGGTGTAAGTTTCCCCTGGAGCTACGGCTACCGGGGAGGACAGCATCGCGGTTTGCCAGCCGGTCGCTGTTTCGTTCGTGAATGTCACCTGGCCAAGCCGTGTTCCCGCGGCGTTCCACAAGGAGCCGATGTGGGTTCCGGTGTTTCCGGTTCCCTTGTAGAACCGGATGCCGGTGACGTTACCGGCTGCGGAGACCGTGAAATTCGTTCCCAGTTCAACCGATGACGCATCATCGGAGGCTCCTGTCTGTGGTTGGAGGTCGCCGAAGATGGAGGATTGCTCGGCATCAGGGTCGGCCGTGGTGAACTGCCAGGTGGTGGTCGGTAGTGTTTGGCCCTGTTGGGATTCGAGGTTGCTGACGCTGACGGCGATGGCTGTGTTGCCCGGCAGGGGAGCCGCCGGGGTGAAGGTTAGGGTGCGGCCGTCGGTGGACAGGGCAGCGCTGCCGGCCAGGGGTGCCTCGTTCGCCGCCAGCGCGAACGAGGCACCCGGCTTGATGGCGGAGGAGAGCGTGAGCGTTGGTTTGACGGTGACGGGCACGGCCGTGGCGTCGGCTGCGGGGGACCGGTCGGTGATCGTCAGCGGGGTTACCGCGGCCATGAACACCAGGTCCACAAGGTAGCTTGCCGTGGAGGGCGAACTGGGGAAGTCGTTGTTGTAGGCGAATGCACCGGAATTGGGTGCTGTCCTTAGCGGTCCGCTCGTGAAGCCGGCGCCGAATCCGCTGGCTGTGTAGGAATAGTTGCCGCCCGGGGACTTGTAGGCCGCCACGTACTCGGTGTTGGCGTCGATGGTCACCGGCTGGCTGAATGTCGCTGTCTGCCAGCCGGAGCTGGACTCGTTGGTGAACGTGGCGGTGGCCAGAAGCTGCCCGCCGGTCGTGTACACCGAGCCGGTGTGCGTTCCGGTGTTGCCTGCGGCCTTGTAGAACCGGACGCCGGTGATCTGGCCTGCAGTGTCGCTGGCGAACCGGACACCCAGGGATAGAGGCACCCCGTCGTTGGCCTCGGGTGTGCCCGGCGTCACCGTGTCTTGGTAGAGCGTACAGGGGCACGTCCCTGGTGTTCTGGGGGCGGGGACGGTTCTGAAGGCCCATGTGGCGTTGCTCAGTGGTTGTCGGGACACCGCGGTCGCCGTGACGGTGGCGGTGTACGACGTATCTGCCGCCAGTGGCCCGGCCGGAGTGAACGTGGCCTTCCTTGTTCCAGGGTCGTAGCTGGTGGCTCCGGCCACGGTGGTTCCGCCGGCGTCTTTTACCGTCAGGGTGACGGTGGCGGCTTCGGCCGGTTCGGACAGGACCGTGCTGACGGCGGCATCCAGTGGAACACTGGAGGAGCCGGGAAGCGGGGATTGGCCTGTCGGGGCGAACGCCGGCGGTGGAACCGTCACGATGACGTCCACGAGGTAGCTGGCGTTCGACCGTGATCCGGGGAAGTCACCGCTGTACGTGTATGCGCCGGCGTCCGAAGGTGTTCGCAATGGTCCGACGCTCATGCCGGATCCGAACCCGTTGGAGGTAGCGGAATAGGTGCCGGTCAGTGACTTGTAGGACACGATGTATTCCGTGTTCGCGGACATCTGGACCGGTTGGCTGAACATCGCCGTCTGCCACCCTGAGGCGCTCTCGTTGGTAAAGGCAACAGTTGCCAGTTGCTGTCCGGCCGCCGTGTACAGGGCCCCGTTGTGCGTGCCTGTGTTGCCGGCCGACTTGTAGAAACGCATGCCCACGACTTCACCGGCTGAAACACTGGAGAACCGGACGCCCAGCGTCAACGGAACGCCGTCCCGGATTTCGGCGATGCCCGGCGTGACAGAGTCGTCGAAGAGGCTGCACGGGCAGGACCCGGGAACCGGCAACGTCGCCGCGGTCGTGAAGGACCAGGTTCCACCGGTTGTGACCGGACCGCCCAGGGTGTCCGTCCCGGCGAGGGTGGCCGTGTATTGGGTGCTGAAGGCCAGGGCGCTCGTTGGCGTGAAGGTCGCCCGCCGTGTGGCAGGGTCGTACGCTGTCGTGCCGGCCACTGGCCCGGCGGGGGACTGCAGTGTCAGTTGGACGCTGGAGGCAGTGACGGGTTTGGAGAACACTGCGCTGACCTTGGTGTCCACGGAGACGCTGGACGAGGACGGGAACGGGGTGTGCCCGGACACTGTCATGGGCGTGGTGTCGGCTGTGCCGAACAAGGCGTCGACGAAGTAGTTTCCGCCGTTGTAGCTCGATGTTGGGAATCCGGGGGAGGTGGTATAGACACCGGCCGGCTCGGCTCCGAAACCGCCCGCCACTGTCAAGGGCGCGTTGGTGGAACCAACGCTCGCCCATTGATAGTTCTGGATGGAGTAGCGGCCGTTCGGCGTCCAGTAAGAGACCGTGTATTTCTGCCCGGCGGCCACGGGGACGGCTTGGCTGAACAGCACGGATTGCCAGCCGGAGGGTGTCTCGTTGGTGAACGTCGCCGTGGCCAGCCGTTCGCCGGTGGAGCTCCACAGGGACGCGGTATGTGTACCGGTGTTGGCTGCGCTCTTGTAGAAGCGAACCCCGGTGATGAAACCGTCCGCCGTGGGGGTGAAGCGCAGGCCCATTTCGTAGCTGCCGCCGTCACCGGAATCCTGTACGGTCGGTATGGTCTGGCCAAAGACGCTGTAGGGTCCGCTCAAGACCAGGCTCCTGCTGGTGGCGGCCCCTATGTTGGCGCTGTCGTCAATGGCCCGGGCCTGGATGGTGGCGGTCTCGAAGCCTTTCTGGATATAGGTGTACGTCCAGTTTTGTTTGCCCACGGCGGGGTGCCACGTGCTCCCGCCGTCGGTTGAAACCTCTACGCCGGCCACCACCCCGCCCGTATCGGCGGCGGTTCCCGTAACGGTCACGCTGGTTCCATGGGGCACAGCGGCGCCGTTGGCCGGGGCTGTGATGGCAGCTGTGGGCGCGGTCCGGTCCGTGCTCGCGGCGGCCGCAGTCAGCCCGGCGGCACGGGTCGCAGGCTGGGCGCCCATGTCGGCCAGGAGGTTGACTTGAGCCTGCCGCATCCGCGGATCTGCCGGTGCGCCCTCGCCGTCATGCACCTCATCCAGGCCCCACGTCCACTGGACACTGCCAGCAGAGAACACCAGCGCGCCGCTGGCGGCGCGGTAGAGGGTCACGTGGTGGGTCGTTGTGCCGGGAAGGACCGTGTTGCCGAAGTCCTGAAGATACTGAGGTACCTCGCCCACGGTGGTAGACAACCGGATCAAGCCCGGTGGGCGGAACCCGTTGTCCAGGTCCTCGTCGGACTCATATCCCACTGTATGGGGCGCCAGGGCGGTCGAAGAGCCGGGCGGCAACGAGGTGAGGGAGGTATTGCGCCACAGTCTGGTCTTGCCTTCCTCCGAATCGACGGTCACCGGCAAGTCGGAGTAGTTGGACATGTAGATGGTTCCGGTCAGCCCGTTTTCGGGCAGCCCGCCCCCGTTGGCCTGGGCTGCGAACCGCGGGTCCCGCCAGGTGCCGGTCCATTCGGGGCTGGGGTCGATCTTTTCGTTGGCCCAAGTTTCCTTGTAGGAGGTCAGCGTCCGTCCCGCTACGCCATCGACCGGGGAAGGTTCGAACCGGGTGCGCCAGTAGCCCTCGTTTCCGGAGAGGAACTGCAGGTTCACCCCAGCGTCACGGGCGGCAGTGATGTTGGCGCGTTGGGGGCCGGACCAGTATTCGTCGTGCCCGACGGAGAGGAAAACCTTGTGGTTCAACAGTTGTGGGCCATTGCGGTCGGTATCGCGGCCGCTGATGTAGCTGACGTCGTAGCCGTTTTGCTCCAGGAAGCGCACCATCGGGTATTCGTTGGAGAAGTAGAAGTCCCGGCCACCTGGCCCGCCGCGGGTGGCTACCGGTCGGTTGTAACTGACCTTGTAGGCGCGGCCGTTTGCCCCCTGGTAGAAGTCCGAGCCACCGTAGGAGTTATAAGCCTGCCAGGAGGGATCGGAAGTCTGGAAGACCACATCGGATCGGCTGCCGTCGGAACGTACGATGAAGGTGATGTGACTTTGTCCGCCGGTATCGGGCCGGGTCAGAAGGGCGACGTAGACACCTGAGACCGCGGTCGCGGGGACCTGCCACGTTGCGGACACCGCCCAGGTCCCGCAGTCATACAGCCCTGTGGTGAGGTCAGTGAGGCATTGGGGCTGGTTTTGACGCAGCACGGACGGTGTCACATCAGCGACCTTGCGGGCACCGAGACCTCCGTACCAGCCTGTGCGGTAAACTGCGATGGTGTAACTGGGAGCTGTCGTGTCAATTTTGAAGCGAATCGGCTGGCCCGGATTGACGCTGATTTCGGTCGAGAAACCTTGAATGCTGTCGTCACCGGGACCGGAAATGTCCCACTCCGACGGCGGACTTCCGGCTTTGGAGTTCTCACAGACAACAGGGTTCAGCACAGGGTCGCAGGGCCCTGATGCGAGGGCTGCCGGGACAGTCAGGGGCAGCAGCGCTGCTACCAGGGTGATCACCAGGGGCGCAATAAAGCCCTTGAGGGGTGACTGCGGCCGGGTGGCTGAATGACCGGGCATCGGAGCTCCTGGGGAGTGGTACGCCTGTTGCGAGTATGGATCCGTGCTTGACACACGGTTCCCTGCTTGCCGCTCCCCAGCCAGGGTCAAACCAAAAATCTTCAGTTATGAAACACCCGGGTCCTTGTACTAGAGGTGGTCATGAAGAACGACCGAACCGGATCCGCCATCGACCTTGTAGACCAATAGGTCGAAGCACATCATCAAGTAACCCTTGGCAGGAGTGTAGGGGTGCGGCGGGTGCGCGGCAAGGCTTCCCGCCTAACCAGGTCCGGATTTCCCCGTACCGTCAGCCCAACGAGGGTCTTCGGCTCCAAGGCCAACGACAGACACCGCCCCGTCCCGGTACCGGCCTCACCAGGTCCGGCACCCTGGTAGCGGTCACCGAATCAGGACCGGTTCCGAAGATTCAAGGCGACTGCATCCAATATTGCCGCTATCATCGTCTTATGACGATTGATGATGTGTTCTCGCCTGAGCCGTGCGCCCCGCTGGACCCTGCGGCTGCCCTGTTCCATTCCCTCAGTGATCCGACCCGCTTGAGTATCGTGAAGAGGATGGCCGGGGGTGAGGTTCGGGTTGGTGACCTGACCGGGGAGCTGGGCCTGGCACAATCCACGGTATCGGCCCATGTGGCGTGCCTGCGTGACTGCGGCCTGGTCGAAGGGCGCGTCCAGGGCCGGAGCGTGTACTACTCGCTCTCCCGCCCGGAGCTGATGGACATGCTGGCGCAGGCGGAAGTTCTGCTGGCCGCGACCGGTAACGCGGTCAGTCTCTGCCCGAACTACGGAATCGGCAGCACCGATGTCTCCGTCATCAAGGAGGCGTCCCGATGAGTGATGCGTGCTGCAGCCACGATGAGCCAGCCGGTAGCGAACACAAGGAAACAGAAGAAGAAGCCGTTGGTTTCTGGCAGGTCAGTGAGGTTCGCGCTGCGGCGACGTCCGGGGTTCTTCTCCTGGCCGGCTGGATCTCTTCACTGGCCGGAGCGCCGGAGTGGGTGACGTTCCCGCTGGAAATCGCTTCGCTGCTGATCGCTGCGTGGACGTTCGTGCCCTCCACCGTGCGGAGGCTGGTCAAGGGAAAGATCGGCGTCGGGACGCTGATGACCATCGCGGCCGTTGGTGCCGTGGCGCTGGGCCAGTTCGAGGAAGCGGCCATGCTGGCCTTCCTGTACGCGATTTCAGAGGCCCTGGAAGAATACTCCCTGGCCAAGACGCGCCGGGGTCTGCGGGCTCTGCTGGACCTGGTCCCGGCCGAGGCAACCGTCCTGCGCGGTGGCCTCGAAATCACCATCGCCCCTGCCAGGCTGGTCCTCGGGGACCGGATGGTTGTTCGCCCGGGTGAGCGGTTGGCCACCGACGGCCGGATCCTCACGGGCCGGACCTCCCTGGACACCTCGGCGCTGACCGGTGAATCCGTGCCCGTGGAGGCAGGGCCCGGCAATGAGGTCTTTGCAGGATCGATCAACGGCACCGGCCCGTTGGAAGTCGAAGTGACCAGCACCGCGGAAAACAACTCGCTGGCCAGGATCGTACACATCGTGGAAGCCGAACAGTCCCGTAAGGGCCCCGGCCAGCGCCTGGCGGACACCATCGCCAGCAAACTCGTCCCTGGCATCCTGATCGCTGCCGCCCTGATCACCGTCTTCGGTTTCATCGTCGGCGAACCGCTGCTGTGGTTTGAACGCGCCCTGGTCGTGCTGGTCGCAGCCTCACCGTGCGCCCTGGCCATTTCTGTTCCGGTTACCGTTGTCGCCTCGGTCGGGGCTGCCAGCCGCATCGGCGTCCTGATCAAGGGCGGCGGGGCCCTGGAAACCCTCGGGAAGATCCGCACCATCGCCCTGGACAAAACAGGAACACTGACCCGAAACAAGCCCGCCGTGATCGACGTCGCCGCCAACGGTACAGCGACCAAAGCACATGTCCTGGCCCTCGCCGCCGGGCTTGAAGCACGCAGCGAGCACCCCTTGGCCCGTGCCATCCTCGCCGCCACACCCGACCGGGCGCCGGTCACCGATGTGGACACCGTCCCCGGGGCCGGGCTGACCGGCCGGTTCGAAGGCAAAACCGTCCGACTGGGACGTCCGGGCTGGATCGAGGCCGGCCTCCTGGCCGGGCAGGTCGAGCGCATGCAGCGCGCCGGAGCCACTGCCGTGCTGATCGAGGAAGCCGGGGAGGCCATCGGAGCGGTCGCCGTCCGCGACGAACTGCGGCCCGAAGCCAAGGACGTCATCGCCCGGCTGACAGCCGCCGGATACACCACGGCCATGCTCACCGGCGATAACCTCATCACGGCCACCGCGATGGGCAAGGACGCCGGAATCACGCAGGTTCACGCCGAGCTGCGCCCGGAAGACAAAGCCGAGATCATCCGCACCCTGAAGGGCCGCGCCCCCACCGCGATGGTCGGTGACGGCGTCAATGACGCCCCCGCCCTGGCGACCGCCGACACCGGCATCGCCATGGGCGTCATGGGCACCGACGTGGCGATCGAAACCGCCGACATCGCCCTGATGGGCGAGGACCTGAACCACCTGCCCCAAGTCCTTGAACATGCCCGACGGACACGAGGCATAATGCTGCAGAACGTTGGGCTGTCCCTGCTGCTGATCGCCGTGCTCATCCCACTGTCCCTGTTCGGTGTGCTCGGCCTCGCCGCGGTGGTCTTTATCCACGAACTCGCCGAGGTCCTCGTCATCGCCAACGGTGTCCGGGCCGGCCGGATCAGCCGAAAAGCAGCGCTCAAGGCCACCCAACCCTCCCCGGCCCTGGAGCCGGCATCATGAGCACTGAACCGGCGTCAATGGCCACGGCCACGCCGGGCCCCGCGAACCGGACCTCGCGGCGGATCCGGGTCCTGCTGGTTGTTGTCGCGGCCGCCCTGGCCGCCACGGATCTTATCCTCAAGGCCGTGGCCGAGGCCGTTCTCGCTACGGGCGCTACCAACGATGTCGGGCCGATCAACATCCGGCTCGTCTTCAACCGAGGAGTCGCTTTCAGTATGGGCGCGGGCCTGCCATCCTGGGCCGTCATCGCCGGCACAGGGGTGATCCTGGCCGCCCTGCTCTGGTTCCTGCTCGCCGCAGCGCCCCGCATGTCCCTGCTATCCCGGGCCGGGGCGGTCCTGTTGCTCGGAGGAGCCGTGGGCAACTTCATCGACCGGCTGGACGGGCAGGGGGTGGTGGACTACCTCCACACCGGATGGTTCCCCACCTTCAACCTCGCCGATGTATTCGTCACCACCGGCGTGGCGGTCCTGATCCTCGGGGCTGTCCTTTCCCCGAGGCCACGAACGGAGGACTAGCTCTGGCCGGTCCGTCCGGGGCCGGCGAGGGTGATTCTGGCCAGGGCCCGAATCCAAAGATTCGGTCATCACCAAGACCAACACATAGGCAGTGGTATCCGTGGGGGAGCCGAATGGGCCGCCTGGCAATCCCGTGCGTATGAACATATGTTCATACGCTGTTGCTAGAATCAGTCTCTAATACTTTCGACGGCAGTGGTGAGGTTTCTCTGTGCCACATGGGACTGGCGCGAAGGTACCAGCGCACCAAGAGTCCCGAGTGGTCCTCTGATGGTCCTGCTGACTGCCGTTTCGGCCGTCATTGGTGATGCGGGTACTGCGGGAACATCCAGGCGGGTCCGCCCGCCTGCCCTGTCTCGGCACGTGCTTTTCTGTGCATCGCCGGTCCCGCCGCTACTACAAATGATCCCGCAGTACCGTCTCTTCAAGGAGCCACCGAACCAATGACTTCAGACCCCGGCGCCAGCCGATCCCCGGCTCCCGAGGACGCCGCCAAGATGCCCCTCGGCGCCCGTCGACTCGTGCTCATCGGAGGACTTTGCATTCCAGTGGGGCTGGTAGCTGGCCCATACCTCTTTGGCCTCCAGCTGGTTGCCGTGGCGGGTGTCGTGGCGGTCGCCATTGCCCTGTCTTATCGGCGCGGCCAGTCCTGGTTTTCGCGCTGGTCCTGGCTGGCAACGGCCGGCGGTGCGCTCTGGGTGATCGCAACGGTGGCCTATTGGCTGAGCATCATGGCTGCCGTGGACGGTTCGTCGTCACCGTCCAGTCTTCCGACGGTGCTGTTCTACAGTGGTCTGGCTGCCTTGGCGGTCATGGCTTTCGGTACCATCGCTGGTTGGACCTTACGTTCGTTGTCCGATCGACGCTCAGTGGCCGCGGCACAGTAGCGCCCCCTGGCCCGTGGGCTCCAGACGCGGTGACCCGGAGCCCACGGGTGAGTGAGGCAGACTATTGGCTGGTTCGCGGGTGCTGCTACGCCCCTAGGGTCTTTTCCCTGCGCTTGCGTGCAATGAAGAAGACAGCGGCTGCGACAGCCAGGATCGCGGCCGCGATGCCGACGGCGATGGGTGCGTTGTCATCGTTGGGTTTGATCTGCTCCGGCGCCGTTTGGGCTGCCGGGGCGGCGGCGCTGGAGGCAGGGCCCTCGGCCGGGGTTGGCGTCGCAGGTGCTGTAGCGATGGCGGCTTGGGCGGGGTCCTGGACGGTGAAGGAGTAGTTGCCTTCGATGGGGTGGCCATCGGAGGAAACCGTCCGCCAGAGAACCTTGTAGACCCCGTTGTTCCCGCCGGATATGGCCGTGGAAATGGTCGGACCGTCTACGGTGACCTTGCCGTCGCTGAGTGTCTTGCCCGTCTCGTCGCTGACGGTGATGACGCTGAGATTGAGTTGCGTGGCATCCATGGGCGGCTCCGAGAGCGTCAGGGAAACGGTGCCCGGGGCTGTGGTGACGGTGGTGTCCTTGCCCGGGACGGTGGATTCCAGGGCGTCATGGGCCATTGCCGGAGCCGCTGCGAAGGCCGGGATGAAGATGGCCGCGGCGAGAGCCAGGCGGACGCGGACGCGGACTCGTTGTTTTTTGTTACGGGGATTCATAGGACTCTGCGATTCTGCTCGTTGAGAAGGGGTCAAAGTGCTCGGTGCGCGCCGGGCGTCCCTGATCAGATGCTCAGAGCGTGGCGGCGTGAACGCGCCCGGGCGGTCCTCGCGACGGCGGCCGTCCCAAGTACTTAGCTCGGAGAGGAACAGTCTGCGTCGCCGAGGCGGCAATGAACGGACATGCTTTGATCGCGGATGGGCTCGGCGTTTGAAGCAGGGGACGCAGCCAGGCGGCCAAAGCCCATAACGCCGATTCGCCCCGCGCCATCAGAAGAGCTGTAGCGAGGATTGCTGCTACATGCACGCCGAGCATTCCGGGGCTGACATCCGCGCTGAGATGTTCATGCGGGACAACCGCACCACCGATGCCCGGTCCGGCTGCCATTCCCGGGTGGTGGGCCAGATCGGGCTTGGGTGTTCCTGATCCTGCCAAGGCTGAGAATGCCAGGTGCAGTGCGGTCTGGGAGGCGCCCAGATATGCGGCCAGAAGGCGGGCCGTCATCTTTCTGCCAGCCAGTATTACCGCCGACAGGACAACAACGGCTGTCAGGGCTGTCATGACGGGGAAAGCCGGCAGTTCACCTCCGGCCAGCCAGTGTGCCGTTGCGGCCAGGGCAAGGACCGTGACCGCAACAACGGCGGCCCGCGGAATGCGGAACGGTGCACGCGCAGCAGTCATCGCGCACCGTTCCTTTCAAGGGGGTGGATTCCTTATTACGTTACGTCGGAGGGTGGGTCGGGCAACGCCCGAGGCGGTGTATTCGGTCCGGAGGTCTGTTACTTGGCGGCGTCCGCGAGCAGCTGCCGGAATTGTTCTTTGGTCTCAAGGGTGAGCATTTTCCCGTTGAGAAAGAACGTCGGCGTGCCCTTGACGCCCAGGGCGGTGCCATCTGCGATGTCCTTCTTGATCCGTTCCTTGGTCTTGTCATCGGCCACCGCCGTGTCGTAGGCGGTCAGGTCCAGTCCGAGTTCTTCAGCGAAGGTGCGGAACAGTGGCGCCTGGGATTCGGTTTTCTCGCCCCATTGCGGCTGGGTTTCGAACATTTTGGCATACATCTGCTCGTATTTTCCCTGCTGGGCTGCGGCTTCCACGGCAAGGGCGGCGGTGGCTGAATTGCGGTGCGCGGGCAACGGGAAGTAGCGGTTGACGAAGGTGATCCGGTCGCCGAACTCCTTCTTCAGTTCCTCGACCAGCGGTTGGGCGGCAAGGCATGCTTCGCATTCGAAGTCCAGGAACTCAACGAGCTGGGCTTTCTCGGTGGCCGGGGAGGTCACACGGTGACTGTCTTCACGGACCAGTTGGGCTTCCGCGGCCGGCGTCGGGGCTGTTGGGGCGGGCTTGTTCAGCGTGAAGACGGTGTACCAGATCACCCCAACGGCGACGAGGACGGCCAACAGGACCCAGATGAAGACCCTGGCCTTCTTCGCGGTGTCCATGGGCGGGGGAGGGGTTTGGGTTTTGCTCATCAGTGGTGAATGCTTTCCTGGTCGCGGTGGGCGGCTGGTTCTATCTGGAACGTGGAGTGTTCGACGCTGATATCAAAGTGCTGGGCCACGCAGCCCTGCAGATCCGCCAGGATCGTGGCGGCATGCCCGTCGGTCATGCAACTGTCCTCCACGGTGACGTGCGCCGAAAGGACCGGTGTTCCGGAGGCCACCAGGGTGGCGTGGAGGTCGTGGACGTCGATGACGTGGGGCAGGGCAAGGATGTGCTCGCGCACCTTGGCCAAATCCAACCCCTTGGGGGTGGACTCCATGAGCACATTCACGGTGTCTCGGAGCAGCTTAAGTGTGCGCGGGATGATCAGGACGCCGATGAGCAACGACACGAGGGCATCGGCCTGAAGCCAGCCGGTCACGGCGATGATGATGGCTGCCACGATGACTGCTACGGACCCGAGAGCGTCATTGAGCACCTCCAGGAAGGCCGCCTTCATGTTGAAGTTGTGGTTCCGTCCGGACGCGAGAATAACGAGGCCGATCGCGTTGCCCGCCAAACCGATGATGCCGAACCAGAGCATCGTCGACTCCCCGATTTCCGGGGGCTCGAAGAACCGGCGGATGCCTTCAACGATGACGAAGCCGCCGACCGCGAGCAGCAGCGCCGCTTGTCCGGCGGCAGCGATGATTTCGGCACGCTTGTACCCCCACGTGCGCTTCAGGGTGGCCGGCTTCAACGCCAATGATGCGGCGATGAGCGCTATCAGCAGCCCTGCCGAGTCGGTGAACATGTGGCCGGCATCTGCCAGCAGCGCAAGGCTGCCGGTCAGTACTGAGCCGATGATCTCTGCAATCATGACCGTGAAGGTGATGGCAAAGACGGTGATGAGTTTGCCGCGCCGTGCCGTTGCCGCGGCGGCGTGGTCGTGCTCGTGACCACTCATGAGCGGACCTCCATGGTCTCGGGAGAAGCAAGTGAACCCGGAGGGGTGTCCTGGGCGCATTCTGGCTCGGCGCAGCCGCAGATCGTATCGACTGTCAGGATGGTGCCGAGCAGGTCCTCCAGGGCGTGCGCCAGTTTGGCATCGGAGAGTTCGTAGCGGACACGTCTTCCGACCGGTTCCGCGGCGACCAGCCCGCAGTCACGCAGGCAGGCCAGATGGTTGGAGAGAATCTGGCGGCTGACGCCAATGCTGTCGGCCAGATCCGCCGGGAACGCCGGTCCGTCTTTTAGCTGCAGGAGAATGGCGGCCCGGGTCGGGTCCGAGAGAGCTTTACCGAAGCGGGCCAGGACATCAACGGTGGAAAGTATGCGCATATCAGAAATGATACAGAAATATGTGGATTCAGAATATCCTGAACTTAATGATGGTCTGGGACTGACCGGATTAGACCTGGCCACCACGGCCCCTGGTGTCACGTTCCTCGAGGCTTGCGAGCATTGCGTTGTAGGCGTCCAGATCAGCATCGTTGGTGCGTGCGGCCGCCCTGTCGCTGCGCCGCGTTTCGCGGGCATCCGAGCGTGACCACATGACGGCTACGCCGATGGCGATCAGCAAGGTGGGGACCTCGCCGATACCCCAGGTGATGGCGCCGGCCATTTGCTGGTCCTCCAAGGGCGGCGCTCCCCACTGTCGGTCCAGTTCAGTGAACCACTGCGGCTGGATCAGGGTAGTCGAGCCCATCAGGGTGACACCGAAAAACGCGTGGAAGGCCATGGTGGCCAGAAGCAGCAGCAGCCGCAGCGGATACGGCGCCCGGCGGGGGATGGGGTCGGTGCCGATCATCGACAGGACGAACAGGTATCCGGTGATCACGAAATGGACTGTCATGAGTTCGTGCCCGGCGTGTTCCCGGAGGGCGAAGCCGAAAGCATCGGAGTAGTAGAACAGGACGATGGATCCGGCGAAATTCGCGGCAACGAAGAGGGGGTGCGTCACGATGGCGGCCACCCGGGAGTGGATCAGTACCATGATCCACTCGCGCGGCCCGCGGGAACCGTCAGTCCGCGGTTTGAGCGTCCTGAGCGCGAGCGTGACCGGGGCTCCGATGACGAGGAATACGGGGACGATCATGGTCAGGGCCATGTGATCCAGCATGTGTGCACTGAAAAGTATCCGCCCGTACACCGACGGCCCTCCGGAGGTGAAAAACACCAGCGCCGCCAACCCCACGATCCAGGCCGCAGTGCGTATCCACGGCCAGCTGTCCCCGCGGCGGCGCAGCCGCTGCGCCGCCCGCAGGTACAGGTATGCAGCGAAGAGCGCGAAGGCGATCCAGAGCCAGTCCGGGCGCCACATGGTGAACCAGCGTTCGGGGGTCAGTTCCGGTGGCAAGAGGTAGCCGGTGAGGACTTCGGCGGGGGTCAGGGCAGGGCGGATATCCTCCCCGGTTGGTGTCGGTGTGCGGCTCAGCGCGGCAGCCAGGCCGCTGACGGCACCCATGATCAGCAGCTCGACGACGATGAACCGCCACACCAACCCGGTCGCCTGCCCGTTGCCGGACTTCACGCTCAAGGCCGGTATCAGCCGCTTCCGGTGCAGGAATCCGATCGCTCCCAGGGTCAGGGCGGCCACCGTTTTTGCCATCAGCAGGACACCGTACGGTGAGGCCAGACCCGCGGGAAAATCGATGCGGATCGTGGCATTGATGATCCCCGAGGCCACCACGAGGACGAAGGAAAAACCGGCCAGGGTGGAGAACCGCCCGAGGACCGCAGCGGTGTCTTTGCCCAGGGCTGTCCCGGCAACGCCTAAGGCAATGAGCCCACCGAACCACAGGCACACCCCGATCAGGTGCAGGCCCAGGGAGTTGATGGCCTGTTCGTGGTCGCTTCCACCGGCCGCGTGGCCGATCAGCATCACCGGCACTAGGCCTGAGAGTGCCAGCAACGCGGCGGCGCTCAGGCCTGCGCTGGACCTGACACCGAAGGTCAGGGTGGCAACGACCGAGGAGATGATGACGACCCACAGCCAGGCCGCCCCGTTGGGAAGCTCGGTAATGTAGGAGGTCAGTTGAGCGGCGAATTCGGGGCTCCCCGAGACCGGAACGCCGGCGATGTCGGAGAAGCTGAACACCAATACTGCCAAGGCCGAAAGGGTCCACGTCAGGCTCGCCACCGAGGCCAGCACCATGATCCGGCTGAACGCCGGGTGCTCGTCGGCGGCAGCGATTTGCGCCGCCGTCACCCCGGACCCGGTCCGGCCCGCATTTTTACGTCCCCGCAGGACCGGCGGAACGATGAACGCAGCAAACACAAGGGCACCGATGGTGGCAGCGGCCGCTATGTTCTGCATGGTCTGGGCGACACCATAGCCCCACCGGACCAAAGCGCCGGGATCGCGGGTCTCGGCAGGCAGGGTTCCCCTGCCGTACGCCGTGGCCACCAGCACCACGAGCACGGCGATGACACCGGCCACAGCGAACCAGCGCAGTTTCGGCGAGACGGCCGTGCTGTCGCCGGCAGCGGGGGCTTTCAAAGCCACAATGGTTCCCTAACGCAGGTCCGGACCTGACTCCTCCGATGCTTCGGGGGCAGGCAGCGCCGGTGCATTCCAGCGCCATTCAAGATTATCTGTAGAGTTGTTCAGACGTTAATCGGTGGATGCCGTCTGAGCCTGCCGGGCTCTCCGGCCCACCCCGGCACGCCACAAGGCAAATGCGACGCATTAGCAAGTAAGGGTAGTCTTGATGAATGACCGGAACAGCACAGGCACAGCCGACCGCCGCCGGCCAGCCGGGCAGCGAATGCGCCATCCGTCTGGTCGACGCCGAGAAGGTGGAGGCCGTCAGGTCCCGAATGCCCGCCGAATCGGACGTGACGGATCTCGCGGTGATCTTCGGGCTGCTCTCGGACCCGGGACGGGTAAGGATCCTCATCGCCCTGCTCGAAGGGGAGATGTGCGTGTGCGATCTGGCTGCCACCACAGGGTTGAGCGAATCCGGCGTCTCCCATGCGCTGCGCCTGCTGCGGGGCCCGCGCGTGGTGCAGGTCCGTCGTTCCGGTCGGATGGCCTATTACTCACTGGCCGATTCCCACGTGCGCATGCTGCTGGATCTGGGCCTCACGCACGTCGGCCACGCCGGACGGGACCGGCTGACGATGGTCAGCAACAACTAGCGCTGGCCCCTGGCATGGCCGTCTCGTCCGGATGGCGGTACTGACATGGGCGACCCTGGAGTCGAGGGCCCGGTCTGGCTTCCCTCGCTGCCGCCATCGTTGGGGGAGTACCTGGCACCGAACTTCCAGCCTGTTCCACTGATCCCGGCCTTGACGCTGCTGGCCGCTCTCTTTTATCTGGCCGGCGCCATCAGCCTCTGGCGGCAGGGCCGGCACTGGTCCCCGGTTCGCACCGTCTCCTTCCTGTTCGGCTGCCTGGCCATCATCGTCGTCATGGGAGCCGGCATAGAAGGGTACGGACTGCGGATGTTCTCCATTTTCATGTTCCAGCAGCTGACCCTGATGATGGCCGTCCCGCCCCTGCTGGTCATCGGATCCCCCGGCACTCTGCTGCTGCGGGCGACCCCGCACGGCCGGTTGGGCCGGCCGGTCCTGAAGGCGGCCCTCTGGGGCCTGCGCTCCCGCTGGGGCCGGTTGGCCATCCATCCGGCCTTCATGGTGCCCTTGTTCCTGCTCAGCTTCTACGGCGTCTATTTCTCCGGGCTTGCGGACCTGCTGCTGCCCAACTGGTACGGGCACGTCGGACTCGAAGTGTTGTTCCTTGCCGCCGGCATCCTGTTCACGGTGCCACTGATTTCAGCGGATCCGCTGCCGACCAGGCAAACGCACTTCGGCCGGATGCTGGACATCTTTGCTGAGATGCCGTTGCACGCTTTTTTCGGGGTTGTCATCATGATGGCCACCGCCCCGATGGTCAAGTTCTTCGCCGCACCACCGGCAACTTGGAACGTGGACCCGATGACCGACCAGGGCCTGGCCGGTGGACTGGCATGGTCATATGGGGAACTGCCCGGGGTGCTGTTGCTGATGTTCATCCTCGTGCGGTGGCAGCGGGAGGAGGCCCGTGGATGGGTTAAGGCGGACCGGACGGCAGCCGTGGCAGGGGACCCGGATCTGGACGCCTACAACGAATACCTGCGCCAACTGGCCAACCGACCGGTGCGCCGACGATGAGCACTGATAACTCTGCGGGCCCTGCCCGCACCGATGAGAACGCCGGCCCCACCCCGCCGCCGCTGGGAGCCGTTGGCATGCTGCGCTGGGCTTGGCGCCAGCTGACCAGTATGCGGACAGCCCTGTTCCTGCTGCTGTTGCTGGCTATCGCCGCGGTGCCGGGATCGCTCTTTCCACAGCGTCCGGCCAACCCTTCGCTCGTCACCCAGTACATCAAGAACCGCCCGGACTACGGCCCGGCCCTGGACGCACTGCAGCTTTTCGACGTCTATTCCTCGGCCTGGTTCTCCGCCATCTACATTCTGCTGTTCATCTCCCTGATCGGCTGTGTGCTTCCAAGGGCCCGCGCCCACTACAAAGCCATGCGTTCGCACCCTCCGCGGACCCCGAAGCGGCTCTCCCGGCTGCCGGAGTACGGAACCCTGCAGGTGCCCGCGGAAGCCGGGATACCTGCCGCGGCCGCCATCGCCGGCGCGGCCGCTGCGCTGAAGAAGCGCGGCTACCGGGTCCAGGTCAGGGACGAGAAAGCAGCTTTACCGTCCTTGGGTGCCGAGCGTGGCTTCCTGAAGGAGGCCGGCAACCTGGTGTTCCACACCTCGTTGATCGGCGTCCTGATCTGTTTGGCCATTGGCGGGCTGTTCGGGTTCCGGGGACAGAAAATCCTGATCGAAGGCGATACCTTCGTCAACACGCTCGTGGGCTACGACAACTTTGCGCCCGGAACGAACTTCCAGTCCTCGTGGTTGGAGCCGTTTACGGTCACCTTGGACACGTTCGCTGTCCGGTTCGACCGGGAGTCCAGCAGGCAGTTCGGCCAACCTATTGATTTCACCGCCCAGCTGAGAACCAGGGATGCCCCCGGTGCAGCCCAGGAACCCCGGACGCTTAAGGTCAATGACCCTGTCTATTTCGGGGAGGTGGGCGTCTTTTTGGTTGGCAACGGCTACGCCCCGGTCATCACGGTCCGGGATGGCAATGGTGATACGGCATTCAGCGGACCGGTAGTGGGCATCCCGAACGATGGGGTTTACACGTCAACGGTTGTCATCAAGGTTCCAGATGCCCGTCCGGCGCAACTGGGTTTCGTGGGATTCTTTCTTCCCTCCGCGATCAAAAACGAGGAGGGGGTCGCCTACAGCTTCGACCCGGACCCGCTGAACCCCCAACTGAACCTGAACTCCTACTATGGGGATCTGGGCCTGGACACCGGCGCGCCGCAGAATGTCTACAACCTGGATGTGAAGGGATTGACCCAGCTCAACGGCCGGGAACTGCCTGCCAAGGGCATCACACTGGCTCCCGGTGGCACATACACGCTGCCCGAGGGCAAGGGAAGCATCAGCTTCGATGGCCTCAAACGCTACATTGGCGTGGACATCCGCAGCACCCCCGGACAGACTGGCGTTCTGATCTTCTCGTTGATGGCCGTCGCTGGCCTGCTGGCCTCGCTGTACGTGAACCGCCGCAGGGTCTGGGTCCGCGCCGGCACCCACGAGGACGGACGAACCATGGTCGAATACGGTCTGCTGGCCCGCGGCGAGGACCACCGCCTGGCCGCCGAAGCGGCGGCCATCCGCGCACTGCTGGTCGGGCAGTGGCAGCTCCAGGAGGACCCCGGTGGCGTATAGGTTCCTGCTGTCCTGGCGTTGGGCCGGTTTCCTGATGATGGCAGCACTGTTCGCCGCCGCGTGCATTGGACTCGGGAACTGGCAGATGGATCGTCGGAATCAGGCCGTGACAGAGATCCGCAGGGTCCAGGAGAACTATGACAAACCCCCCGTGCCGTTCAAGGACGCCAGTACATACTTCGCCGTTGCCGACCCTGAGGCGAAGTGGACGACTGTATCGGTGACGGGCTGGTACCTTGCGCAGGACCAGAGAATCGTCAGGAACCGGCCCAACAATTCCGCCGCCGGATACGAGGTTCTGGTCCCGTTCCGGTTGAGCTCCGGTGAGACGATCGCGATCAACAGAGGATGGCTGCCGATAGGCAATGACCGGCCCGGATACCCCGACGCGGTGCCCGGCCCGCCGACCGGTGAGGTTGCAGCGGTCATCCGGATCAAGCCGTCCGAACCTGATCTCGGCCGTGACGCGCCCGAGGGCCAGCTGGCCAGCATCGACCTGTCCCATTACGGGAGGCAACTGGATTACCCGCTCATGACGGGCAGCTACGGGGTGATGGCCTCGGAGTCTCCACCACCGTCCGTGGCCCCCCAGCCACTCGCCGCACCCGCCGTCAAGGAAGGCTCGAACCTGTCCTATGCCCTGCAGTGGATCACCTTTGGAGTTCTGGCGTTCGTCGGCTTCGGATACATGGCTCGGCAACAGGCCCGGATCGGGCGCGAGGAATCCGACATGCCGGAGAACACGGCGGACCCGGCTGAAGCCGTTCAGCAGCCCCGGGTTCCCTCCCGGCCCAAGCGCTCCGGCTCCGAAGAAGAAGACGCCCTTCTGGACTCCATGGGGCTCTAAGCCCCCCGCCCTGGGCCGGTCGACAGTGGCATCCAGGCTGTCACACCGACAGGCCCCTGGGCGTGGGTGTCCGGTTCTACCCTCCTCCGCAGAAACGAACCGCGTACTCGTAAGAGAACACCAGGATCCTTCAGCTGGCCCCGACGTGCTCCGCGGCACCGGGACCTCAATCACAAGGGCTCCGTGGTGGCATGCCCCGGTACCGGAACCATCCCGAGGTGGGGTTCGTTGACACCATTGGCTGCACATCTGACGACATGCCCAGATGTTGCTGTGGTCCGGACCGCCGGAAGCAGCACCCCGCCGGGTTCAAGCCCCGGTGCCGCCCAGCGCCGTGTCACGAAATTGTAACGATGACGCTTTGTGGCTACTATTAGTTCAGGTTTTTCTGTACTAAAACCCTTGATGCCGTACGCTCAGCCCCGCCGGCGGCATCAAACGACTATCCCTTTTCACGGCGGGGGTGGAGGACCCACAATCGGCAGCCAGCCTGCCTTGGGGTGGAGCCGCGACGCCGGTGGTCAGATGGCCACCGGGTCAGCGGCCGGGCATTTTCCTTGGCTCGAACCCGACAGCTAACTTCGCAGGCGAACGAAAGGATCCCCTTTGACTTCCTCATCCCCCCATGGCCGGCGCCGAAAACCAACCTCGGGTCCCTTCCCCCGCGCGTCTGCCCCGACGACATCCCCGACTACGCCGCAGCACCGGGGTGTGCCGGCCGCCGGGCCAGGCGGGAGTCGGCGCAAACAGGTCACCGCTGCCGCCACGCTGAGCGTCGCCGCGATCCTGACGGCCTCACTCACCGCAGCCCACGCCGGCCCAGCCCCCACCGGAACAGCCACCGGTCCCGCCGTGCAAGCCTCAACGGCACAAGCCTCCAGTGCACCGGTTCAGGCCTCGGCCGGGGCATCCATCAGCTATGAACGGCCGGCTGTCACCACCGAGCAGGCGCCGGTTCCCGCACCGGCCAAGGCCCAGGTTGCCGCCGCGGGCACGGCAGCACCGAAGGCTGTCGCTGCCGCACCCGCTGCTTCCTCTGCCCGGCTCGGCGCGCCGCTGGCCAGCATGTCGGTCACTTCGCCGTTCGGTATCCGCTCCAGCCCGATCAGCGGCTCCGGGGAGCTCCACACCGGTCTTGACCTCGTGGCAGCGTGTCAGACCGCAGTATTCGCCGCGGGCGCTGGAACGGTCGTGGAGGCCGGTTGGTCCGCTTATGGAGGCGGAAACAGGATTGTGGTGGACCACGGTAACGGCCTGAAGAGTACTTATAACCACTTGGCGTCCATCGAAACCTCTGTCGGGGCGACCGTGACCGCCGGCCAGCGGCTTGCCGCGGCCGGGACCACCGGAGCCTCTACCGGCTGCCACCTGCACTTCGAAGTACTCCTGAACGGTCAGACGGTAAATCCGCAAGGCTGGATCTGACCCGGATGGGGGCACCTCCCACCCTCCAGGGGCGGGGTCAGCCAATGATCGGTCGCTCTTCGGGGTAGTGGTACAGCTGGCTGCGTTGGCGCAGGGCCAGTGCAGCGGCCAGGGTGACGGTGCCGACGCGCCCGGCGAACATCAGAGCCGATAAGACGTACACCCCGATTGGCGGCAGCTCGGCACTGAGGTTGGTGCTCAGTCCCACGGTGCCAAAGGCCGAGATGGTTTCGAACAGTACCCGGTCAAGGGAGGCCCCGCTGATCTGCAGGAGCAGAAAGGCGGCGACGGACACAAGGGTGGCTCCTGCGACGATCACGGAGATCGCCACCCGCATGGTGCCCTGGGGAATGGTGCGGCCATAGACCTTCACGTCGGCATCGCCGCGGGCTTCGGCCACTATGGCCAGGAACATGACGGCGATGGTGGTCACCTTGATGCCGCCGGCTGTGGAGGCCGACCCGCCGCCGGCGAACATGAGCGCGTCGGTGAGGAGCATCGTGGTGGATTCCATCTGGTTCTGATCCACCAGGTTGAAACCGCCCGAGCGTGTCATGACAGAGGCAAAGAGCGAATGGATGACCTTCTCGCCGGCCTCCAAGGTACCGATGGTCCGAACGTTGTCCCACTCCATGACTGCCCACAGGACCGTACCTGCCGCGAGCAGGATGAGGGAGACCTGGATGGTGAGCTTGGTGTGGAGGTTCCACTTCTTCCAGTTCAGCCCGTTCTGCCGGAGGACCATGACTACCGGGAAGCCCAGGCTGCCGAGGAAAACGCCCAGCATCAGCGGGACCAAGATCCACAGGTCGGTTTCGTAAGGGACGATCCCGTCCGAATGGGGTGTGAACCCTGCGTTGTTGAAAGCTGAGATGGAGTAGAAGACGCCGTGCCACACGGCTTGCCAGAACGGCTCGCCCAGGACCACGAAGCGGGGGATCAGGGCGATGGCCAGCCCCGCTTCGATGACCACCGAGGTCACGATGACGATCCGCAGGAGCGTACCGACTTCACCGAACCTTCCGGCGTTGTTCATGGCTTCCTGGGCGATGAGCTTGCCGCGCACGCCCAGGCGCTTGCTGACCATGAGGGCCAACAGGGACGCGAGCGTCAGCGTGCCCAAACCCCCGACGAAAATGCCCACCAGGATGACCAGCTGCCCGAAGAAGGACCAGTGCGTGGCGGTGGATACTACTGTCAGTCCGGTGACGCAGACGCTGGAGACGGCCGTGAACATGGCCTGATGGAGGGGTGTTTGCTCACCGGTGGCGGAGGACGCCGGCAGGGACAGCAGGCCGGTGAAGAGCAGAATCACCACCACGAAGGCGCTGAAAGCCAGCCGGGCAGGGGAGGTGTTGGCGATGTTGTCGATGAGGTCGCGCAGGCCGGTTAGGATGCCCGCTCCCTCGCGGTCCGGTGGGCCGGGCCTCCGGTTGGCGGTCCTGGGCTTTGGCTGGTTCCGGGCCATGGGCATTCCTCGATTGGCGGGGCGATGAAGGTTTGGGGCGGGGCCCGTTGACGCGGCTCTGGTGCACGTCAGAGGTTCCACGTCCGGCACGTCGGGCCGCCCGCGGAGCGATCCATCCTTGCGGCAGCAGGACTTAGGCCGCGCTCCGGGGGCCCTTTTTAGAAACCGGAGGTGCCAATGAACACGTGAAGGAACGCGAAGAAGATGGTCGCGGCCACGGCCACGTAGAGCAGGGCAGTGATGATCCAGCCGGACTCGCCCACAATGCGCGCGGCCTGTGCGGGGACCTTGATGATTCCGTGGGTGAGGTTTCGGGCCGTGACCCAGACGAAGAGGGGAATCATTGCTGCCCAGACGATCATGCAGAAGGGGCAGAGGATGTGGATCGAGTACAGGGCCTGGGACCATAGCCACACGACAAAGGCAAAACCAAGGGTGACGCCGGCCTGGAGCCCTGCCCAGTACCAGGGCGCGAAGGTGGCGCCGGAGAGCAGTGCCATGCCGGTGGTGATGATGACAGCGAACGCCACGATCCCGATGAACATGTTGGGAAAGCCGAAGACCGAACTCTGCCAGGTCTGCATGACCTGGCCGCAGGAAATCCAGGGATTGATGTCGCAGGCGGTTTGGTATCCGGGGTCTTTGAGGACTTCGAGTTTCTCCAAAACCAAGGTGCCGGAGGCCAGCCAGCCGATGACCCCGGTGATGAGCAGGAGCCAGCCAAGGGGCTTGTCGCGGGTGAAGCGGGGGGCCTGTGACTGCGCGGTGGAACCGGCAGTTTGCATCGTCCCGGTCGGTGGTGGGGTGCTGGTCATGGGGAGGGATTCCTTGAGGTTGGATTCACGGCGGGGCATCTGTTCAGGATCCGGCCGCGGCGGAGGTGATCAGTGCTTTCAGGGTTCCTTTTTGGGAGACCCCGAGGATCCGAGCACTGACGCGGCCTTCTGTGTCGAGCACGAGGGTGGTGGGTACCGCGCGGGGCGGGACGTACTCGGTCATTGCCAGCAGCACGCCGCCGTCGCTGTCATCAAAACTGGGGTATTGCACGTTGAAGGTCCGTTCGAAGGCTTCTGCGGTTGCGGCGTCGTCGCGGACGTTGACCCCGTAGAACAGCACGCCCTTGTCCTTGAATTCGAGGTGGAGGGCGGCCAGGTCCGGCGCCTCGACCCGGCAGGGTGCGCAGGCTGCGTACCAGAAATTCAGGACCACGACCTTGCCGGCCCAGTCCTGGGCAGAAATCTTCTCGCCGTTGAAGAGCTGGCCTTCCAGGGAGACCCGGGAGCCGCGTGAGGCGGGTGGGTATTCGTTCACGGACCCGTCTCCGGCGATGTAGTTTTTGTCGTCTCCGGCTTTGGCCTGCTCGGCCAGATCATCCTGGCTTGCGCAGCCGGCGAGGGCAAGCAGTGCCCCGCCCAGGCCCAGGATAGTGCGGCGGCGGGGTCCCCGGTGCGCTTGTGGTTGACTGCTCATGAGGTTGTCCTTGCTTTTCGTATCAGAGTTCCGGGGTGGACGTGCCTAGACGGGCATCAGGAACGTTCCGGCGAGGTTTTGCAGTTGGTAGATCCATTGCACCCACAAGCCGGACACCATCAGGACACCGAGGATGATGAGCATGACGGCGCCGCCGATATTCACGGCCTTGATGTGCCTGCGCACCACGAGCAGGGCCTTGGATACCCAGTTCAGGCCCAGGGCCACGAGGACGAAGGGAATGCCCAGGCCAAGGCAGTAGACAAAGGCGAGCAAGGCCCCGCGCCAGGCGCTCCCGGCGGTGACGCTCAGGCTGAGGACGGCGCTGAGCGTCGGTCCCATGCAGGGGGTCCATCCCAGGCCGAAGACGATTCCGAGCAGCGGGGCGCCGGAGAGCCCGTTGCGGCCGGGGATCTGGAATTTCCGGGTCTGTTGGAGCCAGGAAAATCGTCCGAGCAGCACCAGCCCCATGAGGATGACCACGATCCCCAGGCCCCTCATGAGGGGATCCTGCCAACGGATCAACCAGGCCCCGATCGCGCCGAAAGCGGCCCCGTACAGGGTGAACACGGCCCCGAAGCCCAGAATAAACAGTCCAACGCCGGCCAGGACGCGTCGCCTGTTCCGCGGTTGGGCCGGGTCCGTAAGCCCGGAGACGAAGCCCAGGTAGCCCGGAACCAGCGGAAGAATGCAGGGCGACAGGAAGGACACCAAGCCCGCCACTGCCGCCAGGGGAAGCGCCAGGACCAGCGCCCCGGAGGTTACCATCGAGGCAAAGTACTCACCTATGTCCACCGGTCAGCGCCCCTCTTCTTTTTAGGGGCCAAGGCCGGGGTGCGGATGGACCCCACCACCAGCAGGCCGACTCCAACGGTGACGAAGACGTCGGCAAGGTTGAAGGTCGGGAACCAACCGGTGTGCAGGTAATCAACGACCCCGGCCCCGTCCGTTCGGTCCACCAAATTCCCGACGGCGCCGCCGAGCAGGAGGATCGCTCCGGCCCGGGACACCCGGTTGAATCCGGGAGCCGCCCGGTACAGGTAAACGGCCAGCACCGCCACGATCGCTGCCGTCGCTGCGAGGACAATCCACGGGGACAAGGTCGCGCCGAGGCCGAACGCGACACCGGTGTTGTATGCTAACCGGACGTTAACTACTCCGAGGTCCCAGAGCTGGCCTTGGCCCATCGTCAGAACCACGGCGGATTTGACCAGCAAGTCACCCAGCGCCAAACCAGCGACCGCCAGTGCCATCGACGCACGCAACGGGAGCAACGTCTTGGTTTCCTGGTCCCTCATGCCTCCTGACCCGACCCGCGCACAGCCGCCACTAACGACGCCAAAGCCGGCAATCCTGCCATTTTCCCCGAGGAAGGGTAAACGCGGCAGCTCACTGCTGGAACCGCTACCGCCGGAAACAGGTCATCTCCGGCGGCGATGAACGACGGTGAGCCCTGAAAGCCCAGTTCCTGGGCTTCACGATCAGAGGTGAGGACCCGGACACGGAGACGTGTCACCGGTAGCCCCGCCGCTTCCAGGGCGCTGCGAAACAGATTCAGCGCAGGAACAGTGTTCGGACAGCCCTCGATGACGCGCAGTTCATAGTCGGTCATGGCCTAACCGTTCCTCCAGTGTGAAGCGGCAGCCGGCCGGGCCGGTCGGTTTCGAACCGGCTGGCCAGGGCAGGCGCTCCGCCGCCGGGAGCACAGCAGGTTGGGTCCACAGCCAGGACGACGCCCAGAAGGTCAGTGATCGCGTGGCCCAGCCTGGCATCGGCGAGTTCGTACCGCATCCGCCGCCCGTTCGGGACTGCCACTACCAGGCCGCAGCCGCGCAGGCAGGTCAGGTGGTTGGACATGCTCTGCCGCGATACCGACAGCGCCTCGGCGAGGCTGGAAGGGTATCCCGGCGCTTCGGAGAGTGCCAGCAGGATTCTAGCCCTGGTGGGATCCGAGACCGCGTAGCCGAACCGCGCGAGCACCGGGGCGTGCGTGAGAGTTTCCATGCTCCAAAATTACATTCATCAATGTATCCACGCAATTGTGTACTTTTGTCGGTGAGGCTCAGAGCGCCGCTGTCAGGCCTGAACCAGCAGACCCGTGGCGAACATGATGGCAAGGCCGAGGATGATGCCGGCGCTGGCCAGCGGGGTCAGTACCTTGCCGGCGTGGTCTTTCATCAGGGGCAGGATCTTGAGGGCGACCTGGGCGACGGCGCCTGCTCCAAGCCCCAGGAGGAAGGCCGAGAGCGCGGGCTGGTTGACGGTGGCCCCGATGAGGGCTCCGGCGATGGCCGGTGCCCCGGCGATCAGACCCAGTACCGCAAGCCGGCCCAGTCGTGCGGGTTCCTTGGCCAGGGGCGTGACGATGGCGAGGCCTTCGGTGGTGTTGTGGATGGCGAAGCCCACAATCAGAGTGGCACCGAGCGCCAGCGCTCCCACGGCGTATGCGGAGCCGATGGCCAGCCCTTCGCCGAGGTTGTGCAGACCGATGCCGATGGCGATGAGCAGGGCCAGTCGATGTGGCGGCAGGGCGGCGGGTTTTCCGGTGCTGCTGAGGTCCTGGTGTCGACGCATCCAGGCATCGGTGCCTTCGAGCACCAGGTACGCGACGAGGGCGCCGAGGAACACCACCAGGGGGCCGCCAAACGCGCCGCTCCCGGCGACCAGTTCCATGCCTTCGAGCGTGGCGTCGACGGCGAGGAAGGCCAGGAGCCCGACCGTGACACCGAGCAGGAGCCTGATCCAGGCCGCTGAGGAGCGGCGGATGAACGGCATCCACAGCATGCCCACGGCAACCGGAATGACGCCTACGTAGATGCCCAGCAGGGTCATCAGACCGAAGAACGAGGTGCCGCGTTCGGGGCTAAGGGCTGCTGCATCAACCGTGGCGGGGATTTTGCCGCCGATGGAGGTGACGAGGGCTATCTCGTACGGGTCCCCATCCACCCAGTGGTAGCTGATGGTCAGCGTCGTGGTTTCGAGCGGGGCCATGGTTTCGCGCGTCTGGGTGAAGGCCGCGTAGTAGTCCGAGACGTTCACCTGGGCGATACTGACGGGGTCCGGGCCCTCGTTGCGGGCAGTGACCTGGATCTGGCCGGGCAGGAAGCGGACGTCTTCGACGGCGATCTCTTCCTTGGGTGGGATGCCTTCGGACAGCTTCGCCAACCCGGGGCCGTTCAGCAAGGCGAACACGGCCATCAGGACGACGATAAGGACCAACGGTCCGAGGCCAAGCAACCAGCCGGGCACCGGCGGACGGCGGCCACCGGGAGGAGTGGGCGATACCGTCGTCGTGGTTTGTTCTTCAATGTTCATGCCGGGGTCACCTCGAAGAAGCCCATCCAGCCGAGTTCGGCGAACTCGGTCTTGTGGGCGTGGAACATGAACTTGCCGGGGTAGGGGAAGCGGATTTCCACGATGCCGCGTTGGCCCTGCACCTGGGAAATGGTGTCGGTGAATTCACTGGGCGTCAGCATGGTCCCGGTCGGGTAGTAATGGAAGAAGTTGCCATGCACGTGGAAGGAGTTGATGGGGTCATACTCAAGCACATTGATCAGATGGATCCGCACCAACGCGTTTTGTTTGACCTGGACGGGGTAGTCCATGAAATGGAACGGCAGCCCGTTGACCGAGTAGAACTCGTTATCGTCCCCGCCATCGGTGTTGTAGCCGTTCATGACCATGACCATCTCGTCATCGGCCGGCGGTCGTCCCTCTTTGGGTTCGATGATGAATCCGCCGTAGAGGCCCTTGGCGATATGGGGTGCCAGTGGTGACTGGTGGCAGTGGTAGAGGTGGGTGCCGAACGGTGTGGCATCGAACTCGTAGGTAAAACTCTGGCCTGGCGCAATGGAGCCGGCGCCGATCCCGGGAGTGCCGTCCATTTCCGCCCGGTGCACACCGTGGAAGTGCATGGTGTGCGGATGCGCGCCGGCGTTGGTGAAGTGGATCCGCAGCAGGTCTCCTTCCCGCGCCCAGAGCGTGGGCCCGGGGATCCGTCCGTTGTAACTCCATCCCGGAAAGGTCACTCCGGGGGCAATTTCGAAGTCCTTGTCCACGGCCACGATGTCCCATTCCCGCAGTGTCCGCCCGTTTGGCAGGGTGCTGGTCTTCCCCCGGTCGAAGTCCCGCAGGATGGCGGTGGGATCGATCCCGGCCCGGTCGACCGGGACGGATCCGCCAGCGAAGCCGGCGTGGCCGGCATGGCTCATGGAAGTGGCGCCACCTGCGGAACCAGCAGTGGCCGCGGCCGGGCCGCTGGTGGATGCTCGGGGGGTGGTGTTCTGGGCGGGCGTGCCATGACCGGAGTGCGGTCCTGCGCCGGAGGCCTGGGCCTCACGGGGCGCCAGTGACGAGAATGCCGGCACTGCGGCGAGGGCTGCGGCGCCGGAGATCATCGACCGCCGGCTTAGCAGCTTCTCCAAACTGAATTTCGGCACACCGACTCCTAGATTTCAACGCTGAAAACAATATTGTTCGGTAAGCCTAACATTTGGGCGGCGTTAAAGTAGTATGAAGCAATGCTCGTAACTGACCTATCCACCTCCGCCCAGGACTACCTGAAGCTGATTTGGTCCGCCACCGAATGGTCCGCCACCCCAATAACCGTCAGTGCCATGGCCGAGCGCCTGAGGGTGCGGCCATCCACGGTCTCGGACGGAATTAAGAAGCTGGCTGCGCAGAATCTGGTTACCCACGCCCCCTACGGCGCCATCGAGCTGACCCGGGAAGGCCGGGAACACGCTGTCACCATGGTCCGCAGGCACCGTCTCCTGGAGACCTTTCTTGTCCAGGTTCTCGGGTATGGCTGGGACGAGGTCCACGACGAGGCCGAGACCCTTGAGCATGCTGTCTCGGACAAACTCATCGAGCGCATCGACCAGCGACTGGGGCATCCCAGGCGAGATCCCCACGGCGACCCGATACCGCCTGCTGATGGGTCCCCGATTCAGACAGTAGGAACACAGCTGTCGGCCACTGCCGCGGGAAGTACGGTTGCGGTCATTCGGATCTCCGACGCCGACCCGGAGATGTTGCGCTTTTTTGCCGAACTCGGGCTCTCACCGGATACCCAATTGTCCATACGGCCGCCGCGGCCCTATACCGACCTGATCACCGTCCGGCTCCACGGACAAGACGAGGACATCGACTTGGGCGCCTCAGCCTCAGAAGCAATATGGGTGGTCCCTGTGTAGGCTGAACCTCGCGATAGGCCTCGACTTCGTCGCATGTCGACGAACGTGATAGCGGCCAGACCCAAGAGACAGATCACGGATCCAACCTTGGCCCGTCGGTAGGTCGAAAGCGGTCGGAAACAATGCCCCCGACAAAGGAACCTGCTAAGAACACCCCGCCATAGGAATGTGGCCGTCGGGCTGCAAGGTCAGCGCGGATCCGTACATTGCCAGGGTGTGACGACACGCAGAAGGGTTTAGCCGTGGGCTGGTTCCCCGGTTACCTGATGGTCGGCATGGTTGATGGTTTCCTGGATAAGTCTGGACAGGTGGCCGTCGTGGAGGGAGTAGATAACGCGCCGGCCATCTTTGCGGGTATCGACGAGTCCGCTCAACCGTAGCTTGGACAGGTGCTGGCTGATCACCGTCCGTGGAACAGACGCGGAGTCGACGAGTTCGGTGACGGACTTCGGGCCCTGCGCGAGCTCCCACAGAAGGTGTAGCCGGGTTGGTTCGGCGAGCATCCGCAGGGTGCCGGCGGCGCTCTCAAGCAGCTCCGGCCCAGGCCTGCCGGGGTGGAAAAGCGAGGGCTCGCCAAAGGCGCCGCCTAACGAGCTCGGCTGGCTGCTCAACACTCCACTCCTTCGTTCATGGATTTCAAGGTACTCATGGCGGTGGGCCGGGGCCAGGACAGGAAGGCTCCCACACTGCCCAGTATTGCAAGAATCGTCAATCCCAGTGCAGCCCAGCCCAAGCCGGAGGCCGCTCCGATCCAGCCCGCCAGTGGGTAGCTGAGGATGTAGCAGGCATGCGAGAGCGAGAACTGCGCCGTGAAAACATAGGGGCGGCTCTCCTCTGTCGACGCGTCCCGCAGCAACCGCGCGGACGGTGTAAGGATAGTGGAGTTGCTCGCGCCGAGCAGGAACCACAGGGCGAGCAACCACCACCATCCAGCGCCCGGGGCAGCCAGGAACGTGACCGTCGTGGCAGCTGCCAAGGCAACCGGGATCAGTGCCGCGCCGCTGAGCATCACCGCCCGATCCCCGAAACGCTCCAGCACGCGTGGTGCCGTCACCGCCACGACCATCGAGCCGACCCCGAAACAGGCCAAAACCAAGGCAAGGTCTGTCTCGGGGCGATGCAGAACGTCCCGGACATAGACGACAGAGTTCACCAAGACCAGCGAAGTCGGGGCGGCGACCACCATATTCAATGCCAGCAGCGACCGCAGCCGTCGGTTCCGCCAGAAGATTCTGGCACCCAGGGTAGTCCGGTGCCACAAAGAACTGGCCGCCTCCGCGCCGTTTAGAGCGGTCGGGGGAAGAGCCGTAAAGGCGACCATCCCGGCGGAGAACATGAACCCGGCCACGGTGCCCAGGAACAGGTTGTTGTAACTGACGACGCTCAGCAGCAGCGCCGCCGCTGCAGGGCTGACCAACGCCTCCATGTCATAAGCGAGCCTGGATAAGGACAAGGCACGGGTGTAATCACGTTCGCTTCTCAGCACGGTGGGGATCAGCGACTGGAACGCCGGGGTAAACGTCGCCGACGCCGACTGCAGCAGGAAAATCACCAGGTAGATCTGCCACGCCTCCGTGATGAACGGCAGGCACAGGGCCATCGCAGCCCGCACCAAATCTGCCCCGATAAGAACCGGCTTCTTCGGTAAACGAGCGACCAGAGCGTTAATGACCGGGGCGAAACCCACGTACGCCAGCATCTTGATCAGCAAAGCCGTGCCCATGATCGCCCCGGCGTTCCGACCGGCAATGTCAAAGGCCAACAGGCCCAGCGCAACTGTCAGAAGCCCGGTACCCACCAGCGCCACTACCTGGGCCAAAAACAAACGACGGTACGTCGTATCCTGCAAAACAGACAGCATCGTAAACCCTCAACAAACCGATTAGGTGCATATGTGCGTATATATGCACCTAAAGATACGCTGTTGTGTCTTGCTCATCAACCCGAACAGCGGGGCTACGTCATGCCCACCGGGCCGCCCTGTCTGCCCTTGGACCAATCAGACTGCCCGCACGTCGCGACAGCTGGAGCACTGATTCAAACGTGTCCATGCGCTTCAGACGGCGGGGTGGAAACTCGTTCCATCCTCGGTGGAAACAAAAATTCCGTCCGGTGTGGCAGCCCAGATGCGGGGATTCCCGCCCCCGCCTTTGACGGCCGCGATGGCCAGGACTTCACCATCGATGCGCCCCTTTTCGGTCCAAGTGGCTCCGCCGTCGGATGAGTAGTAGACCGTTCCGTCGGGGGCAACGCCTGCCGCCTCGTCCGGGGTGGCGAAAGCGGCGTACTGGATTACCGGGCCGGTCGTGTTCAGTGTCCAGGTGGTTCCGCCGTCGGTGGAGCGTTGGATCCCTTCGGTGGTGGTGCCCAGCACGATGTCGCTGTCGGGATGCCCGGCCAGGACGGCCGGGGCGAAAGCGGCGGCGACGGTTTTCCAGGTTTTCCCGTCGGGGCTGCTGCGCAGTTCCCCGTCGTACGCGACGATGCCTGATTTAGTGGTGGCCATGGCATGGAAATCGGATTCGCCTTGCCGGGAGAGCTTCTCCCAGCGTTGTCCTCCGTCGGTGGATTTGATCAGTCCGAGGGGGTTGGGCAGGTCAGAACCTTGGCCCGGGTGGCCGGAGGCGTAGAAGATGCCGTCTTTTCCGATGGTGAAGCCCATCAGGTCGTTGGTGCCACCGATCTTGGTTGCCGGCTGCTTGGTCATGTCGAAAAGCCCGTCGTGGGTGGCCAGCAGTACTTGGCCGGTATCACCGTCGACGGTGAGTCCGTGCACGTGGCTGCTGGGCAGCGCCTTGTCGGTCACTTGAATGGATGGTGTGCCGGTGGCCGAAGGGTTTGCCGGGGCGCAAGCAGCCAGGGCAAAGACGAGCAGGGCGCCGGTGAGAACGGCTCCGGCGCGGACGGGAATGAGATTGGAAAGTCGCATGGAAGGCTCCAGTGTTGGGGGGAAGGTAGAGGGACGCCGCCGGCCCCGCTGGTCTAAGTGACGGGACCGGCGGATCAGAGGCTGGTTAGAGTGTGGCCAGCAGTTTCTGCATTTCCTGGATTTCGGCTTCCTGGGCGCTCACGATGTCCTTGCTGAGCTGGACCGCTTCCGGATTCTTGCCGTCGGTGCTCTCGGTCCGGGCCATGGTCACGGCGCCTTGGTGGTGGGCAATCATCTGGGTCAGGAACAGTTTGGCTGCTTCAACTCCTTGGGCGGCGTCGAGCTTTGCCATGTCATCGGCGCCCATCATGCCGTCCATGCTGTGCCCAGAGGGCGTCTGGGTGGATTCGCCCCAGCCCGCCAACCAGCCGGTCATTTTCTCGATTTCGGGCCCCTGGGCTTCTTTGATCCGTCTCGCCAGGGCGGTGACCTCGGCAGGGATGTCCGGCTTCTTAAGGATCGTCTCGCTCATCTCCACGGCCTGTGCGTGGTGGGGAATCATCATCTGGGCGAACATGACGTCCGCGGCGTTTTGGTCCGCAGCCGCTACGGGGCTGGATGAGCTGCTGCCATGGTCCATTCCGGACATGGATGTCCCGGAGGATCCGGAACCGCCGGCGGTACCGCAGCCGGCGAGGGCTAGTGCGGTGGCGATGGCTGTCGCGGCTACGGGTAAAAGCTTCTTCGTGTTCATGAAAATCAGGTCCTTCACAAGTTCCGGGGGCGCGCAGGCGCCCCGCAAGAAGAGAGGGGTGTGCAAAAGAGGAGCCTGCGACAGCCTTGAGGGGCTGCCGACGGCAACGAAAAGGTTGCCCGGAACCGGGCGGCCGGGTTGCCTACGTTCTGCTGATGGACAATTCACCCGGTGAAGGACTGCCGGGACGGTACGACCATGGAATGCTCGGTGCGTTGGCAGACTCCGAGGAGGGCGTTGTGATGGAGATGCTGGTGTTAGGAAGGGGTGCTGTCAGGCCGCCTGGCGCCACGGTCGGGATGCAGGAAGTGGCCATAGCGTGCTGGCTTGAGCAGTTTCCTGAACACGAGCATTGCGCCGGGGAAGCGGCGTCGCCCAACATGGTCAGCTGGACTACGGCATTTTCCTGCGGCGCGGGACCATGGTTGTCGTGCCCGGTGACGGTGGTGCCCGCAGCGGACGTGCCTGCTTCGGAAACGGTCGTGCCCGCGTGCGCCGAGTGGGCGCCGGTCATGACGTGCATTCCGAGGATCCCGGCGATGAGGGCGAGAACTGCGGCCAGAAGCCCGACGCTGAGCAGGGTGGATCCGCTGGTGGTGCGTTGTGCTGCCATCACGGTCCTCCTGTCTGCGTGTTGTTTCAGGCTACCGGTACCGGCACCACCCTTCCTGTGAGGTGGAGGCCGGTACCGTGTCCCTGTTGGGTCAACGAACCTGTGAGGGGTTCAGTTTCACGCGCCGGAGCAGTTGGGCGTTGAGTGCGACCACGATCGTGGAGACGGACATCAGGACCGCCCCGGCAGCGGGGGAGAGCACGATCCCGGCGAACGCCAGGACCCCGGCGGCCAGTGGGACGGCGATGACGTTGTACCCGGTGGCCCAGACAAGGTTCTGCCACATCTTCGCGTAGCTTGCCCGGGACAGGTCCACCATGGACAGCACCGCCCTCGGGTCGTTGCCGGCCAGGATCACCCCGGCCGATTCCATGGCCACATCTGTGCCGGCACCAATGGCGATACCGACCTCCGCGCGGGCCAGAGCAGGGGAGTCGTTCACGCCGTCTCCGACCATCGCCACCCTCAGGCCGCGGGCCTGCAACTCTGCGACCTTCTTGTCCTTATCCGCAGGCAGAACTTCAGCGAAGACCTCATCGATGTCCAACTCCGCGCCCACCGAGTTCGCGACTTGGGTGGCGTCGCCGGTGATCATGGCAACCATCACGCCCCGGCTTTGCAGTGCCCCCACTGCCTGCCGGGACTCAGGACGAATCGCATCCTCAAGGCTCAGGGCCCCCAGCACCTGTTCGCCGTCGATGACGTGCAGCACGGCCGCGCCGCGGTCCATCCATTCACGGGTTGAGGCCGCCAGCGTTTCGGGCTCCGCGAGTCCGAGTTCGCGCAGCAGCGCCGGTCCGCCGACCTGAATGGTTCGCCCATCGATCATGGCCCGCACGCCGCGGCCTGTCATCGAGGCGAAACCCGTCGCCTGCGGAAATTTCAGGCCTCGCTTATGTGCTGCCCGAACGATGGCCCGGGCCACGGGGTGCTCGCTGTCGGATTCGACGGCTGCGGCCAGGGCCAGCAATTCATTGTCCCCGGCACCGTTGGTGGTGGCGGTGTTCCTGACCTCGGGTTCGCCTTTGGTCAGGGTTCCGGTTTTGTCGAACAGGACCACATCGATGGTGCGCATCCGTTCCAGTGCGATCCGGTTCTTGATCAGTACCCCGGCCCGGGCGGCCTGTTCGGTGGAGATCGCAATGACCAGAGGGATGGCCAGCCCGAGGGCGTGCGGGCAGGCGATCACCAGAACCGTCACGGTGCGGGTGACCGCTTCGGGGAGGCTGCCCAGCAGCGTCCAGGCAATGAATGTGATGACACCGGCGATGGTCGCGAAGTAGAACAGGAACGCCGCTGCCCGGTCAGCGAGGGCCTGCGCCTTGGAGGAGGAGGCCTGCGCTTCGGCGACCAGACGTTGGATGCCGGCCAGCGCCGTGTCGTCCCCGACTGCCGTGACGGTGACCCGGACGGTGTTGTCGGTGGCAACGGTTCCGGCCACGACCGGGTCCGCCACGGTGCGCAGGACTGTTTTGGACTCCCCGGTGATCATGGATTCATCGAACTCGGCCTGCCCCTCAACGATCGTGCCGTCGGCGGGCATCCGCGCCCCGGACCGGACCAGGACGATATCCCCGGTCTTCAGTTCGGAAACCTTGACGGTTTCGACGCCGTTGTCGGTGACACGTTCTGCTTCGTCGGGCAACAGGGCCGCCAGCGCGTCCAGAGCGCCCTGGGCCGAGCCGAGGGCCCGCATTTCGATCCAGTGACCGAGCAGCATGATGGCCACCAGCAGTGCCAGCTCCCACCAGAAGTCCAGATCGAAGTTCCCGATCCGCAGGCTGGTCGCCCAGGACGCGAGGAACGCGACCGTGATGGCCATGCTGATCAGCAGCATCATCCCTGGCTGCCGGTTCCTCAACTCGTTCAGGCCGCCCTTGAGGAACGGCATCCCTCCGTAGAGGAAGATCACCGTACCAAGCACGGGCGGAATCCATGCCGATCCCGGGAATTCAGGGGGCATGTACCCCAGAAGGTGCCCGAACATCGGGCTGAAATACACGACCGGGACCGACAGGGCCAGCGTCAGCCAGAACCGGTCCTTGAACATGGCGGTGCTGTGTCCGGCGTGCTGGCCGTGGCTGTGCACGGCATGGTCATCCCGGTCCTCGTGACCGGACAGGTGGCCGTGGTGCTCATGCACGGGCGACGCTAGCCCCTCTGGAACGGGCTGTGATTCCCAGTCGGCTTCACTGACCTGAGATGGGTGGTGGGTGTGGTGATGGTCTTGCTCTGCCATGGTGCGCTCCTCCAGTAACGGCCGCGTCATCGCACAAAGCGGCGCAGGCCGATGTGGGTTCGAACTAGCGGGTCAGGCTGTATCCAGCCGACGTGACGGCGGCCCGGACGGCCGAAGGATCGGCCGGTCCGGAAACGACCAGGCGGGAAACACCGCCGGAGACAAGTTCAACGGTCGCGGTGTCAACGCCCTCGACGGCCTTGACGGCCTTCTCGACGCTGGCGACACAACCGCCGCAGGTCAGGTCTTCCACGGCGAACTCGACGCCGGCGGCCTCGGCACCTGCAGCCGTGCCTTTGTCGGTGGAGCAGCAGCCGCAGCCCGCTGAGGACGACGTCAGCGGCAGTTCAGTACGTGATGGTGTGTGCATGTCAGTTCTATTCATTGCAGAAGATGCGATGGCGCTGTGGTTGAACGGTTGTAAAGAGGCGAACCAAGCCAGGCCTCCGCGACATACCACTCACTGACAACACCGCCAACATACCCCCTGGGGGTATGTTATTGCAATGCCTTCCTGCTGATCCAAGACAAAGGGCAGAAAATATTGATCCGGGCGCAGGGGAGGGCCATCCTTGAGGAAGCCCAGACACGAAAGGAGGCTGCAGTGGATCGTTCCCGCCCAGGAACGGAAACCCCACGGCCAGTGGCCGAAGGGCTAGCTGCCCTGACCCACATCGACACCGTAGGTTTCCATGGCATAGCAACAAAGCTCACCGGGGCAGAGCCGACAATCGACCGGAACTGGGCGGCGTTGATCCGTAACGCCCATATCGCCGTGGCAGTTACCGTCTGGCCAGAAGACATCCGACCCGCTGCCGACAGATTCACCACGGCCGCCGCACTGCTAGTCACCGTCCTGGAACAGCGTGACATAAACGCTGTCGCCGATCCGGCGAAAGAACTCCATATCGCCTACCACGCGCTCAGTGATGCAGGCTGGAGCCACCTTGCATCAACGGCAGGGATTTCCAGCGGCAGCGGACATCACGACGCCGGACACTCCCACTGAGAATTCGTCCCATCCGAGCAAGGCTTGATCAGATACTAACGAGGCTGCCGACACGCCCTGCCGGACAGCTCGCCGTCGGAGACACTCGACTCGTCCGGGTCGTTCAGCGGATCTGGATGCTTGCTCATGATGGCTCTCGCAGGCCACCGTACTGCGCTGCTCAGGATAGGACCGCACAGCTTCAGGCAGCAGGCCTGTCATTTCCATGCTGTGGGCTCCCTATCGAGAGTGGCGGACCGTGATATGCCGTGACGGCCGCCCTGGTCCTGAACAGCCGGTACAGGACGCCCGCGGGACCAGTGAGGGCCAGAACGATGAGGAGAGAGAGGGTTTGGAGCAGGAACATCAGCAAGGAGATGCCCAAGGTCGTGCAGTAAACCAGGCTGAAAGCGAACGTATCCGGTCCGGTCATCAGCCTTGTTCTCTGCACCGGACTAGTGCAGCGGGCCCGGCAAGGCGGCTGGCTTGCGGTGCGGGACAGAATTCGGTTACCAGCGCCCGGAGTTGTGCGGGGCGGAAGGGTTTGGCCAGGTAAGCACTGGCGCCGGCTGCCATGCCCGCGAGTTCGTCTGCTGTTTCGGCGAATGCGGTGATCATGAGCAGGGGCGCGGAGGAGACGGTTCGCAGTTGCCGTGCTATTTCGCGGCCGTCTATATCCGGCAGGCCGATGTCCAGGGTAATCAGCGCCAGTTGACGCTGTGAAGCGGCCAGTAGCCCCGCGGTCCCGGTTTCTTCGGTGTGGACCTCAAAGCCCTCTGCCGAGAGGATGAGGCTGATCAATCCCTGAATGTCGGCGTCGTCTTCGATTACCAGACATGCACCGCGTGTGCTCATGCCGCCTCCACTTCTCCGGCTATTCTAAGCGACCGCTTCCCGTGCAGGCGCCTCGAGTCGGCATTGAACTTAGCCGGGTCCGGACATACCCTGTCCGGTGCCGCGGCATGGCCCGGGACCAAGGTGTTGGCTCCTTGGCCGGGAGGGGCCGTAGGCTTGGCAGGTCGTTGCACTCCTTCGTTCATTTCTTCCGGCAGGATTTCATGGCTGCTTTGGTCCCCACTGATTCGTTCATTCCTTCACCGACCCTCAGCGCCGTGCATCTGGGGCCGCTGACCGTTCATTTCTATGCCGTATGTATCCTGGCCGGCATCATCCTGGCGATCTGGCTTACCTCTCGGCGGTGGCAGCAGCGTGGCGGGCAGGCGGGCCAGGTGCTGGATATCTGTCTGTGGGCCGTGCCGGCAGGGATTGTCGGCGGACGGATCTATCACGTCATCACGGACCCGGAGCTCTACTTCCTTCCCGGACGGAATCCTTGGGCCGCCTTCGCCATCTGGGACGGTGGTTTGGGGATCTGGGGCGCCGTCGCACTTGGCTGTGTCGGAGCGTGGATTGGGTGCCGCCGATTGGGAGTGTCCTTCGTGGCGTTCCTCGATGCGGTATCCCCCGGAGTGCTGTTTGCTCAGGCTCTGGGCCGGTGGGGGAACTGGTTCAACAACGAACTCTACGGGGATCCGACGACACTTCCTTGGAAACTCCAGATTCACCGCATGGACCCCGCGACGGCTGCAGCGGCTACGGATCCCTCCGGGGCACCCATCGTGCTGGGATTCTTCCAACCAACGTTCCTCTACGAGTCGCTGTGGTGCCTGCTGGTCGGCGTGGTCATCATGGTCCTTGATTCGCGCACGCGGCTCGGTGCCGGGAGCGTGTTCGCTCTGTACGTCGCGGGTTACTCGGCCGGCCGTTTCGCCTTTGAACTGATGCGTTCCGACTATGCCAACCTGATTCTGGGGCTTCGGGTGAATACCTGGGTCGCGGGCCTGTTGGTCCTGGCTGGCGCAGCAGCCTTCGCAGTGTTGCGCCGGAGGGACCGCTCAACGGCGAAACCCGGCACACACCAACCAGCCGTCCCGGCGGGGAAACGGCCTCCCGGGACCAGTTAGTTCGGAACGGGCGGGCTCCCGCCCGGCAGGGCACTGGCCCGAACGCGGCCGGCCGTGGCTATGGACCTGATATTCCGTGGTGGTTCAGGGCTTCCTCTCAGGTGGCTCTTATCCCTCTGGTGGGACACTCGGTCCTAACGGAAAGGAGAGGCCATGGACGGGGCAGTGAATTCACGGGTCCGGGCGTTGGGTGCGGTACGGCGCTGGACCATCACGGCGATGGTACTGTCCGGGTTGGCGACCGCCGGTATCGGCGCCGGTCTGGCCTCCATCCAGAATCCCCCAACCACGCAGAGGGCCAGCGTGCAGCAAAGCCCGGCTGCACCCGTTGCACCAGCCCCGGGAGGGGCATTCGGGAGCGTCGCCCCGGCACGGAACGCTCCGGCTGGCGCCCTCCCGCACACCACCACGAGGGCGTCCTAGCCATGGACGCGGTCCAGGCCACTTGGTTCCCAGCGATCGGCACGACTGCCGGGGTGCACGCAACGGAACCCGAAACCTTTGACGAAGCAGTCAACACCGCCCGGCAGTGGCTGGAACAGCTGGATCGGGCCGCCTCGCGGTTCCGCGCCGATTCTGAGCTCCGGGCCATCAATGCCCGCTCGGCCCGCGAACCGGTGACTGTTCTCCTGAGCCCGTTACTCGGCGAAGTCCTTGACGCCGCGCTTCTCACTGCGGCCCTGACCGGCGGCCTGGTCGATCCCACCGTCGGTGCTGCCCTGCTCCACGCCGGCTACAATGACGACTTGGCCGTCGTCCAGAACCGGACCGGATGGACAACGGACGGTGAACCCGAACCGGCACCGGGCTGGCGGCAAATCAACTACACCTCGGAAACGAAGGTCCTGGCCCTCCCCGCTGGCACGGTTCTCGACTTTGGCTCCAGCGCAAAAGCCTACGCCGCCGACCATCTTGCCGGGCTGCTGGCACGAACCCTGCCCGGCGGTTTCCTGATCGACCTGGGCGGGGACATCGCCGCGGCCGGCACCGCACCGGAGGGCGGCTGGCAGGTCGGCATCGAATATGACGCCGGCCGCGTCGCCCAGGTCATTTCCCTCACGAACCAGGCACTGGCGACCTCATCCACCCGGCACCGGGTGTGGGCCAGCGGGTCCGGGACTGCACACCACATCATCGACCCGCAGACCGGGGCCCCGTCAGAGCGGATCTGGGCCGAAGTGACCTGCCTCGGAGCGACCGTCTTGGAAGCAAACGCCGCGTCCACCGCCGCAGTCATCATGGGTCTGAAAGCTCCGGCGTGGCTGAGCGCTCACGGCATTGACGCCCGGTTGCACAGCATGGACGGCTCGACGGTGATGACCGGGAACTGGCCCTCGGAGCACCAGGTTACCGGGGCCCGCTGATGCCTGGGGTCAGCGAAGTTTTCTGGTTCCTTTCCCGCGCGGGCGGGATCACGGCCTCGGTCTTGTTGACGTTGACCTTCATCCTCGGAGTGATGACCTCGGGGCGGCGGCGCCCAGAAGGCATCGGCACTACCGTCGTGACCGGCCTTCACCGCAACCTGGCTCTGGGGATGATGCTCTTTCTGGTGCTCCACGTAGCCACGGCCGTGGCGGACGGCTACGTCGATATTGCATGGGTCGCGGTCTTCCTGCCCTTTGCCGCCGGGTACGAACGGGCCTGGATCGGGCTCGGTGCCATCGCTGTCGATCTACTGCTAGCTGTGATCCTGACCTCTGTGCTGCGCCAACGCATCCCGGAACGGTGGTGGGCTCCGGTTCACGTTGCGACCTACGTGCTGTGGCCTGCATCGATCGTGCACGGCATCATGATGGGCACCGGGAGCGCATGGATCCTGCGGGCCGTGGGCCTGGCATGCCTGGCGGCCGGGACGGTGGCCATCGTCTACCGGTTCATGAACCGGCAGCCCGACGAGACCCGCCGCGGCGCCATTGGCAGAGAACCATGGCGATGAACCTCAGGACGCTGGAAGCGGCCGGCCTGACCGGGCGCAGCGGTTCGGCGTTCGGCACGGCACGCAAAGTCGATGCGGCCCGACAGAACGGGGCCGAACTGATCGTTAATGCCTGCGACGGGGAAATCGGTGCCCTGAAAGACGCCTATGTCATCCGGCACCACCTGGCATGGGTCCGGCACGGCGCTGCCCTGACCGGCCTGAGAAACGTGACCTACGCAGCCCACACCGGAACAGAGACGGAGGAGCGCCTACGCGCCGCCGGTGTTCCCGTGCTGCCCGTACCGGCCCGCTACGTCGCCTCCGAAGCCAGCGCTCTCGTGTCGTTGCATCACGGGAGTCTTGCCCGTCCGATGACCAAACGCCGCCGCCTGATCGAGGGAGGACGCACCCCCGATGGCAAGAGAACCCGGCCCGTTCTGGTCCTGAACGCCGAAACCGTGCTCCGGATCGCCCAGATCGAGGTCTTCGGCCCCGCCTGGTTCCGGTCCTTTGGAATCCCAGCCGAACCCGGCCCCCGCCTGGTCACCATCAGCGGCGCCATCCAGGCACCGGGAGTGTACGAAACTGAAACCGGGCCGCCACTGAGCCGGATCGTTTCGCTGGCCGGCGGCCCACTCCCGGGGGTCCTGGCACTGAACATCGGAGGACTCAGCGGCACCTGGATCAACGCATCCAGGATCGGCTCCCTGCACTACAGCGCCGCATCCTTGGCCACCGTCGGCACGGCCCCCGGCCCCGGCGTCATCCACCTG
Organism: Paenarthrobacter sp. CC6; assembly: GCF_040560085.1. Taxonomy (NCBI): domain Bacteria; kingdom Bacillati; phylum Actinomycetota; class Actinomycetes; order Micrococcales; family Micrococcaceae; genus Paenarthrobacter; species Paenarthrobacter sp. CC6. The sequence goes on along the minus strand of NZ_JARDAN010000011.1, from coordinate 31,192 downwards.
ATCGACTCCTCCGGTTGCCCGGTAGCCGCGGTGAAGGACATGCTCGACTACGCGGCCAGGGAATCTGCCGGACAGTGCGGGCCCTGCATGTTCGGGCTCGCCGCAGCGGCCGGAGACTTCGCTGAACTGGCCTCAGGCGCCGGCAGACCTGGCGCAGCAACGGCCCTGCGTCAACGGTTGGGACTGCTTACCGGCCGAGGGGCCTGTCACTTCCCTGACCGGATCGCAGCGTTCACGCGCTCCGCTTTGGAGGTCTTCACCGATCACCTCAGCGCCCACGCGGCAGGCTATTGCCCTGTCTACGAGAGCCGGGGGCGGAAATGATCCGCCGTTTCCGCCGACCGGTTCTTCCGGAGTCCCCGGTTCTGGCCGTGGACCGGATCACCTGCACCGGGCACGGGGTGTGCGCGACCATGCTCTTCGAACACATCACACTCGATGACTGGGGATATCCGGTTTTTCACGGACCCATCCCGCGGGCACACACCTCGGAACTGGCGCTGCGGTATTGTCCTGCTCGGGCTCTGTATTGGCGGAACGGGAACGACGAGGGAAAAAGCTGACACCCACCTGGCCCGGAAGACGCACCACGCCACGTACTTGCGTGCAGTCAGGGAAGCATGCGGCCGGCTCTCACGTACTGCAAGGCGCCGGGCAAGCGCCGTGCTCTATTCTTTGGGTGCGGAGACGTCCCTGGCGGTGCGGCGCCGGCGTACGTGCCATAAAAGAAGGCCGGCAAGAACGATCGCCGCCGTGGCCAGCGCGGATCCCTGCCCTGCCAGCCGGGCAATGCTCTGGTATGAATTACCGGCGAGAAATCCCAGCATGACCGCGCCGGCTCCCCAGATCAGCCCGCCAGCCGCGTTAAAGGTCAGGAACCGCAGGTAGGGCATGCGCGCCATCCCTGCCAGAGCGGGCATGACAGCGCGGAAGAACGCCGTGAAGCGGCCGAGAAAACGGCCGTCCCGCCCCTTCGACGCAGCAGCTCCCGGGCTTTGGTCACCTGCCGGTCCTTGCGGGCAACTATCCGCAGGCGCATGATGGCAGGGCCGAAGAACCGCCCTACCTCATAACCGACAGTGTCGCCGGTGATGGCCGCGACCACGACCAGCACGATCACCAGCCACAGCGGAAGCCGGCCGTGGCTTGCCAGGACCCCGCCGAGAATGGCCGCTGTTTCCCCCGGTATCACGAAGCCCAGGAAAAAGGCGTCCTCGGCAAAGACCAGAGCGAAAATCAACAGCGCAGCCAACGTCGGGCTGATGTTCAAAATGCCGTCGACAAACTGGGTCACCCGACGTCCCTTTCTCGTGAGATCCTCAACCTGGTTCCCGCATCGTAGACCTGCCGAGGTTCGGTTCACTTACAAGGGCTGCCTGGCCTTAATCCGAATCCCGCCCCCACCGTTTCGAGGGTGCCCCGCTTTACAGCAGCCCTTCCAGCCCCATCGCGAGGACGCCGTGGGTGCGGAACCTGGGGCGGTTGTGGGGCCTGAAGGAGGGTCACCGGCCCCACCCGCGCGGCCCGGTACAGCCGCCGCTCTCAGGTTTGTGGAGGTGTTCAGGCTTAGGGCTGTACGGGGTCGAGGGTGGCGGTAAGGCTCTGTTCGTGGCCGTCGCGGATGAGGGTTACGGTTACGGCGGCGCCGGCGGGTTGTTCGTGCAGTGCTGCGGTAAGGTCTGCGGTGTCCAGGACGGGATGGTTGTTGATTGCTGTGATGAGGTCGTCTTTCCGGATGCCGGCCTTTTCTGCTGCGGATCCGGCGGTGACCTCGGTGACGGTGGCGCCACGGGAGAACCCGGAGCCCTTCGCCGCGGCGTCCGTGGTGGCTTTGATGCCGAGCTGGCCATGGGTTGCCGTCCCGGAGGCGGTGATCTCCTGGGCGATCCTCTTTGCAGTATCGATCGGGATGGCAAAGCCGATCCCGACGTTGCCCACCTGCGCGCCGGCAGTGCCGGTGGAAGGAGATGCGATGGCGACGTTCACGCCGATGACCTCGCCGCGGGCATTGACCAGGGCCCCGCCGGAATTGCCCGGGTTGATGGCCGCGTCGGTTTGGATCACTTCCAGGCTGGGGCTGCTACCGGACGCCTGTGGAGCGCTTTTCGCGGGTCCCGGGGCGGATTGGGCCGACGGCGGTGCCGTGCTGATGGTCCTGTTCAGAGCCGCGACGATTCCTTTCGTCACCGTCCCGGACAGGCCCAGCGGCGTCCCGATCGCAACGGCGGTGTCACCGACATTGATCTTTGACGACTCTGCCAGGACTGCCGGGACCAGGGAGGGGGACTGGACACGGATCACGGCCAGATCCGCGAGCGGGTCGGCGCCCACCAACGTCCCGGCGTAGACGTGGTTATCGTTGCTGCGTACCTGAATGGACGGTGAGCCGGTGGCGCCGTCAAGAGTGACCACATGCGCGTTCGTCAGGATGTCTCCTTTGGCGTCCAGGACGATCCCTGACCCGATGCCGCGGGTGGTGCCTGAGCTGACGGCGAGGGTGACGACGCTCGGTGTGGCTTTGTGCGCTGCCGTGGCGACGGTGTCGCTGGTACCGGTGCTGTTCACCACTATCCGTGATGTTCCCGGCGACGCGGACACCCCTGCTGTTGCCTGGCCGTCCAACAGTGCGTCCGCGCCGGCCGCGACCGTGCCCCCGATCAGGGCGGCAACTACAAGTGAGGCGGCAAAGACGGGGGTGCTGCAGCGCCGTGTCCTGCTGGACCGACCGGGGGCAACGGTAGCCGGTGGCTGGGGGGTGGTGACCGGCGGGGCCAACCGGGAGGGATCGGCATGGTCGGCGTCATCCCACGGGATGGATCCTTGACCCGGGTACGCCCACGGGTCGTGGGCGGCTGGTCCGGGCTGCGCCGGATGAGGCCCACGCCAACGGGGGCCCGGGGGATCTGGGGTGTGTGTCATCAAGTCCGTCCCTGTGAGCTGTGTTGCAGGCGGTATTCCCTGCAGCAGGAAAGCGAAGGTACCGGCTTTGGCAGGTGACGCCGGCGCCGGGAATGGGCACCCGATTTTCTCAGGTGTGGGGTTGTTCATGCTCCGGAGCAGTGGTGCGGTTTATGAGGTGTTCCAGCAGTGCTGCTTCGGGCAGGTCGGGGTTCCGGGAGATACAGGCCTCCAGCTGCTTCCAGCTCCGTTCGGTCCCGGCCGTGGTGTCGGCCAGGAGTTCGTCGATCAGTTCCCGGGCCTGCTCCCGCAGTGTCTTTGCCGGGGCCCCGGGGGTGGAGGGAGGAACAGGGGCTGGCCAAGCCCCTTCCCCTTCCCCCTCCTCGTTTGATTTCATCATTTCCTGTGCCCTCGGGCCTTACTTGGTGCCGGGGGAACTGGTGTCGGGGGTTTCGTTGGACTCCGTTTCAGCATTGTTGTCGGTCCCCTTCGGGCCGTTCTCCTGGGTGTCGGCGGTGCCTGTGGCAAGGACGGTGGCGTTGCCGGCATCGATCTTCACTTCGTGTACGGCTCCGGTGTTGTCTTTGACCGTCACGTCGTAGACCAGGGACCCGTTTTCGTCACCGAGGTGGGATGCTGTGGCAGTGGATCCTGGTAGGGATGCCGCGGCAGCTGTTTCGGCGGCTTTGGCGTCGATGGTTGCCACAGCGGCCAGGTTCGCTGACTCCTGGGCCTCGGATTGCTCCCCTGCCGTTTCGGGGACAGTGATGGAACCTTTGAGCTGCGGTTCTTGCTGGCCGCCGTCGGACTTTTCACCGTCGGTTGTGCTGCCGGTAGCCGGTGAGGTGGCCGGTGGCGATGGTGTGGTGCTGGCGTTGGCCGCTGAGAGCCCGACGACCGCGGTGCCGCCAATGAGTGCCAAGCCGGCAAGTGCCCCGATGAGGGTCTTGCGTTTGCGTGAGGTGTTGTCCATGATCATGCCTTTCGGTGAGGAGTTGTCAACGCCGCCCGGGTCCGGGGTTTCTTCGGCGCCTATAGCCAGTTTCGGCCCCGGGCCCTTAGAGGACGCTGAGGGTTCCTGAGTATTCCCCGGGCGTCGGACACGGACGGGGGAAGGGCAGGAACATGGGGCCGGGGCGCTCTTGTGAGACAGGAAATCCGGCAGCGTGTGGCCGCGTCAACGTCCAGGCCTAGCGGTCTCCTGCCTGCGTCGTGGGTGCCGTCTGTGGGTCAGAGGACGAACGCGAAGACGAGGCCGAGGATGGCGAGTGCTTCTGTCAGGGCAAGTCCGAGGAATGCGATGGGTTGAAGGACTTTTTGTGCTTCGGGCTGGCGGGCCACGCCGTTGATATAGGCGGCGAACACGAGCCCGACGCCGATGCCGCCGCCGATGGCGGAGAGGCCGTAGCCGATGAGGTTGAGACTGCCTTTCATGGTTCTTCCTTTCAAGTGGCCCGTTTCCGGACGTGGAGGTCATGGTTGGAGCGCCCGCCAGGACCGTGTGTTCCCCTAGGGATCCGTGCGCTGGTCGCGGCGCTGGGCCGGTTGGCCGCCCGGCAGGGGTTTTGGGCGGAGGTTTTAGGGTCAGTCTGTTTTTTCGCCGGTGCCTTGGGCCTTGGTGGCTGTTCCCTGGGCGGGGGCGTAGCCGGGGGCGGCGGCTTCGATGTTGATCGTCACTTCGTTGGCGGAGCTGCGGTAGAGGCTGTATTTGTTTTCCGGGTAGTGGCCGGGGCCGGTGCCGTTGTCGAAGTAGATGGTGGTGCCCTGTCCGGGGGTGAGGGTGAGCCCGTCAAGTTTCTGGTAGTAGGCTTCCGAGGCGCCGGTGGTGGTGTCTTTCATGGTGTAATACACCTCCAGTCCCGTCATAGGGGTGGTGGTGGTGTTGGTGAGCGTGAACTGGAGCCGGTCTGCAAGGGCGGCTTTGGTGGCGGGATCGATGTTGTTTTCGGCCAGGGCGTCCGTGAGCGTCAATCCCGGTTTGGTTCCCGTGGCGGTGATGGGATTGGTGGTGACAGGCAGGACGGTGGGCGCCGAGGTGGTGGCCGAGGGCGCGGCTCCGGGCTGTGCCGGGCCGGTGATGGTGGCCTGCATGATCAGGACAGCGGCCACCAGCACCGCGACGAAAGCCCCTAGGCTGAGGAGTGTTTTTTTCATGGTCAGTTGACCTTTCTGAGTAGTTTGGTCCGGGTGGCAGCGAGCAAGGATCCTGTCAGTGCGGTAGTGAAGCCGGCCAGGAGCCAGAGGGTGTTGTTGAATGTCCCTGCCCAGATCACGTTGAAGGGCTGCCCGTTGTACTTGTCTTTGATGCCCAGCCAAGCGAAGAGCGGGCGTTCGAATTGTTTCGTCATCGAGGTTTGCTCAATGAGGTCCCGGGCTGTTTCGTATCCGCTGAAGTTGGCCATGATGGCCTGTTCGTGGGTCTTATCGACCTGCAGGCTGGCGAAAAGGCCTCCCGGGATTTGGTTGTCCGGGTCCATGGTGTCCCCGATCTGGGGGATCACGAGCACCACGACGAGCCAGATGACCAGTGCCAGGATCAGACCGGAGGCGGGGGTCCGGGTCAGCGCTGCGACGGTGAAAGCCAGCAGCGACCACATGGTCAGGTACAGGGCGGTATGCGCCGCGGCGACACCGAGTCTGACGTAGTCGTCGCTTTGCAGGGGTGCGTTGGCCAGCAGCAGCAGGGTTGCGGTGATCACGGCGAACAGGACACCGGTCACTACTGTCCAGAGAATACCTACTGCCAGGATCTTGCCCGCGGCGAAGGTGTATCGGCCCAGTGGGCGGCTGAAGATCAACTGCAGGGTCCCGTTGCCTCTTTCCTTCGCCACGAGCCCGTACCCGAGGATCACAGCGAACAGGCTGCCGACGATTTCCAGGTATTCCATGCCGCCGCGGAGCATTTGCAGGGCTGCCAGCTGTGGTGGGGCGGTTCCGGCGGTCCCGCCGTTGCTGCGCAGCGCGGCCACGTAGTTGTTGTAATCATCGATCTTGATCCGGAAATCCGCTGCTGCGACCAGGACTGAGAGCAGAACAACGGCGGCGAGGAACATGATGAGAGCGACCAGAGCGCGGCTGCGGGTGAGGTCTTTGAGTTCCTTCGCGCACAGCATCAGGGATTTAGGCATGAAGTTCGCTCCTGATCCGTTGCCTGTTTGTGGCCAACAGCACCACACACACCGTGACGAGGGCGGCTGCGAGGATCAGCACAGGAGCCGTCACGGAGCCGGACGCGGACTGATCCTGGAGTATGGTGGCGGCGGCGTGCTTGAACTGCTCACCCACCGCCAACGGCCCGGTGACACCGCTGGTGACCGCGAAAAAACCGGTTGGGGCGGCCGCCGGGGCAGGGACCGGGTTCAGCAAAGAGACCGGCAGCGTCGCGGTGCCTGCCAGAGGCAAGATGAAGATCACGATGCTCCACAGGACAATGGGCGCCAGCAGCGCCGTGGTGGTGGATGATGTGTGAAGGCCGCTGAGCATCCCCAGAACGAGGAAGGGCATCAGGAACAGCCACGCCAGGGCGTAGAGGCCCACAAGCCGCAGGGATTCATCCCAGGTCGGCAGGGCGCCTGTGACGATGGCGATGCCGGCGAAGGTGAGGAGGGCAGCGGCCAGCAGCAGGACGGCGAACAGGGCGGCGAGACCGGCGAGTTTGGCCGCCAGGTAGGTGGCAGGGTTGATATTGCGTGACAGAACCAGGTCGGCGGTGCGTGCACGCCGGTCCCGGGTGGTGGACTGGACGCCCGTGACGATGGCCAGCAGCGCCCCGATCAGAATGATGTAGATGACGTTGTTCCGGGCGAAATAGAGGGCCGGCAGCCCGTCGAAGGGGTTGCGCGCCGCCGTCAGACCCTGGGCGGCGACTTCCCGGTAGACGTCGCTGACGGTGGCCTTGGCGCTCGAGCCGATGAAAGCGGACGCCGCTGTCATGCCCAGGAACACCGCCAGCACCCCGCGAGGCAATCGCTCACGGGAGATCGCGGTGATTTCCTGCCGGAAAGTCACCATCCACATGTTCACGGCCGGGCCCCGGCTTCGATGTGCAGGTAAATATCTTCCAGCGATTCCTGGTCCGGGAAGGCCTCCAGGGTCGCGGCCACGGAGTTGTGGTAGATCAGGTTGCCCGAGCTGAGGATACCGATGCTGGTGCAGGTCTTGGTCACTTCGGCCAGCAGGTGGGTGTTCATGAAAATGGTGATCCCGAATTCCCGGTTCAGGTTGATGATGATGTCCCGCAGTTTCGCCACGCCCTGCGGATCAAGCCCTGAGGTGGGTTCGTCCAGGAACAGGACCGAGGGTGTATGCAGGATGGCCTGGGCGATCCCTGCACGTTGCCTCATTCCCTTGGAGAAGGTTCCAAGCCGCTCCCGGCCGTGACCGGTGAACTCCACGGCCTCCAGCGCTGCTGCGACCATCTGCCGTGGCCGGGCAACACCGGATAGCCCGGCGAAGAAGAGCAGGTTCTCCTCCAAGGTGAGGTTTCCGTAGAACTGAACGTTTTCGGGCAGGTACCCGATGTTCCGGCGGACCTGGGATGCTTCCTTGTCGATGTCATACCCACAAATCCGCCCGGACCCGGAGGACGCTGGAATCAGCGTCGTGAGGACGTTTACCGTCGTGGTTTTGCCGGCTCCGTTATGACCCAGGAGACCGAAGATCTCGCCCTCGGGGACACGGAGGGTCAAAGGGTTCAGCGCGGTGTCCCTGCCGTACTTCTTGGTCAGTTGCGTAGTTTCGATTGCCATGTCCATGCCGCAACGGTAAAACCGGGCCGCTAAGAGCAGCCTGAGAGAACCGCAGGCCAAGGCTCAGGGGTTTCCTGAGTCGAAGCGGCCCAGAGTGTGAGGGGCCGCATCGAGATGTTCGCGCTCATCATCGACCAGCCGCTCCTCGCGGTGCAGTTCCTGCGGGAAGCCCTGCGGAATGACCGGATCAGCAGGTCCGGAGGCCAGGCTTGCCGGCCCGCGGCCCCCGTTGGGGGCAAGAACCGGCGCGGTCATGGAAACCGGAGCCACGGACGAGGCCGGGTGGTGGGAGTGTTCGGCCCCAGCGGCGGCCCCGATGCCAAGAGCCGAGACAACGGCCAGGGTCAAAGCGGCGGTCAGAGATGCACGGAGCTTCTTCATACCCCCACCCTTTCGTGGCTTTCCTGAGGAAGGGCTGTGCGCGAGTTGTTCGAACGAGGGGGGTGACCGATCCTTGGATCATGAACCAGGACAGTTCCGCGCCCGCAGCAGACGGGGACGCAGGATCCAGGAAGCGGTGGGGCATCCGTAAACGCGCCACCACGACGGCGATGGCAGTTGTTGCAGCGGCTTTGGCGGTGGGGGGAATTATTTTGCTCGTGTTGTTGCAGACGTCGCTGATTGCCGCCACGGAGAGCGCCGCCCGGCAGAAGGCCCAGGATGTGATTACCCAGATCAATGATCAGGACGTCACCGAAGCGGCCCAATACATTGCCTCAACAGCCCATTCTGGCCAGATTGTTCAGATTCTGGACCCGGCAGGGAAAGTCCTGGCTGCGTCCGTCCCGGCGGCGACTAAAGAACCGCTGTCGGATTTACGGCCCGGCCCCGGACAGACCCTGACCCGGGACGTGTCCAGTCTGCAAAGCATCGGTGATGAGGATGAATTCCTGATCATCGCCAGCGGGGCACAGGACCGCACCGGAACTTATACCGTGTTGGTGGCAGCGACCGTGCAGGTCCAGGCGGACACCGTCGCGACAGTGGGATGGTTTGTGCTCGGAGCCGCCCCCGTGCTGCTGGCCGTTGTCGGGGCCGCGGTCTGGATGCTGGTGGGCCGGTCGTTGCGTCAGGTCGAGCGGATCCGGGGCCAGGTCGCAGCGATTAACGCCCAGCGCCTGGACGGACGGGTGGACGTGCCACCGACCGGAGATGAGATCCATGCCCTCGCGTTAACGATGAACGAGATGCTTGAGCGGCTCGAAGCCTCCGACCGTGAGCAGCGCCGGTTCGTCTCCGATGCCAGCCATGAGCTCCGCAGCCCCCTGGCAACCTTGGGCGCCGGGGTGGAAATTGCTGCCGCCGACCCCTCCGGGGAAACATGGAACGGCATGAAGGACGTCCTGGCCGGGGAAACAGCCCGGATGCGGTACCTGGTCGAGGATCTGCTCACTCTCGCCAAAACCAATGACGGGACGTTCTCGACCAAGCACACCGATGTTGACCTCGACGACGTGATGGACCAGGAAATCAGGAGACTCCGTTCTACCAGCCGCCACGGGATCACCGCTCACCTGAGCCCTGCCCGCGTGAGCGGTGACTCACGACGCCTGAGCCAGGTGGTACGCAACATCCTGGACAACGCAGACCGGCACGCCCGCTCCTGCATCACCATCGGGCTGGCAGCCGGACCCGCGGGCGCCGTGCTCACCATCGACAATGACGGGCCGCCGATCCCCTTACCGGAGCGGGAACGGGTCTTTGAGCGTTTCGTCCGGCTCGATGAAAGCCGTTCCCGGGAAAGCGGCGGCAGTGGACTCGGACTGGCCATCGCCGCAGGGATCATGGCATCACATCACGGCACAGTCCGGGCCACCGAGACACCCGAGGGGAACTGCCGTTTCGAACTCACATGGCCCCCCGCAGCCGACCCAATCCACGGGTCCTGACTGCCCGAAGGCACCGGAGGAACCGGTGCAGCGCCCCACACCAGGGCCGCGAACATTCAATGGAAACCCTCAAAGTGGGCCGCCCCCGCTCCGGGACACGTCAGGTCCCGGACGTGCTCTCCGACCTGCCGGGCTTGTCCGCGCTGATCTGGTATCCCATGCCCCGGACCGTCGTCAGGGTCTGCACGCCGAACGGCCCATCGATCTTGCGCCGCAGATAGCCGATGTAGACTTCCACGACGTTGTCGCCGCCCTCGAACGCGGGATCCCAGACGTTGTCCAGGATTTCGTTTTTTGACACCACCTGGTCATGCCGGCGCATCAGGTATTGCAACAGCCCGTACTCCCGTGGCGTCAGCCCGATCAGTTCATCGCCGCGCCGGACACTGCGGCTGACCGGGTCCAGGCTCAGCGTTCCCAGCGTGAGCACCATGGGCCGTTCCGGGGCCCCGCGGCGTATGAGCGCCCGGATCCTGGCCACCAGGACGAGGAAGCTGAAGGGCTTGGTCAGGTAATCATCGGCGCCCAGATCGAAAGCGTCCGTCTGGTCGTACTCCCCATCCTTGGCCGTCAGCATCAGCACCGGGGTCCAGATCTTCCGTTCCCGGATCTCCTTCAGGACGTCATAGCCGTTTTTCAAGGGCAGCATCAAATCCAGCAAGATCACGTCGTAGGGGTTCTCCGTAGCGGCCCAGAGTCCGCTGACCCCGTCATGGGTGACATCGACCACGAAACCCTCGTTGGTCAAACCCCGTCGGACAGTCTCAGCCAGCATCTTCTCGTCCTCGACCAGCAGGATGCGCATCCTGGGCTCCTTTCCTCGTTGGAAGGAAGTATCACGGACCCCACCTGAGCCAAACCTGAGGACCAAACGGGGGAAGTTCCTCTCAGCATCTTCTCAGGGCCGAACCGCCAGAGTGGAGACAACACCCTCCTGCACGTCTAAGAGTCTGGATTACGCCGTGGACCTTGCCGCCTCCCGCCAACAGGGGACATCCCTGGGACTACGGTCCTGGTACTGGATTCCCGCAGGCATCATCATCTTTGCGGGCGCTGTCGCCGGGGGAATGACAGCCAAATCCCTGGGGCCTTTCACGCCGGAGCTCGGTCTCGATATCACCTTGAGCCATGGCCGCAGCGCCGCCCTTGTGGGCATCAGTGAGTTGATCAATTATGGGATCAGCCCGCCGGGCGCGATCGTCCTGTCGTTGCTGCTGTGTTCCTGGCTTTGGTGGGGCAGAGGCATGCCGCTGCAGGCTGTGGCGTTTGGTTCGGTCGTTGCCGTCGGGTGGCTGAGTTCAACTGTCGGCAAAATCCTTGTTTCCCGCTCCCGGCCCCCTGGTGAGGCTGTTACCGCCCTTGTCCCGGAAACACGGCTCGACAGCTTTCCTTCCGGGCACACGGCATTTGCCACGGCCATGGCCTTGGCGTTTGTGATCGTTGTGGCGCGCACCAGGGCCCAGAGGATCGTTGCTCTTGGCCTTGGCGCAGCGGGTGTAATTTTGGTTGCTTTCTCCCGGCTCTATCTCGGGGTCCATTATCTGAGCGATGTGGCAGGGTCTGTGGTCATCAGTACCGCAGCCATCCTGGCGTGGTTGCCGTTGTGGAACAATCTGATAGCACCACGCCTTGCCCGAACCGCGCTGATAGCTCGTCTGGAACGTGCGCAGCCCCACGATCCATAACCGGACTCCGGGAGGAAAGCCCGTGACAACGCATCTGGACAGCCCGGACGCGGCACAGCGAGGGCAGCGCCTTTGGCGCAGGGTCCTTGGCAACGTTGCCGCGGCGCCGGTGAGTTTGGGTTGCATGCTGGTTTTCTGGGTCGCAGGGGCCGCTGTGGCCGGGTTCGCCGATGGGTTCCGGGTCCCGCTGGCCGCGACGGCCCGTTCCTTCCCGGAGCACTGGTGGGTGCTGTTCAGCTCGGCTTTCTGGGCCCGGAACCTGGCAGGCTACCTGCTCGGTGCCGCGCTGTTGCTGACGGTGGGGGTCCTGGTCGAACGACACATCGGCAGCCGGCGGTTCGCAGCGGCCGCGGTGACCGGACAATTGCTCGGAGTGGCTGCCGCGACCGGCTTCGTGGCCGTTGCTGCAGGGGTGATGGGGGATTGGACCCGGCAAATGAGCGGGCACCTCTTCGTGGGACCTACCGCCTTGGTTTGCGGGGCACTGATGGCCTCGACGGCGTCCATGACGACCCTGTGGCGGCGCCGTGTCAGGCTCGTGGTTTTTGCGCTGCTGGGCCTGCTTGCCCTGTACAACGGCGGTTTCGCCGACCTGGTCCGGCTTTTCTCCGCGATCGCTGGCGCCCTCGTAGGACCGGTGCTCTCCGGCCGGAAGCCCCGGACACCGCATCCAGTCAGCTCCCGGCATGAGGGGCGGGTGCTGATCGCACTGCTGGTCGCCATCACCGCGGTCGGACCGGTCCTTGCCGGCCTGGCCCCTCACGCGGTCGGCCCGTTGTCGGTGCTGCGGTTTCTTTTCACGAACATCCAGCCCGTTGACCCGCAAACCCTGCAAACCCTGTGCGCGGACCCAGCCCAGGCCAAAGACTGCGCGGCAGCCCAGCTGCAGCTACGTGCCGGGGCGGGTGGAACGTTCATGGCGGTCCTTCCCTCATTCATGCTGCTTGTGCTCGCTGATGGGCTCCGTCGTGGCCGCCGCTTTGCCTGGGCCGGGACGCTGCTTATCCAAGGTGCGCTCTCAGCCATGGCTCTGGTCACCATCATTGGCGTTCTGCAACCCACTGCCCCGGACACCGCCGCCACCGAGGGCCTTGCCGCCATGGACGCCGCCGTCTACGGCCATCCCCTCACCCTGGCCCTGCCCCTGCTCCTCCCGGTGCTACTCTCGGTCCTCCTGTTGAGCAAACGAGGGCTGTTCCCTGTCCAGGCCCCGCACGGCACCTATCCGCACCTGGCGGCCCTGCTCACAGCACTGGCTCTCGTTTTGGGGATGGTCTATCTCGGTGCCGGCGTTCTCATGGCCGGGGATTTCGCCCCAGTACCCGGGTTGGGCGAGCTGTTGGCCGACATCCCGGACCGGTTCCTGCCGCTGGGGTACATGTTCGACCTGTCGCCGGCATTCGTTCCTCAAAGCAGCGCGACGGTGGTTCTGTATGAAGGGGTCGGCATCACCTTTTGGGCCTTCACCGGCGTTGCCTTGCTCAGGACCTTTCTCCGCCCGGCCCACGACCGGCACAGCCTTGATCAGGACCGGGCGCGGGCCATCATCACAACCCAGGAAGGCGGCTCACTGGTTTGGATGACAACGTGGCCCGGCAACAGCTACTGGTTCGCCCCTTCCGGCCAGAGCTTCGTCGCCTACCGGGTCATCGGAGGCATAGCCCTGACCCTGGGACCGCCCGTCGGACCCGGCGGAGCACAAGAAGAGGCCTTTGACGAATTCACCGCACTTTGCGCCTTGAACGGCTGGAGCCCTTGCTTCTACTCCGTCCCACAGGAACTGAAAAAACATGCCATCGCCAGCGGATGGGCCAGCGTCCAGGTAGCCCAGGAGACCATCCTGGACCTGAAAAGCCTGACCTTCAAAGGAAAGAAATTCCAGGACATCCGCACAGCCATGAACAACGCCGCCAAGGCCGGAGTCCGGGCCGAATGGACCAGCTACCCCGCCGCAACCCTGCCGGTCCAGGCACAAATCCAGGAAATTTCCGAAGAATGGGTCGCCGACAAAAAAATCCCCGAAATGGGCTTCACCCTCGGCAGCCTCGATGAACTCAACGACCCCGAAGTCCGCTGCCTGATCGCCATCGACAATGACAAGAAAGTCCACGCCGTGACCTCCTGGTTGCCGGTCTACCGCGACGGCACCGTTATCGGCTGGACGCTTGACTTCATTCGCCGACGCACCACCGGTCTGCGCGCCAGCACCGAATTCCTCATCGCCTCCGCAGCGACCAGCCTCAAAGAAGAAGGCTGCGAATTCATCAGCCTCTCCGGGGCCCCGCTGGCACAACCACCCCACAGCGACCGCACCACCGACCCGCCACCGGTCCCGACCGGCATGGACCGGCTCCTTGACCAACTCGGCACCACCCTCGAACCCATCTACGGGTTCCGGTCCCTGCTGGGCTTCAAAGCCAAATTCCAACCCCGATACGTGCCCCTGTACATGCTCTACCCCGATCCCGCGGCCTTGCCGGCCATCGGAAACGCCGTCACGCGCGCCTACCTCCCGAAGATGCGCTTCGGACAAGGACTCTCCCTCGCCCGGACCCTGCTCCGGACCCTGCTGACCAAGACGCCCAAATCCCGGAGAACCCCGCCCCCTGCTCTGATTCTCCCGAAAACTGCCCCGCCCTTCCCAGGGAATCCCATCTACTCGGACGCACCCTTGGCGGACCGGCCTGAGGGAACCTGAGAATTCCACAGGAATCTCTCAGGAGCGGCCCCATAGCCTGTCCCCATGGACATCACGCGCACCCTTTCCGCCCTCGGATCCGGCCAAGTCGGGACGGGACTGCTCCCCGATTGGGCCGACCCAGCCGTCATTCTTCACCAACCCGCCCTGGCACCCTGGCTCCTGGTCATCATCGGTGGTGTCGTCTTCGCCGAATCCGGGCTGCTTATCGGTTTCTTCCTTCCAGGGGATTCACTCCTGTTCACCGCGGGCCTGCTCGTGGCGACGGGGACCCTCAACATCAACATTTTACTCCTGGGTATCGTCGTGTTCCTATGCGCGTTCGCAGGCGACCAAACCGGGTACCTGATCGGAAAAAGAACAGGACCAGCCCTGTACAGAAAGCCCGACGCGAAACTGTTCAAACAAGAACACCTCACCAAAGCCCACCACTTCTTCCTCCGCTACGGCGGACGCGCCGTGATCCTCGCCCGCTTCGTTCCAGTCGTGCGGACCTTCACCCCTGTCATCGCCGGCGCAGCAAACATGAGCTACAAGACATTTATTCTCTTCAACGCCGTCGGAGCTCTCCTCTGGGGCATGGGAATGACGCTGCTCGGGTTCTGGCTCGGCCAGTACGAATGGATCGGCAAAAACATCGACATCATCTTTGTCGCTGTTGTGCTCCTCTCGGTGCTGCCAATGATCATCGAAATCCTCAAAGCACGCCGGAGCACGCACCGCCCAGCCCAGGAAACCGACACCCGCCACCCGTAGATAGCCCCCGCTTCAGCATTTCACTCTCCAACACAGGCCGCCCCCGCCAGTGCAGCTGGGCGGCCGTGCCATGATTGCCCATTCGCGCCTTCACCTAGCAGCCGCCCAAAGTCGAGTTCTCCCCTGGGGGCCTGCCCGCGTCGCCTCCGCCAAGTGACGATGCGATTACGGCACGCAACACTGTCGTAATTTTCGTGATCCCCATCACGTTCGCCCTATTGAGCTTTGCGGATAGGCAAGGCTTACCTACTCTTACAGGAGCACGCCATCCCCAAACCTCTGGCCTGCCCGGACGAAGGTCCCTCAGAGTTTTTTGTTCGCAGAAAGAAGCACCCATGAACATCTGCAAGAACGCGCTGGCAGGAATCGCCCTCGCCGCGACCGCCGCGCTTGGCCTGGCGGCCTGTGGTTCGAACGCCAGCACGACGCCCGCTGCCTCCGGCACCGCTTCAGCGGGGACAGTTTCCGGTGAAATCACCGTGTACAACGCCCAGCACGACACCCTGACCAAGGAATGGGTGGACGCCTTCACCAAGGAGACCGGCGTCAAGGTCACCATCCGCCAGGGCTCCGATACCGAACTGTCCAACCAGATCGTCCAGGAAGGCGCAGCCTCCCCGGCCGACGTATTCCTGACCGAGAACTCCCCGGCAATGGCGCAGGTAGAGAACGCCGGACTGTTCGCGGACGTCGACAAGGCCACCCTTGACCAGGTCCCTGCCGAGTTCCGTCCCTCCACGGGCAAGTGGACCGGCATCGCCGCCCGCTCCACCGTCCTGGTGTACGACAAGAACAAGATCAGCGACGACAAGCTGCCCGCCTCCATGCTGGACCTTGCCAAGCCTGAGTGGAAAGGCAAGTGGGCCGCTTCCCCGTCCGGCGCTGACTTCCAGGCAATTGTTGCCGCGCTGCTCGAGCTCAAGGGCGAAGCCGCCACCGACGAGTGGCTCAAGGGCATGAAGGAAAACTTCAAGGCTTACAAGGGCAACAGCACTGCCATGAAGGCCGTCAACGCCGGCGAAGTGGATGCCGCCCTGATCTACCACTACTACTATTACGGTGACCAGGCCAAGACCGGCGAGAACTCCAAGAACGTCACGCCGTACTTCTTCAAGAACCAGGATCCCGGAGCGTTCCTCTCGGTTTCCGGTGGTGGTGTGGTTAAGTCCTCCAAGAACGCTGCCGCCGCCCAGGCTTTCCTGAAGTTCATCACCGGCAAGCAGGGCCAGGAAGTCTTGAAGAACGGCACGTCCTTCGAGTACGCCATCGCCTCGCAGGTGGACGCCAACGCCAAGCTCGTTCCCATCAAGGATCTGCAGGCTCCCAGCGTTGACCCGGCCAAGCTGAACTCCGCCAAGGTCACCGAGCTGATGACCAAGGCAGGACTCCTCTAGTTCTGTGAAGACTGACCTATCGGCTTCCCGCCCGCAAGGACCGGAAAGCACGACGACGGCGGGCAAGGGCAAGCGCCCTCGCCCGCCTTTCGGCGTTTCCACCCTGTCCCTCCTGGCGGTGTTGATCGCCCTGTTTTCGCTCCTCCCGCTGGGTTACGTCGTCTATATGACGGTCACCACCGGATGGGACACCGCAGTGGAACTCATCGTCCGCCCGCGGGTGGGCGAGCTGCTGCTCAATACTGTTTTGCTGACGGTCATTACCGTCCCGCTGTGCCTGGTTCTCGGAGTGGGTGGCGCCTGGCTGGTGGAGCGCACCACGCTGGCTGGTCGCCGCTGGTGGGCTGTCGCCCTGGCCGCCCCGCTGGCCATTCCAGCGTTCGTCAACAGCTATGCGTGGGTTTCGGCGATCCCCTCGCTCGAAGGCCTCTGGTCCGGTGTGTTGATCGCAACCCTTTCGTACTTCCCGCTGGTGTACATACCGGCTGCCGCCACGTTGGGCCGCCTGGATCCGGCCATTGAGCAGTCCGCGGCTTCTCTTGGCCTGGGGCCTTGGGCCGTGTTCTTCCGTGTCGTGCTGCCCCAGTTGCGCATCGCCATGACCGGCGGGGCACTGCTCGTGGGACTGCACCTCCTGGCCGAGTACGGTGCCTTTGCGATGATCCGCTTCGATACTTTTACGACGGCGATCATGGTCCAATTCCAGTCGACCTTCAACGGCACCGCCGGCAACATGCTGGCCAGCGTCCTCGTTCTGCTCTGCCTTGTCCTCCTGCTCGCCGAGGTCAAGAGCCGCGGCACCGCGCGTTACGCCCGGATCGGATCAGGCGCGCAGGCCAAGGCAACGCAACTGCCGCTGCGCGGGTACCAGCTTCCCGCCCAGCTGGGACTCGTGGCCCTCACAGCGCTGGCCTTCGGACTGCCTCTCTGGTTCGTCCTGAAATGGTTGATCGCAGGTGGCCCGGAGGTGTGGGCTGCCGAGGAATTCATGCCTGCACTGCTGCAAACCATGCTGTATGGGGCCGCCGGTGCGGCCGTGACCACCCTGGTTGCCTTCCCCATGGCCTACCTGACCGTCCGGCACCCGGGATGGTTCAGCAAACTCCTCGAATTATCCAACTACGTCACGAGCTCACTGCCGGGAATCGTGGTGGGCCTGGCCTTCGTGACCGTCAGCATCCGCGTCGTCCCAGGCGTTTACCAGAGCGCCGGCGTCCTGGTCGCCGCGTACGTGCTGCTCTTCCTTCCCCGGGCCTTGGTCAACCTTCGCTCCGGATTGGCGCAGGCGCCGAAGGAACTTGACGAGGCTGCACAGTCCCTGGGGAAAGCTCCCTTGGCGTCCTTCTTCAGGGTGACGTTACGCCTCACCGCCCCGGCTGCGGCCGGGGGAGCCGCGCTGGTGTTCCTGGCAATCGTCAATGAACTCACAGCCACCCTGCTGTTGGCTCCCAACGGCACACGAACACTGGCCACCGAATTCTGGAGCAAAAGCAGCGAGATCGACTACACCGGAGCAGCGCCCTACGCCTTGCTGATGATCCTGCTCTCGGCCCCCATGACCTACCTGCTTTTCCAGCAGTCCAAGAAAGTAGCCGGACAGTGACAGAACAATCTCCTTCACGGCTCCCGTCACCCCGGGTGGCCCCGTCCGTGGCTCCCACCACCAACACGCACCTGGACATCTCGGACGTCACCAAGAATTTCGGTTCCCAGGCTGTGCTCAAGGGCGTCAATCTTTCTGTTGCCCGCGGCGGGACCACTGCCATCGTCGGCCCCTCAGGCTCCGGAAAAACCACTCTGTTGCGGCTCATTGCCGGCTTCGAACACCCGAACACCGGATCCATCAGCCTCAACGGCACTGCCGTGGCCGGCGGATCGGTCCAGGTCCCGGCCCATAAGCGCCAGGTCGGTTACGTCGCGCAGGACGGCGCGCTCTTTCCGCACCTGACGGTTGGCCAGAACGTGGCCTTCGGCCTCGATTCCGGAAAGCTCGACGGCGGCCGGCGGGCCGTGAAGTCCCGTGTCGAGGAACTTCTGGACATGGTGTCGTTGGACCCTGCCATGGCCAGGCGGCGACCGCATCAGCTCTCCGGTGGACAGCAGCAGCGGGTGGCCCTGGCCAGGGCACTGGCTCGTGAGCCGGAGCTGATGCTCTTGGACGAGCCCTTCTCCGCACTGGACGCCGGCCTGCGGGTTGCGACCCGCCGGGCGGTGGCGAACGTTCTCAACGCTGCCGGGGTGACCACGATTCTGGTCACTCACGATCAAGCCGAAGCGTTGTCCTTCGCGGACCAGGTGGCCATTATGCGCGGAGGAAGACTGGCGCAGATCGGCAACCCGTTCGTCGTCTATACCCGCCCCGCAGACCGGGCGACGGCAGAGTTTCTCGGCGAGGCTGTCATTCTGGACGCGTGGATGGAGGGCTCGTTGGCGACGTGCTCCCTGGGTGGCATCGCTGTGCGACGCCCACCCGCACAAGGCAAGGTCCAACTTATGTTGCGTCCCGAGCAGATCCGGATCGCACCGGACGGCCCGATCCGCGGCGTCGTGGTCGACACGGACTACTTCGGACCGGAAACGACAGTCCGCATCCAGCTGGGCGCCTACACCGCCCCGGACGGTGTGGGTTCCGGCAACGGCCACCGGTATCCGGGCGGCGGCGAGATCATCACCATCCGGCACTGGAACGCCTCCATCACCAAGCCCGGCACGGAACTGTGCCTGCGGGTGGTGGGCGAAGGCGTCGCCTTCCCCAGCAACCAGCCAAGTCCGACAATCACCACGAAGGGACCGCTGCCGCATTCCCCAACAAAAATCGGGCTCTCAAAAGCTTCAAACTCGAACGCCTAGGGTTCACGCAATGAACATTTACGCGTGGCTTTGCCTCTTCCTGGGACTTATGTCATTGCCTGCGGCAATTTGGTACGTCCGCAGACGGAGGGACCGCATCCTTAGCAGGTTGCAAGAGAGAGATCGGCGGTGGTCGTCCCGCTTTCGCGAGGACGCAGCAACCTTTCGGAGCGAAATATGGCGTAAGCCATACGGACACAGTCCCGTTGTCGACAAGGAGACCGGAGCCGGCGCAGCTTCCACGTCCTGACAACTCAACAATCAAGTTGCCGCGGTCCGGAACTGCTGCCTGAGGGGCGTCCGCGTCGAGAGACACGTGCGAGATCGCCAGCACCAGCTCCCGCGCGAACGGGAGAGGGGCCGGGGTCCTCCACCCTGTTGGCGCCGTCGAAGCTGGCGGCGGCTGGGGCTCCGATGTGCCGGTTCCGGTGCAGGTTGGGGCCCAGCTTAGATCCGGACTGCATCAGCAGGGCCATATGAGGACAGGCTCATGAGCCAGATACTTTTTCCGTTGACTAAGTGCCGGTTTCACCGTTCGATTACCTGCGGAGAAACCCTTTCTCGTGGAATGGAACTACTTCCACCCCGGTTGATCGAACATCAGATGCCCAGGCACTTGACCGCATGGCCCGAGCACCGCCAACATACTGGTCAACGCGCTCGAGCATGGCGACATCACCGCTATCGCGGAACCGGCGCGGGAACTTCACATCGCATACCACGCACTCAGTGACGCGGGCTGGAGCCACCTTGCCTCTGCGGCCGGGATCGCGGGCGGCCAAGCTCACCACGACGGTGCCGCGCACGGAATCCACTAAGAATCCCGCGGCCCCGACGTTGGGTCGGGCGGCTCGTCTCCTCTCGCCAAAAGCCGCAGTCTTGACTGCCCCGCACCAGTGAAAGGCTGCTGGCCGCGTCGCCTCAGGACGGACGGTTCGGCGTGCGGAGCTTGATCCGGGCAATCCGGTACAGGGCCCCGGCGGCGAACATGACCGACCCGCCAACGACAGCCTGCCATGGGAGGGTCGCGGCCAGCAGGACGCACGCGACAGCACCAAGGACCTGCAGGACCCTCGGGTATTGACGGTGCCCGGCCGTCTGGGTGAAGGCCGCCAGGTTGGCGATCAGATAGTAGACAAGAACCCCGAATGAGGAGAATCCGATGGCTCCGCGCAGGTCCGCGAACATCAGGATCACGCAAATGACCACCGCCAAGGCTGCTTCGGCCCGGTGCGGTACGCGGAAAACGGGATGGACTGCGGCGAGGAACCGGGGCAAGTCATCCTCGCGGGCCATGGCCAAACTTGTCCGGCCGAGACCGGCGACCAGTGCCAGCAGGGCGCCCAGCGACGCCATCGCGGCACCGGCCCGGACAACAGGTTCAGCCCAGGGCCACGGCCCCGCCGCCACCGCCGCGGCCAACGGGGCCGGGCTTCCGGCAACCCCACCAGGCCCGAGGACTGCCAGCACCGTCACGGCGATCACGGCGTAGACGAGGACCGTGGCGGCCAGCGCGATCGTGATGGCCCGTGGGATGCTGCGTCCCGGGTTCCTGACTTCCTCACCCATCGTCGCGATCCGGGCATACCCGGCAAAGGCAAAGAACAACAACCCCGCCGACTGCAGAATCCCGTACCAGCCATGATCGAGAAGATCCGTTCCCAGGATCCGGGCAGGATCGGCCGTGCCGGGAAGCCAGGCCGCGGCGACGAACAGCCCCAGCACCGCGAGAACGCACGCGACGATGATCCGGGTCAACTTGGCCGTGCGGGTCACGCCCCGGTAATTCACCCCGGCAAGAAGCACGACGGCGGCGATGGCCACCGGCCGCTCCCACCCGGCAGGAGCAACATAGGCGGCAAAAGTCAACGCCATCGCCGCCGCGCTGGCGGTCTTGCCCACCACGAACCCCCACCCGGCCAGGAACCCCGGCCAGTGGCCCAACCGTTCACGCCCGTACACGTACGTACCTCCGGAGGTGGGGTACTGCGCTGCAAGTTGCGCCGAGGACGTTGCGTTGCAGAACGCCACAGCGGCGGCGATGACCAAACCCACCAACAGGCCAGAACCCGCAGCGGCGGCGGCCGGCGTGAAAGCCGCGAAAACACCCGCCCCGATCATCGATCCCAGGCCGATAACCACGGCATCGGTCGTCCCTAGGCGACGGGCCAAAGACGGCTGACCACTCACAAGAATTCCCTTTCAATGCGTTCTGCCCAACCGGGAGGGCGACCAAATCTGTAGGACGAGACGCGAGGCCTCGACCAAGGCCAACGAATCCAATGATTGTCGTATCTGGTGAACACAACCTTAATAGGACCAAGAAACAGGAGATTCAAGCGCCGATAACGCCCTTAGCCGCGCCCCGAAAGTTGGAACTTGCGCCGGAGCGATGTTAGGGGACCGACGGCCTCTCGGCGCCCGGCTCTGGAGCTGATGAAATTGGGGGTTCTACTGCGGCATGGCGGGTACAGAGCCCGTCAACAACGGCCCTGAGCTCCTGGCGGCAACTCGCATGCGGGGCAGCGACTACAAGCCAGCCGCCATGTGACCGAAGGCACCGCTGGGGCGAAGGCGGCAGCCGTGCTGAAACTATCCCAGAGGCCGGCTCTGATAATATTCCAGTAATCGTTGGAACATTGGAGTAGAGAATGAATCAGCTGGCTTATGGCCATGTGGCCCGCATCGGCAAGGCCATTGGCAACGGGAACCGGCTGGAACTTCTGGAGTTGATGGCCCAGGCAGAGCAGTCGGTAGAGGACATGGCGCGCATGGCCGGGATGGGCGTCACGAGCGTGTCCTCCCACCTGCAGGTGCTGAAAAACGCCGGGCTGGTCCGGACCCGGCGGGACGGTGTGCGGATCTACTACCGGCTGGCAGGACCCGAGGTGGCCGCGTTGTTCGTGTCCATGAAAGATGTTGCGGCGCAATTCCTTCCCGCTCCGATCCCGGCCGAAAGTGTGACAGAGGCAGGCATTAACTGCGAAGCTGTGCCCCTGATTCACACCCTCGGTGAAACCCGCGATGCGTTCATGCTTGACGTCCGCCCGGCCCATGAATACCTCGCCGGGCACTACCCGGGGGCTGTGTCCATTCCTCTGGATGACATGGCCGCACGGATGGACGAGGTACCGCGGGACCGGCGCGTAGTTGTTTATTGCCGGGGTGAGTTCTGCCTTCTGGCCCGGGAAGCGGCGCGGCTGATGCGGAATCAGGGCATTGACGCCTGGGCGATGGACGAAGGCGTGCTGGAGTGGCGTGCGGGCGGCAGCATCGACCTGACGGCAACTGCTTAGGAACCCCGACGATGCAACAGATGTCAGAGCCCCTTGTTCAGTCCTATGCCCTTTCACCCGAGCGCCGGCATGCCCTCTACCGGCGCACCCTCGTCGTCGTCATCGTCTCCCAGATCTTCGGCGGAGCCGGGCTCGCTGCCGGTGTCACCGTCGGGGCACTCCTGGCTCAGCAAATGCTCGGCACCGCCGGGCTCGCGGGCCTGCCCGCGGCCCTGTTCACCCTCGGCTCAGCCGGAGCAGCGCTGGTCGTTGGACGGCTTTCTCAGCGCAATGGCCGTCGTGTGGGCCTTGCCGCGGGCTTCATCGCTGGCGGTGTCGGTGCCACAGGGGTCGTCCTGGCAGCGATCACGAACAACGTGATCCTGCTGTTCATGGCCCTCCTTATTTACGGGGCGGGGACGGCGACTAATCTTCAGGCCCGTTATGCCGGAACAGACCTCGCTCCGGCCAAGCGGCGGGCGACTGCGATCAGCATAGCGATGGTTTCCACGACCTTGGGGCAGTTGCCGGCCCGAACCTCGTCACCCCGATGGGCGCCTTCGCAGCGAGTTTGGGCATTCCGGACCTGTCGGGACCGTTCCTCCTCGCGGCCGCCGCGTATACCTTGGCGGGCTTGGTGTTTTTCTTTTGGCTCCGCCCAGACCCTCTCCTGCTCGCAACCGCGATCAACGTCCAGGAACAGGCAACAGCATCTGATCCTCAGTCCCGGTCCGCGCCCCCAGTAGATAGTCGCGGTGTCACTGTCGGCACCACCGTCATGGTCCTGACCCAGGTGGCCATGGTCGCCATCATGACCATGACCCCGGTGCACATGCAGTCCCACGGCCACGGCCTCACCGAAGTCGGCGTCGTGATCGGTATCCACATTGGCTGTATGTACCTGCCATCCCTGGTGACCGGCATGCTTGTCGACAAACTCGGCCGAGTACCCATGGCAATTGCCGCAGGCCTGACCCTCCTAGCCGCCGGGATCGTCGCCGCAACTGCCCCTGCACACTCCATGACTCAGCTGATGATCGCACTCGCTCTGCTTGGGCTGGGCTGGAACTTCGGCCTGATCAGTGGCACCGCCCTCATCGTCGACGCCACCCCAATCGAAACACGTGCCAAAACACAAGGCTCCATCGATGTCCTCATCGCCCTCGCCGGAGCCACCGGCGGAGCCATGTCAGGGATCATCGTCGCAGGCACCAGCTACAGCGTCCTGTCTCTGGCTGGCGGAATCCTCTCACTGCTCCTGATCCCCGTCGTGTTCTGGTCACAACGAAGCGCCCCCGCTCGAATGGAGAACTCATGACCACCGCCCCCAGCCGCCACCATCCAGGGACAAGCCACCCGCGCCGTGCACGGCACTACGCTTAAAGACTCACACGGGGCCCCGCACGTGCCGATCTACGGCACCGCGACATTCGCGTTCGCGAACACCGCTGCACTGCTCGATGTTGTGGATGGGCGCACCCCCGGCGCCCTGGACACTCGGTACGGGATGAACCCCTCGATTTTCGTCCTGGAACAACCCTCGCATCAGTTGAAGGGGCCGAGGCAGCCTGCGCGTTCTGTTCCGGAATGGCCGCAGAAATGGTCATTGAAGTGACGGACAAAGGAACAGGGCCCGAAACCTTGTACGTTTAGCCCGCCGCCTGGAAGCCGCAGTCATTGCAGAAGGCATCGAAACCGCATCAGAACTCTTCGAAGTCACAGCATTAGGGGTCGATGCAGTCCAGGAATACCTCCTAGGGCGGCCTTCTGTTCACCCTCCCGATTGGTACGACCGGATCCTACGGCCACAGCCAGAGACCCAGCCGGCCACCTAAGAATGAGCGCCCACCTGGGTTTACCGCCCGATGCCATCGGTTGCGATCCAATCAGTGATTCCGTGCGCATTCCTAGGGCCAACAAAGCTTGTCACCAAGTTCTCATGGCTACTTCCACTCCCGCACTTTTAAAGCCGATAACCGTGATTCTGTAAAGAGGGGGAAGGGGACTGCTGCTCTTGGCCGTCGTGGAAACATGACGGTTCCTTCATATCGGCTCGGCGGGGCGGGAGGGTCAGTCGGCCGAGTGAATCTACGCTTTATTGGATGTATCTTCCACCTACCGGGCCAAACCTCACGGCCGAGCAGCGTCAGGAGCTTGACGACACTTTCCTGTCTTCTGATCCCTACGGGTACTTCAGCGTCCGAATTGGAATGGTTCTTCGGTGGGCGGATTGTGGCAACGACAGCCAACTGCGTCCCGTAACGCCTCATGAAGATGAGCGACATGAAGCGGAGACCGCTAGACAATTCGCTCGACTTCTCGGCCGACCTATTAGCTTTGTCCCCGAAACCTCTCCAAGGACCATTGCAACACAGGTCGCTACCGACGCTTATGCCCTGCGGCACCACGCGGCTGAGTCCCTTGTGCGGTTGACGGCGGCGCTCACCTCGGGAACGCCCTGCGTCTGGGAGGCGCTGTCGATGGGGCCAAACCAACTTGATCAAATCGTCGAACAGCTCCAAGAGTTCTTCTCGTCTCCAGACGCCCCGATGAAGTTCGCTCGCCTGGTCCTCCGCCAGCAGGACTTGCAGAGTGGGATGACCGAGCAACTTGCATCAGCCTCCAACGTCTTCGCCGACTGGCTTCAGTTTTCGATTGATCTCTTAGTGGGACACGAACTCCAACTCAACGCCGCTCACAATAAGGTCAAGCATGGTCTATCGGTCCGGGCACGAGATGACCTCAAGGTAACGTTCGCTTCCACTCCGCCCGCCGCAGATGGGACAATCCCAGTTAGTGCACTGACAGGGCCCGATGCCGTAGACATTTTTGACCGCCCAGTTATCGAGGTACTCGCACAGGCGCCCAAGGTGGGCGGGCATCGCCAGGGGCTGGAGCTGACCCAGTTAAGGGTAGATGTTCCTGCTGTTCTCGCCGAGGCATACATGATCGCTTGGGCTCACGGCGCCATGTTCCATATCGCCGCTGCAAGACACTTCGACGGGCGGGGGGAGCTTCCCGTGAATCTCCGTGCGCCTTCTCACCCTGGTTATCCGGTCGACGGCCCATTTCCCCGCCATATTGCGGCCGATGCGCCGGTGGGAATGAGATTTCCTCTTACGAATCCTCCGGGTGGCGGGCACACCCAACGCCCCGCAGGAAT
Source organism: Paenarthrobacter sp. CC6 (assembly GCF_040560085.1). NCBI lineage: Bacteria > Bacillati > Actinomycetota > Actinomycetes > Micrococcales > Micrococcaceae > Paenarthrobacter > Paenarthrobacter sp. CC6. The sequence continues at coordinate 5,836 of NZ_JARDAN010000011.1, read as the reverse complement.
CGCGTTTCGAGACTCATTTATTCCGCTCTTATTCACTGGTTCTGCAATGCGCAACATCCGTGTTGTAGCCGACGAAACGAAGGGGGCCTAAGTGCGGGCGCCGAAGAATGAAGCTACTGGAACGTCAGGCGAGTCCGAGGTCTTGGCGCAATTCGAGCGTTTGGGCTGGGGCGGCGTGGTCGACAGCAGGCACGACACAGGCACCGATTTGTATCTGCGTCCCCGAGACGCCCGCCGATACGAACTCGGCGCCGTTATGGGTGCCCAGGTCAAGACAGGGCCGTCGTACTTCACCTCTCCGCAGAAGGACACGGACGGCACGATCACTGGTTGGTGGTTCACTGAAGCCGACCGCGAACACTTCGACTACTGGCTCCGGCACGCCCTGCCGCACGTGGTGGTCCTGCGCGACCAAGAGAAGAATCTTTCGTACTGGGTTCATGTAACCCCCGAACGAGTCGTCTCGACTGGCAAGGGCGCAAAGATTCTCCTGCCAACCTCACAGACCGTCGACTCGGACAACAATCAAGCGCTTTCCGATGTTGCCCTCACACAGCTTGCCACCCCCACTTGGGACGGAACAGCCTGGACGGGCGCGGTGCATCTCCCACCTGAAGATGAAATACGGCATGCCCTCATCACTCCCAGGCTAATAGCACCCCACCCCAATCTGGCCACCGATACGATCACCGGGCCCGAAGCACTTGCCATGCAGGTGCTGTTGCGCAGCGAAATCGAAAAGATTCTGGACCCGATCGAGCTTCCAAGCAATATGCAAGACTCCGACGCAAAGAGGAAGGGTCTGTCGCTCGAGGACGCGCTTGGATCCGATGACTGGTCCTGGCGCGCTACTGCCGCCCTTCATCGTTGGCACTATCAGGGGGAGTCCGACGATCTGCTTGGGCTTGTCGGACTTGCATCGACTCCGGCAGAACGCGCTGCCGCTACCGTCCTGTGCTGCATGCATCACCTATGGGAAAACGATCCTGACACAGCCCTTCGGGCAGTCCGAGATGCCTTGGAGCACGACGACTATTCCTTTGTCGATCACGCGTGGCTCGAAGCTCAACGAGCCCGAGCGCTGCTCGAAGCCGGGCGACACGAAGATGCGTTCGACCTAGCGATGGCGACACAGCGAATCCACCGCGAGGCACCACACGACGTAACGGCGGCGGCTATCGCAGGTGCATGTGCGGGGACGTCGTTCAGGGCCGCGGGCTGGATGAAGGGCGACATTGCCAACATCGTTCAACGCAGCGACAATCCTGCATCATGGTGGAGAAGCCAAGTCACGTCCTACGGACTGTCGGCTCACCTGTCCGCAGGATTCCGGACCTGGAGCGAGGATTCGTCGATTCGGATCGGAAACTCAGATGAGACGCACAGGCGCCTGCTGTCCGCGGCGCTACTTGCATCCTGCGCAGGAGATCACGACAGCTGGCGCCATGCCACCGGCGCGCTCGGAAAACACTTCCTGATGGTTTCAGACCTTACGGACAGTGCCGAGGCGGTCGCGGGCTGGCTAACCCTCTTACGAGTATCCGGCGACAGCGAGAGCACCCGCCTCGCAACCCGACGCATCGTACGGAGGGGACCTGCAATGGCCGCCCGAATAGCAGCGTCACGTGTGCATTTATCTAGTTCAACCCGAACAAGCGCACTAGCAGACATTGAGCTGCTGACTGCCGCCGGCGATGTAATCGAACCTGCCCAGGCGGACCAGATCTGTATGTGGGTGCTTGCGACACTGCGAGACCCACAGGTGTACTACGAACGCGTTCGGCCTACATTTATCATGCTCTACAAGAGCATCGATCTACTCAAGTCCATGGTCTGGACGATGAGTGACGCTTCTCTGCACGCAGTGATTGACTACTTCCTCGATGAAGCGCATGTTTTCGAGGATGGCGCTGCACAGACCCTCGCCCGACTGATCCACGTGATTCCAGAATCTGCGTGGACCGAAAGTCATCGCCGACGTGCCGCAGAACGTTACAAGTCAGACGCTGCATACCTACGCGAAGCATATCTGGCGGTGGCGGCTCCGACGGTACCCGAAAGCCGTTCCGAAATTCATCAACGCGCCCGAACGGGTGAACTTCTCGCTTTTGACGCCATCGACGATGTCAGAACTCTTCCAAGCGACGCGGTTATTGCCCTCATCGACCGCTTATGCGGAGTCATTGATTCCCTCGTCGACAATGCGGCCAAAGGCATGCACTCGGTTGGCGGACTTGACCCTGGGCAGGCCTTATCACTCCTAAATGTTTGGCACCCTCCCCAAGCGCGCTGGGATCGCATTCAATTGTTGCTGACCGCTCCGCATGTCTTAGGCCGGGAGCGCTCCGGGGCACTGGATGTCCTCGCCATTCACGGGGCTCAGCTTTCAGTAGAGACCAAGAGGCAGCTTGCCGAGCACGTACTTGGCCTGCGGAACACAATGCCCGGCCGACAGTACTTTGACGACGAGAAGGACATTCGTGGCTTGGCGGCAGAAGGTTTCGCCGCTCTTTCAGAAGAATCAGTACGCAGCCAGGTGGTACGGGAGCTTCTTTGCGGAAATGCAGCCCAGCGTGCTTCTAGTGCGCGAATCATCGAGAGACACGGGGACGCTGCGGAAGTTGAGGTACTAATGGCACTGGCTGGCGACACCAGCCAGATGGTCGCTGACGCAGCGCTATCTGGCTTGAGTAAACTGGTCGCTGCCGGAAGAGCGTCAGGCATCGTTGTTACGGCTCTTGCCAAGACACTAGTATCGGGCGGTACGCAAAGCGCTGCTTCGGTCGTCTCTCGGCTGACAGCGCCTACAGAGGAGACCTCCGTTCAAGAACTGCTCGACGCCGCCGCAGAACATCCTTCCGCGCGAATCCGACGGGCCGCGCGAAGTAGCCCTAAGGGCCCCAGATGACATAGCGGCCTGTGCCCAAAAGTGATTCCTCACGCTGTCGCAGCCTTCCGCGGAAAACGTCCAATTCACCGCGGAAGGAAGCCTCGCAGCTACTTCTACTCCCGTTGTTTGAACGCCGATAACGGATATTATGACAAGTAAAGTTGCCTATGTTGAATACCTTGGCAACCATGGTTGCTATCAGGCATACTGATGACTGTAGCAACCGGAGGCCGATGGAGGGAAGCAACGATGGGCTGGTTCACCGAGGGCAGCGGACACGAGGGCTATGTTGTCTGCGTGTTCGCCGACGGCATGTTCGGGGCCGGCGGCAAGCACATGGAAATCAGCCTGATGTCACCGGATGGCAAGGTTATTTGGGAAAACGACGACCCGGACAGCCAGGCCTGGCGGCCGCCATCCCAGGTGGTCGGTTGGAGAGTTGCCTGCAGCTGCGAACCGTTCAAGAAGCACGTCGTTCTGGACCCGCTGTGGACCCGCGTCTGGGACCCCGTCGAGGAAGACCTCACCCGCTATCTCATCTATGCTGGGGCCCCCTCCAGCGATGACCCCAGCTACGTCAGCGACCGCGACGACCTTGAACCGCTTTTCCTGGCTCAATGGCATTCCCACATCGCCCCGGACCTCCATCTCCACACCATCCAGACCCTGGGTGAGCAAATAAAGACGGTCGAAGCCCAGCTTGATGAGGCCGTGGCCGCCGCGAGGGCTGAAGGCCTTTCTTGGGACAAAATCGGCAGAGCATACGGAGTCACCCGGCAAGGAGCCCGGAAGCGCTGGGACGCTCAGGAACCTGACCGCGAGCAGTGACGGGGCGGACGGCATTTCATGTGGACCACCGCCTGCATTCGATAGGCGTTCCCACCTGGGATGAGTATCAAGGGAGACAGCCTACCGAGGGTCGGTGGCCCCGTTGTTGGAGTCTGAACGGGAGGCCTTGGGTGCGCGTCGGGTCTCTGTTGATAAGGTCACTCAAAACTTCAAAGGCTAGGAGTAAGGCATGGAGACGGAAGCGGGATTTCTAGGAACAGAAAGCTCCGATTGGAGTTACTCGGAGGACGCTTGCTTTCTGTGTTTGAGTGCGTTGAATGACTCGAACCGCACCAAAGAACATGTCTTTCCGAAGTGGCTGCTTAAGAGACATGGCCTGATCAACGAGACCGTGACACTCCAGAACGGCACGTACATTCCGTATCGTCAGTTGACGATCCCGAGCTGCCTTGAGTGTAACGGAACCCATCTTTCGCAGATGGAAAGCACGGTAAGGGCGGCATTTGAACTCGGCTTCGATGGAGTTAAAGCCATGGACCGCCGCGTGCTCTTCCTTTGGCTGGCCAAGATCTTCTATGGCTTGTTGGTTAAGGAACGATCGAGTCTCTTGGACCGAAAGGACACCGACGGACCCACAATCGTCCGTGATGAAGATCTGGGTCGCTTCGCCATGCATCACTTCCTGATGCAGAACGTCCGTGGGACTGCTGCGTGGGTCGGAAGTGCAGGGGAAAACCCATGGTCCATCTTCGTTCTGAAGTGCCAAGTCTCCGAGGCGGAACCGCATCTGAACTTCGATTACGTTGATTCCAATGAGATCCCCTTTCTCGCCATAAGGTCCGGGGATATCGCCGTGATCGCCAGTCTCCAGGATTGGGGACATTTAGAAACCGACCTCGAGGTACAGCATCTTGTCGCAGCACAACAGCTTGAACTTCATCCCCTGCAGTTCAAAGAGGCAGCTGTTGTTGCTGGCTACCTCTCCATGGCCTTTTTCCATACCAGACGCTTCGTACTCGTCCAGGGGGAAAAACAGACAACTGCGATATTGATGCCAAACGGCTCAACCTCGCCAAATTTTGACCCGGAATTGGTTGGGTTGGCGCCTTCTTTGGCTCATCACTTCGGAGTGGACGTGGACCAGGTAACGGACGGCCGGCGCGTAATATCAACGCTTTCCTCTGCGGACGGTTCACCTTTTCAAATGCACTGGGACGGAAGCAGTAACTATCCGAAACCGACCATCCACCCGGTGGGCCTGGAGGCTGCACCCCCTGAACGGCCCATCAGCTGAGCAGGAAGTTCATGTGGTGGTCTGCGTGGTCGCGCCACCAGAGCTCATGCCGGTGGCGCCATCCAGGCGGAGGTGTCCGAGGTGCTCCAAAGCGCTTCGAGGCGGCTGATTGCTTCGGCGCGTTTCCACCATTGGGGGCCCCAGTCTTCCGAAGCCACCGACACCAGCGTCTTACCTGCGATTTGTGCGTATGTGGGCAACTGCAGAGCCAGACGGACGGCTACGGAAGTCAGCACAAGAGCGAACAAAAATGAAGTCGGAATCCTGATCTTGGCAGCCGAAAGGGTGCATCGAGCCCCTTACCAGCGGCCGGAGCGTTTGCGCCCGCGCCCGTTGGCGAGGAGACCAGGTTTTCCTCCCTTGCTGCTTTTTGCCCCGGGCTTTGGCTTGGCCTCGAGGCCGTACAGCCGGTCGTAGGCCTTGCCCGTAGCTTTCCAAGAGACCGCTACGTTCGGTGTTCCAACAGCGGAGAGAACAGCACCGAGGAAAGGGTTACTGAGAAAAATCATCAACAGTATCGCAAAGAGACTGGTTACCGCCACGATCTGAAGTCCTGTTCGAACAGCCGAATCGTGCCCAAAAGGCATCGTGAGGTTGAGAAATTCTGCCGTCTCATCGAGTAAATCTTCAGGCGCCCCCAGGCGTTCAAAAATTTCATCTATTTCTAAGGCAAGCGCTGGGTCAACAGCAAGGTCTTCTCGCAGGGAAGCCACGAAACCCTCCGTGCCATCCTTCTCAAATTCGTCTAGCCATGACCTGCTGAGGCCGGAGAATTTTCCTGTCACGTTCATGTCCAGCAGCGGGCTCTTGTAGTTGACGATCCCGCTCATCGTCAGGCTGCTGGCCAGCTGCTTGCCGATGCC